>JBOGIR010000095.1:0-1696 GCA_050742335.1 Vicinamibacterales bacterium | reverse complement strand
GGCGACGGCCGTGACAGCGGTGGCGACGGCATCGGAGTGTTCCGAGTCGATCCGCTCTCCCATCAATGGACTCAGGTCCAGCGGCTTGCAGATATTGCCAATCCTAACCCTGATGTGACAAAAAACTCAGGCGGCGCATTGCTTTGAAATTGAAAAAGGCCCGCCGTTGTGGTTGAAAGGAGGCGCGACCCAACCTTCCACGGCCACAACGAAAGGCCTTTGACAGTGAGACAAAGGAAACTCGATTTGCAGGCGCGTGTCAATGGGGATCTGGCCCTCGACTTTGGCGACGTCGCGCTGACGTCGTATGCCGGCCTCGAGCTGTTCGCGCGCTATCTGCGCCGCACGCGCTTCAACGCGTTGGTGCGCGAGGTCTTCTGCGGCACGACCACCTGGGGTGACTACGGCGTGGTTGCGATGGTGCGGCTGCTGGTCGGGCTGCTCATCGTCGGCGGGCGGCGTCTGCGGCACGTCGCCTATGTGGCGGACGATCCGCTGTTCCGCCGCTTCGCCGGCCTCCACCGCGTGCCGACGGCGCGCACGGTGAGCCGCTGGCTGAAGCAGTTCACGATGACGACCGTGGGGCGCCTGCAGGATCTCAACGCGGGTGTGATCGCCCGCGTCTTGCCCGCCGTGGGGCTCGGCACGATCACGATCGACGTCGATGGCGTGGTGGTCTCGACCGGTCTGCAGGTCGAACGGGCGTTTCGCGGGTTCAATCCGCATCACCGGAAGGTGCCGAGTTACTACCCGATCCTGGCGCACGTCGCTGAGACGACGCACATCCTGCGTGTCAAGAACCGGTCCGGCAACGTGCACGACGGGAAGGCGAGCCTGCCGTTTCTGCGGGAGCTGTGGGCGCAACTGGTGGTCACCCTCGGGCGCAGCCGCGGGATCCGCTTTCGCATGGATGCGGCCTTTTTTCGCGAAGATGTGCTGCGTTGGCTGCGCGGGCGGCCGGTCGCGTACGCCATCAAGGTGCCGTTCTATACCTGGCTGGATCTGCAGGCCGAGATTCGGCGCCAGCCCCCGTGGCGGCGGGTGTCCCACGACGTGAGCGGTTTCGCGCTGCCCGACGCGATCACGCCGTGGGGCTTTCCGATCGCGGTGACGATCTATCGCAAGAAGGTCCGGCATCGGACGGCCAAGAACTTTCAACTGGATCTCTTCGATCCCAACGACGGCTACTACGAGTACTCGGCGGTGGCCAGCAATCTCCCGCTGACCGTCCGCAACCTGTGGCACTTCATGGCTGGGCGCGGCAATCATGAGAAGACTATCGGCCAGCTGAAAAGCGGGCTGGCATTTCACACCGTGCCGACCAATGCCTACGCGGCCAACAGCGCGTGGCAGCAACTGGTCGCCCTGACGCACAACCTCCTCACGAACTTTCAAATCGACACCGTCGCCGACGAGCGGACGCGGACCCGCAAACACACCGTCCTCCACCTGCTCCAGACCGTGCAGACGTTACGCTTTGAAGTCTTCCACCGCGCCGCGATGCTCCTGCGGCCCGATGGTATCGCCCAGCTGCGACTAACGGATAACGCGGCGACACGCCTGCGCTTCCAGCGCATCGAGAAAGGGTTGGCACGCGCCGCCTGAGGTTTTTGACGCATTGAGGCTAACACCAGGAGACGAGCGAATGCCTGCTCAAAGATGACGTTGTTGGCATCGATCGGCATCGCCTTCGGAA
>JBOGIR010000094.1:0-34802 GCA_050742335.1 Vicinamibacterales bacterium | reverse complement strand
CGATGGTTCGATTCCATCCGCGCCCACCAGCCTTTCCCCTGTGGAGGTTGTCCGCCGTGGCTATCGCGAAGGCGTGGCCATCGCGACAGTCGGCATCCCCAGACCCTACGCGCACGGCCATCGGGATGGCCCGTCCATCCGGCTTCCGCCACGTGGTTCGAAACTCGCGGTCGTAGGTCCAGACTTTCAGCCGGGCGTCGCGCCCGCACAACACCGCGATGCGTCGGCCCAATCGGGCTCCGTGTGTGAGATCACAGCGGCACCGTTTTCATATGTTCGGCGATCGCCTCGCGAACACGCGCGGGAAGCGCGCGAACCGGTTCGTGCGTCCCCCAGAGGCGACGCACCGTGGCGGCCGTGTCGCGTACCGTCTCCAGCACGAGGCCCGCGGGTAGTCCCGCGCGGTCCGCAAATCGCCGGAACCGCTTCAGGTCGATCTGCGCAAACTCCTTCGTGTCGCCAAGCGACAGCGCGAGACGGTCGCCGGGAATGTACGCCATCGTCCCGACGAGGTCGTATGCCGGCGCTAGTTTCGGTGTGCGGCCGTCGGGATAGATGAGCGACCAGTTCTTCAGGTGTGCGTCGGCGTTGCCGACGAGCACGTTGAACGCGAGGCGACGGGTGTATTCCGTGATGCCCTCTTCGCCGACCTCGAGCCACAGGACGCGAGCGATGCTGCTGTAGCTGGCGTTGGCGTACTTCTGTTCCGGATAGACGCCGAACACCTGCGCGAAGTCCTCGGTGTGCAGGCGCTCACCCGGGCGCGGCCGATCGAACCGGCGGATGGCGAGGCTTCGGCCGAATGCCTCTGGCACGTCCTGCGGCAGACCGCCGATGTCGTTGGTGGCAACGAGGCGCACCTCCGGGACGTCGATGCCCACGGCATCGGCGAGCGTCATCATGGCGTATTCGTTCTCGGACACGGCCTCGAAACGAGGTGATGGCAGCTTGACGATCCAATCGCCGCCGACGCCTTCCACCGGCAGCGTCAGACCCCTTGACGTGTCGATGAGCGCCGAGAACTTGAGCTGGACGCCGGCTAGAGAAAAGCGCAGCGGCTGATTGTGGTCCTGCGTTCCCTCCGCGTCGTCCTCCTCACCTGGGGGCCCCTCGCCGTCGAGTGAGCGGACGTCGATCGCGCCCGGGAGATCCGCGCCAAGCAGCCACAGCAGGAAGAATTCCCGGTTGGGATGCACCCCGCCGCGCGTCGCCAGGTACTCGCGCAGATGACCCTCCGGCAGCAGATTCGAGAAGAACGGCGGCAACCGCACGCGGGTCGGACGCGTCTGCTCGACGAGACTCTCGTCGGCGGCTTTGAAGCCCAAGCTGAGCGTTGGCCGGTCGCCGGCGCTCTCGACATACGTGCGGTCGAAGGTGAAGAGCAGCGCCTCGTTGCCGAGATGGGTGAGTACGCCGACGAGTGTCGGGCCCAGACGCACTTCGAGCACCATGACAGCGCTCGTCCCGCGCCGGTGGGCCGATGTCGTCATCGAACCTCCTTCGACCGGTCTCCTGGTCGGGCCGAAGAACTCTCAGCTGCGCCGCTGCTGCCTTCGATGCGTGACCGATCGTTTGCACCGGATTCGGCCACATCGCCATCGAGCGCATACATTGGCCGTTTGGCCGCCGCTCCGCCGGCTCGCTCCAAACCTTCGACGGCCGAGATCAGTGCGCGAGGAACGAGCATCAGTTCGAGATCGAGGGCCCTCGCGACGTTCCGGACCGTCGACAGCCGCGGGTCCATCGCGGCGCGCTCGAGGTCCGAGATCTGTCGCTGACGAAGACCCAGCTTGCGTGCCAGCGCCTGCTGGCTTAGATGACGGTTCAGCCGGGCGCCACGCAGCAAACTGAACAGGGCGTGATGGACATCACCTTCAGGGGATTCACGTGCTTGCCTATCCCTTATAGATGATTTCCGGCGCGTTTGCATGCGCAATAATATCATCTTTTAAGGATATATACATGCTACACATCACTATTACGTGATACCACTTCGAAAGCGAATCTCCCGGCGCCGACCCAGCTCATACCTCGCGAGGCCGACAAGGTGAAGGTGAACAGGCGCGCCTTCGCTCCAGTGCCGTCGCCCTGGGCGGCACCTACGTAGAAGAGGGTTGGTTTCGACCGGAACGGATCGTGGGCGACGAGTACACGATCTCCATCGTCCGCGCGGGAAAGACCTTTCGCACTCGAGTCGAAGTGAACGCCCGTAACATCCCCGGCCACTACGAACGCTGGCGCGAGGCGCGGGCGAGCACCATTCGCATCGGCTGCAACGTCCGGTTGAGCGGGTTGAGCATGAGACCGAGCGTCTCGAGTGTCACAGCACCGAGCAGGGCCTCGTCCTCCGTTTCGCCCAGCACGACAGGCGAGGTCGCTCTTCGTCCGTCGATCTCGAATGAGCACTCGCTCACGCCGCGCGTCAGCGCCGTGCCGTCGGCGAGCACGAACTCGAGCTCCCGCTCGGACTTCAGATGGAGCGCCCGCCAGTCTGCCCGCCGCAGCACCGAGTACACCGCGCCGGAATCAACCAGGAAACGGACGCGCCTCGGGCGGTGACGCCGGCCCGGCGAACGCAGCAGCCCTTCCACGTAGGTGAGACCCACGTCGGGATCCTACCACCCGCCACCGGCCTGGTATCTGTAGACACAAAAAGGGCAGCCCCGAAGGGCTGCCCTCTTTTGCCTCGCAGCATTTGGCGACAGGCGCCGGCTACGAGGTCTTCTTGAGCTGAGCAACCAGCGCGTCCAGAATCCTGATGTATTCCCCTTCTGTCGTCTGGAACGCCTTCGTGTACTCCTGCTCGGAGATTTTCGCCTTGCCCCAGTCGCCGTCGAACGCATAGCTCTTGCCACCCACGTCGGCGGTGTCGAACTGATTCTCCCGCCGCCGGGCGAACAGGCCGTTGGCACCGAGGTCGGAAATCAACACCTTGGAGTTTGGCACCGACGCGCTGTTCAGATCGATGTACACGTCGCGATAATTCTTCTGCGCGAGCTGGACGTCCATGCGCTCTGGAACAATGTAGCGCGCTTTCACGACCAGCAACTGGCTGCCGGAAAAGTATAGCGCGCCGACGTACTCGTCGCCCGCCAGCTTCGCCGCCACGCTATCGAGCTTCAACGAGTCGAGCAGCTTGACGAGCTCGCCCGCAAGCTGCGCAGACTTCGACTCCTGAGCCGCCGCGAGCATCGGACCGAGCAGAACGAGTGCGATGGCGAGATACCGCACGCGACGCAGCGAAACACTCATGCGCGCACCCCCGGCCGACATTCCACCGCGCACGCGCGCGCGGCCGGACTCCACCTTCTACACGGGCGACTTGTATCACCGCGGGCGTCGCCCGTCAATGAAACATAACATGCGACGTGCGCACAGCGGGTCCGAAAGGACCCGCCCTACGTATCGTGGGAGAATTTCGTCTCCGTGTGTCGATTGCCCCGCCGAAGCACGAAGCGGGCGAAGCGGGCCTGCCCGCCGAAGCGCGAAACGCGGAGGCGGGTCAGCCGATGAAGAGCGGATCTTCCTCGTCGACGCTGCCCGCCCGATCGTCTTTCCGCGGGCCCCGGAAGATCGCGAGAATGGCCTTGAATACCGACGTCGCGCGGGCGGCATCCGCCGTCAGCGCCTGCAAGCTGGCCACCACCGGCCGGATGTCCTGTTCGAGGCGGTCGGCGAACCGGTCGAGGCGCCGAGTCGCGCGCACCGCGATGATGACGACGGCCACTTGGATGGCGGCCATGACCAGCACCGCGACGGCAATGACACCCAAAAAGACTTCGCTCACTAGAAGATACTCACCCTGACGTTGAGGAACTTCCGCGGATCCGCGCGGATGTCGCGCACCAGCTGCCGCAGCTCGCCGACGGCGCTATTCATGTTCTCATACAACTGCCGATCGCGAAGCAGCAGACCGGCGGTGCCGTCTCCCTGCTGCAGGCCCGCCATCACCTTGTCCAGCCGTTCCGACATCGAATTGAGCCGGTCGTACAGTTCGCGGTCGTTGATCAACTTGCCGGCCGTGCCCTCGCCGCGGTTGATCCGGCCCGTAATCGAGTCGAGATTCGTCGTGGTGGACGTCAGCGAGCGCGCGAGCGCATCGTCAGTGAGGAACTTCCCGAGGCTGCCTTCGCCGGCACGGATGCGGGCCGTGATGGTCTCGAAGTTCTGCAGCGATGCTTCGAGCTTCTGCGCCACGGTCGGATCGTTGGCCAGCCGGCCGAGGGTGCCCCGTCCGCGGTTGACGCTCTGCACCACGTTTTCCACGGCCACCACCAGCGCGCTCATCTCTCGATACAGCCCATCGTCTGTAAAGAGCCGCCCGAGCGTACCGCGGCCGCTGCGAATGTCCCGCAGGAGCACGGTCAATTCCTGAATGCCCTCGGTCGCCTTCGTCGCCACGTCCGTCAGCGATCCGGCTGCCGGACCTGATGGTACGTATCCCCACTCCGGAATAGGCGCGCCGGAGCTCGAGGCGGTAATGTCGATGGCCGACTCCCCCAGCAGCGACACGGACCCGAGCGACGCCGTCGACGTGGTTGTCACGCGCGACCGCATCTCGCGGTTGAGCTCCATCACCACCTCGACCCGGTCGCCCGAAAAGAGCACCTCGCTCACCGAGCCCACTTCGACGCCCGCCACGCGCACCGGCGCGCCCGGTTTCAGCCCGGCCACGTTGGGAAACACCGTCTTCAGCGAGTAGCGCTGCCAGAAGAAACCACCCTCGCCACTCAACAGGAAGATCAGGCCCATCGACATCACGATCGCAAACGCGGTCAACAGTCCAATCTTCAACTCAGCCCACCCGAGCGAACGCGTACGCGGCATTCAGTGGCCTTTCTACGACAGAAACGTTCTCAAATACGGATCCGATGACGTGCGGAGCTCGGCGGCGTGGCCTTCGAACGCGATCCCCCCGTCCTTCAGCATGATGAATTCCGCTTCCTCGGCCTTCTCCTCGTCCGCAGGACGGATCAGCATCAGACCGTCATCCCGGCGGACAGCTCCGTGGGTCGCCACATAGAAGGCATCGCGCAGCTGATGCGTCACGAGAATCGAACTCACGTTTTCCAGGTCGCGCAACTTGATGATCTCATCGTCAACCGTCGTGGCCGTAATGGGATCGAGGCCTGTGGTCGGCTCGTCGTACAACAGCAGACGTGGTTTGGCGGCCATCGCGCGGGCAATCGCGACACGCCGGCGCTGACCGCCGGAGAGCTCCGATGGCATCCGGTCGATGTATTCGTGGAGCCCGACGAATCCGAGCACCTCCTCGACGCGATAGCGGACGTCATCGGGCGGCATCTGGGTTTCCTCGTACAGCTTGTACCCGACGTTTTCAGCCACCGTCAGCGAATCGAACAACGCGCCCTCCTGAAACACCATCCCCAGATCCACGCGCACTTTCATCAGCTCGAGCTCGGACATCAGGTCGACGCGCTCGCCATTCACCCAGATGAGGCCCGAGTCGGGCTTGAGCAGGCCGAGGATGAGCTTGAGGATCGTCGATTTTCCCGAGCCACTCGCGCCAATGATGATCTTCGTGTGGCCGGAGATCATCGTAAAGCTGATGTCGCGGAGCACGACGTTGTCGTCGAAGGCCAGCGACACCTTGTCGAACACGACAATCGGCGCGCCGGGGCCGAGCGCCTCTTCCAGCTCAGGGGATCGTTCAATCGCAAGGACCATATGATCCCGCCGCCTAGTACAACACCGTAATCAGCAGCCGCGTGATGAAGAAGTCCGCCCCGATGACGGCGACCGATGAGGCCACCACGGCGGTGGTCGTCGCCCGCCCCACACCCTGCGTGCCGCCGCGAGTCCGCAGCCCCACATGACACCCGATCGTCACGATGACGAACCCAAGGCAGAACGGCTTGATCAGGCCCATCCAGGCGTCCTCGAGATACAAACCCTCGGTCACCGACGTCCAGTACAGGCTCGACGCCACCCTCAATTGAAACACGGCTATCAGCCATCCACCGATGATGCCCACCGTGTTGGCGACCACCGTGAGGACCGGCGCCATGAAGATGCCTGCAAGCACCCGCGGAACCACCAGTTTTCGCACCGGGTCCGTTCCCAAGGCGCGGAGCGCGTTGATCTGATCGGTCACCACCATGGAACCGAGCTCTGCCGCAATGCCCGACCCGATGCGCCCCGCCAGCATGAGTCCGGTGAGCACCGGCCCGAGCTCCTTGACCATCGACGCGCTGACGAGGCGTCCCACGAACGGCCGCGCCCCGAACTGATCCAGTGTGATCCCGCTCTGCAGTGCCAGAACCGCGCCCGTGAAAAACCCGGTCAGCACGACGACGGTCAGCGACCCGATACCGATGTGCTCGAACTGCTCGACGATGTCGTGAACGTAGTACGGGGGGCTGACGGCGCCCCGAAACGTGGCCGCCAGCAGGCGCACGTACTCCTGCAGCTCCAGCAGCGCCGATTTCAGCGGCTTTTCGATGAGCGCCAGCACGCGTTTACCGGCCGGCCGAGAGGCTCGTCAGGCCGAGCTCGCGGCTGCGCAACGTCTTGAGCCGGTCGCGCAGCGACGCAGCCCGCTCGAAGTCGAGGTTCGCGGCGGCGGCCTTCATGTCGCCTTCGATCCTGGCGATCTCGGCATCACACTCCGCCTGCGTCCGGAACACGTCCCGCTCATCGCGGACCGGGGGCGCGGGGACATAGTCACGCTCGTACACGCTCGACAGCACGTCGTCGATCGCCCGGACAACCGACTCCGGCGTGATGCCGTGCTCGGTGTTGTACGACGCCTGCAGCGCGCGCCTGCGCTCGGTTTCCGCAATGGCCAACTTCATCGACGCCGTCATGGTCTCTGCGTACATGATGACGCGCCCGCTGACATTTCGCGCCGCCCTGCCGGCGGTTTGAATGAGCGATCCGCCCGACCGGAGGAACCCCTCCTTGTCGGCATCCAAGATGGCCACGAGCGACACCTCCGGCAGATCGAGCCCCTCCCGGAGCAGGTTGATGCCGACCAGCACGTCGAAGACGCCGCGCCGCAGGTCGCGCAGAATCTCCACCCGCTCGAGCGTGTCGATGTCCGAGTGCAGGTAGCGAACCTTGACGCCAAGCTCCTGGTAGTAGGCGGTCAGGTCCTCGGCCATCCGCTTGGTCAGGGTGGTGACGAGCACCCGTTCTCTCCGTTCCGCGCGCTCGCGAATCTCCTTCAGCAGGTCGTCCACCTGACCGCGCACGGGTCGCACCTCGATCGGCGGGTCCATCAAGCCGGTCGGCCTGATCACCTGCTCGACCACGACGCCCCCCGACTTCGACAGCTCGTACGGCCCTGGCGTTGCCGACACGAAGACCACTTGCCGGACGCGCGCCTCCCACTCCTCGAAGCTGAGCGGCCGGTTGTCGAGCGCCGACGGCAGGCGGAAGCCGTACGCCACGAGGACCTCCTTGCGGGAGCGATCGCCGTGGAACATGCCGCGGATCTGCGGCACCGTCTGGTGACTCTCATCGACGATCACGAGCGCATCGTCCGGCAGGTAATCGAGCAGCGTGGGCGGCGGCTCGCCAGGGGCGCGGCCGGTGAGATGGCGTGCGTAGTTCTCGATGCCGTGGCAGTATCCGATCTCGCGGATCATTTCCAGGTCGAACATCGTCCGCTGATGCAATCGCTGCGCCTCGAGCAGCTTCCCTTCGGACTCGAGCTGTCCGCGGTACCATTCCAGCTCCTGCTTGATCGACTCGATGGCGCGTTTCGTACGATCCCGCGACGTGACGAAGTGCGATTTCGGGTACACCGCGACCTTGTCGAGGCGGCGGATGACCCTGCCGGTGAGCGTGTCGAACCAGGCGAGCTCGTCGACCTCGTCGCCGAACAGGCCGATCCGGAGGGCGTGCTCTTCGTACGACGGCACCACCTCGACGATGTCCCCACGCACGCGGAAGGTGCCGCGGCCGAACTCGGTATCGTTGCGCTCGTACTGGATTTCCACGAGCTTCCGCAGAATCTGGTCGCGATCGATGCGCTGACCGAGCTCCAGCGGCAGGAGCATCCCGTAGTACGCCTCCGGCGATCCGAGCCCGTAGATGCACGACACGCTCGCGACAATGATGACGTCGCGCCGTTCGAAGAGCGAACGCGTGGCCGACAGTCGCATGCGATCGATCTCGTCGTTGATGGTGGCTTCCTTCTCGATGTACGAGTCGGTCGCGGGCACGTAGGCTTCGGGCTGGTAATAGTCGTAGTAGCTGACGAAATATTCGACCGCGTTCTGCGGGAAGAAGCGTGTGAATTCCTGGTAGAGCTGGGCCGCCAGCGTCTTGTTGTGCGCCATGACCAGCGTCGGACGATTCACCGACACGATGACCTGCGCCATCGTGAACGTCTTGCCGGAGCCGGTCACGCCGAGCAGCACCTGGTGCGAATCGCCGCGGTTCAGCCCGTCGACGAGCTCCGGGATGGCGCGGACCTGGTCGCCCCGCACCTCGAAATCGCTGATCAGTGTGAAGCGATCGTGAACTGACGGCATGAATCAATTATTGATTCACTGCCCTTCTTTGTACAGCGCGAAATAGCCCTTGCGCGACTGGATGCGTGGCCCTTTGAGATCCGGGCGAACCACCTTCACGTCCACCTTGCGCCACCTGCCGTCCCGGGTGGTGTTGGTGGAGGTGTAGCCCAGCGTGTACTGGTTGCGGATCTGGGCCACGATCTTGTCGTAGGCCGCCTCCACGTCCTTCATCGCCGACGGGAAGAACGCCTGCCCGCCGGTCGTCTCGGCAATCTCCATGAGCCGCAGCCGCTGGGTCAGCCGCGCGCTGCTCGCCTGGTGCTCGAGGAATCCGACGACATGAATCGTGGCACTCGACGCGCGCACCAGCGTCATGACGTCCGCAAACCCGAGGGTGCTGCGCGTATCGCCACCGTCGGTGTAAAGCACGAGAATGGTCCGCCCCTCGTTCTCCGCCGCTCCGTCGAGGAACACCCCGAGCGCGTCGTACATCGCGGTCCACCCGGCGGGCTGCCGCGCGCGAATCCGTTCCACCATCCGCGGGAAATCGCTCTGTCCGTACTTGGCTACGCGGACTTCGGTGTCGAAATCGACCAGCGTCATGTCCTGCGCGTCGCTGAGGGTGTTGAGAAACCGCACGGCAGCCGAGCGCGCGAGCTTGATGTCCTCACCCATGCTGCCGCTCGTGTCGAACAGCAGGCCGACGTGCAGCGGCACGGACGTCGCCTCGTCGCCGAGGGCGAAATAGGTTACCGTCTGCTTTTTCCCGTCCTCGATGAGCTCGAAGTCGTCTCGTGTGAGGCCGTTGACGTACTCGCCGCGCCGGTCCGTCACCGTCACGCCCATCGTCACGAGATCGAGGCGGGCGCGGAAGACCGCCTGCTGCCCTTCGACGTCGCTCAGGGCATCCCGAGCGACCGTCGAGGGATGCGACGTGCCCACACCACTCGCAAGGGCCGCCAGCATCGCCACACTCGTCACCACGCCGCGCCTGCGCATCGCCATCGCCAAAGTCTTCCCATCCTACACCCGATAAACCGGGCACGAAGCTGGGGCGTATAATGGAAGTTTCGTGCCCATGATGGAGGTTCCCCCAGAGGCGGCCCGGGTCAATCCATGAGGTGCCTGGCCGTCTGTCAGACCGATCTGGTCATCAGGATGCTCGACGAAATCCTGCTGCCCAGCTTCGAAGTCGAGTTCCTCGTCGAAAGCAAGCCCCTTGCCCGCCGCCTCCACGAGGCCGGCCTCAACGTCACCGCCGCCGACCCGCGCCGCACGGACACCTATTTGAAAGCCGACGTGACGCCGGGAACCTGCGTGATCATCGAGGATACCGGACGCCGCGGCCTCAAGACGATCATCGGCGCCATTCGCGATGCGGGCGGAACGCTTATCTACGTGCTCGGCGTCGGGATTTCCGATTTCCACACGCGCGAGGAGGAACTCAAGGCGCAGGTCCCGGAGCTGAATTACCTGGCGCTGTCGGAGCTGTTCGGGGGGCCGCTCCTCACCGAGTTCAGCCGCTCGCTGACGCGCCTGCGGGTGCAGCAGTATCAGCGCTTCTTCAGCGACGCAGACCGCGTGCTGATCCTCCTCCACAACGAGCCGGATCCCGACGCGCTGGCCAGCGGGTTGGCGTTGCGAAACGTGCTCCGGCGCACGCGGCAAACCTGCATCATCGCCGCGCTCGAAGGCGTCAGCCGTCCTGAGAACGTGCGCATGGTCAACCTGCTCGACCTGCACGTGGAACGCGTCACACCGGCGGAGGTGGTCGAATACGAACGCGTGGCGATGGTGGACGTGCAGCCCCACTACTTCGGCGGCGCCATCGACAAAGTGGATCTGGTGATCGACCATCACCCCGAGCAGCCAGGCTACACGGCAGTATTCAAGGACATCCGTCCGGACTACGGCTCGACGTCCACGATTCTGACCGAGCACCTGCGCGCCGTGGACGCGAACATCTCCGAGCGCACCGCCACCGCGCTGCTGTACGCGATCAAGTCGGACACGCTCTTCTTCAACCGGCAGGCCAACCGGGTCGATATCGAAGCATTCTCGTACCTGTATCCGCTCGCCGACGCCGCGCTCATTCGAAAGATGGAGGGCGCCGAAATCACCATGGAGCGGCTGGAATACGTGGTGAAGGCCAAGCAGTACGGCCGGCTGGCCGAGCAGGTGTTCTGTGCGTTCCTCGGCACGACACCGCGAGAGGATTTCATTCCCTACGTGGCCGACTTCTACCTGCAGCTCGAGAACGTCAAGTGGACGATTGTCGCGGGCATCGTCAACGACTCGCTGATCATGTCGGTCCGGAACCTCGGCTATTCCCGGAACGCGGGTGAGTTCGTGCGCAAGTACTTTGCCGACATCGGCAGCGCCGGCGGGCATCGCGCCATGGCCAAGGCGGTCGTCCCGCTCCATGCCTTCCGCGACAAGTTCGGCAACCTGCCGGCCGAGGCGTTCACGGACCGGGTGATCCACATGGCGCTCGAGTTCCTGCACGAGCATCAGGCGTCCGAGAAACGACTCGTGAAGGCGTAAGGAGACACGTCCGTGAAAGACGCACAGGTCTGCTCGATTGAGCTCGAGTCGGAGAAAGTGGCGTTCCTGCAGAAGATGGCCGACGCGTACGGCCTGCCGGACGTCGGCAAGGCGGTACGCTGCCTCGTGAACTACGCGCGGGAGCATCCGGACAAACAGGAGGCGATCTTCGTGGACGTGCGCTGCCTGGACTGCTGAGCCGCACCAGGTCGTGCCTCGTAGCCCCGTTTTCACTTCAACAGGCCACGGAGGCACGGAGGCACGGAGTTGATCAAAGGCAATTTCCTCTGTGTCTCCGTGTCTCTGTGGCCGTAGAAGCGAAAACCCTTATCGCGCGGCCGCCTCGAGCCCGGCCGTGACGTCCGCGAGGATGTCCTCGGCGGCTTCGCACCCCACGCTGAAGCGGATGAGACCGTCGCCGACGGCGTCGCCGCCCCAGCGGGCCCGTCGCTCCGCCATCGAATGGACGCCCCCGAAGCTTGTCGCCTCGCGAACCAGCGTCAATGCCCCCAGAAACGCTTCGGCTCGCGCCCGCGTACCGAGATCGAAGCTGACCACGGTCCCGAACGCCTTCATCTGACGCCTGGCGACCTCGTGTCCTGGATGGGTCGGGAGCCCCGGATAGCGAACCGAGGCGACGTCGGACCGGGACGCAAGCAGCGCTGCCAGCCGCTCGGCCGACAAGCACTGGCGACCGATGCGCAGCGGCAGCGTCGGCAGCGACCGGTGCGCCAGCCAGACTTCCATCGGGCCCGGGATGGCGCCATGGTGGGTGCGCCACGCGCGCAGCGCGTCGGCGAGCGACGCGTCGCCGGTGGCCACGTGTCCGAGAATCAGATCGCTATGCCCCGTCAGCGCCTTCGTATCGGACGCCATGACGAAGGTGGCGCCCAGCTCGAGCGGCTGCTGCAGGTAGGCGGTGGCGGTCGTGTTGTCGATGGCCACCAGGACGCCGCGCGCCCGCGCGGCGTCCACGAGCGCGCGAATGTCGCACACGTCGAGCAGCGGATTCGACGGCGTTTCGATGCACGCGAGCCGGGCTCCGTCGAGCACCGCGGCCTGGGCGTTGGCCCTGGTGGGCGCCAGGCGCACCTGGACGCCAATCGATTCCAACCAGCTCGAGGCGACCCTGCGAATCGCGTAGTAGGAGTCGGCCGGCAGGACGACAGCATCGCCCGGCTTGAGAGTGACGCCGAAGACGGCGTTCACCGCGGCCATGCCGGAGCCAAACGCCACCGCCTGGCCGCCACCTTCGAGCACGGCCAGCGCCTCCTCCCATGCCGTCCACGTCGGGTTGTGAAACCGGCCGTAGGTCAGCGGATGACTCGACGGATCGCCGGGCGACGTGTAGGTGGACGAGAACTGCGGACCTGACAGGAACACGCCGGGAGCGGTGTTCTTCCGGTAACCGGCGTGGACGATCTCGGTGTCTCGGTGCACGGCCGCTCACCTAATCCCAGATCTCACCAGCTCTAAATCAGCTTGGCAGGTCGACGCCCCGCGAGCCGGCATGCGCCAGCTGCTCACCGCTCGCCGCGACGACCGGCTCGATGAACTCCCGGTACGTATCCTCGTAGGCGCGATTCATGAGCTCTGTGAGGTCCGGGCGGCGATCGGAGGCCTTGTCGTAGGCGCCCGCGAGGTCGAAGGCCCCGATCGGATTATGGGCAGGACCAATCACGTATACCGCGTCGAATCGAAACCGCGCCATCGCGCGCGCGTCCCGCAGCGCGGCCGATTCCGCGGCCGCGAGGAACTCACTGAGCCGATGCCGCGGCTCGAGCCGGACCGCCGCCAGCCGGTGCGGCACGCATGGAGCGGCCACGGCACTGACGATGATCGCCTGCGTCACGCCGGCGTCCGCCAGCTCTTCGACCAGCCGTACGCATGCTCCGGGCCGATCGCAGAGGCGGTGGGTTTCGCCGCGCCAGTAGCCATCGATACCGAAAGTCACCAGATGGGGATCGCAGGCCACGGGCGGGGTGAGCGCGGCCGCAATGACGTCGAAGGCGTGGTCACGATCGGTCCCCGCGAGATCGATCGCTTCGGACCGCCGTTCCTCTCCCGGGCGTGGCGCCGCGAACCCACGACGGAACGGTTCGCACAGCAGCGCCGCAACGACATCGCGCCGGGAGTCGAGGTCGGTGGTCACGATCATCAGCTCGCGAAATCCTGGTTGGCCAACACTTTCCGCGAGCACTTCCGCATAACGGCGCCCGATCGCGGCGTGGGGCGGTGGTGCGGCCTGACTCCCCCCGTGAAGCAGTTCCCACAGCGCGCCGGCAAACGCCTGTCGCGCACGCTCCGCATCGAGCGGCGCGCCGAGCACCTGCCACCACGGTCCGCCGTCAACGGACCGTCGCGCAGGCACCCGGCGATCCATGACGCGGCCGCCCGCGACGATCGCCAGCAAGACGGCGGCAAGGATGAGGGCGGCCGCCACGAGCCATGGCAACGGGTCGACGTCACGGTCCAGGACAGCCAGAAGCAGTGGCATGACCAGAACAGCCACAAGCAGGCATGCGAGCCAGCCGGCCAGACGCAGAGGCCACTTCCACCCGTATAGCGTTCGCGCCGTGGCCCCCCGCCAGACCCCCTTCTCATCCCAAAGACGGGACGCGCCGTCGACCGCGGCGAGCGCAGCCCCGGCCGCGCCGACGCCCTGCCCGGCCATCACGTCGATTTTGACGCCCGCTTCGTGCAGCGCTCTCAGGACCCCGGCGTGGTACGCACCGTGCGCGCCGGTACCGCAGAGGACGAGGGCGGTACGACGCTCAGGAGAATAACGAGCGTTCACGGTTCGTTGTCGTGGATGGTGATGAGCTTCACGAGCTCGAACTGGCGGAGGCCATTCGGCGTCACCACCTTGACTTCGTCGCCCTCCTCCTTGTTCAGGATGGCGCGACCGATGGGGGACGAGGTGGAGATCGTCCCCTTTTCGACGTCCGCCTCCTCCGGCATGACGAGCTGGTAGACAACCGCGTCGCCGTTCTGATCGCGGAGGTGTACGGTGGAGCCGAATCCGGCGCGACCGTGCGGGATGCGATCGAGGTTCATCAGTGCGATCTCGCCCATGCGTCGTCTGAGCATCGCGATGCGCGCGTTGACGATCTCCTGACGCTCCTTGGCCGCTTTGTACTCGGCGTTCTCGCGTAGATCGCCCAGCTCGCGCGCGCGTTTGATTTCCTTCGGGAGCTCGAATTTCAGCTCACGCTCGAGCGCGGCTAGCTCGTCGGTGAACCGCTTGAGGACGCGATCCTTCATCGCGAAACCGACTTTAGCATAGCTGGTTGGTGGTTGGTGGTTCGTGGTTGGTGGTAGCTGGTGGCAGGACCCACGTATGGCGAATAATCAGATACGAGTGGCTGACTACCAACCACCACCACGAACCACCAACCGCCAACCACCAACCAGATGAGAGCCATCTCCAGTCGTCAGAATCCGGCCGTCCGCGCCTTCCGTGAGCTCGCGCGTACGCCCGATCCGACCGGAGCGCGGTTGCTGCTGGATGGCGTGCATCTGATCCGCAATGCGATGGCGGCCGGCACTGCACTCGAGGCGATCGCCGTCTCGGCTTCGCGAGCCGCTGCACGCGACGAAGCGGACATCGTTCGTGCCGCCGCGGCACACGGCACGCCGGTGTTCACGGTCGCCACCCAGGCATTTGCCGCGATGAGTCCGGTCCGTGCCCCGTCCGGGGTCGTGGCCATCGCACATCGCACTCCTGTTGACGCCCACAGCATCTGCCGTCGTCCTGATGGTTTCGTGCTGATTGCCGCCGACATCCAGGATCCAGGCAATCTCGGGTCGCTGATACGCGCGGGAGAAGCGGGGGGCGTGAGCGGCGTGCTGGTCTGTGGCGCCTCTGCGAGTCCGTTCTCCTGGAAAGCGGTGCGTGGCAGCATGGGGAGCATCCTGCGACTCCCTGTCGCGGCGGGGCTGGCCGTCGACGCCGCGATGCGCTGTATTCGGGCACAGAACGGTCGGGTGGTGGCGGCCGTTCCCCGGCAGGGTCGCGATCCCGACGCAGTCAACTGGCGGGGCCGCGTCGCCTTGCTCGTGGGCGGCGAAGGACCGGGATTGAGCGAGGCGACGCTGGGCCAGGTCGACGACGCGGTGACAATCCCGATGAGTTCGCCGGTCGAATCGCTCAACGTGGCGGTGGCAGCGGCGATTCTCGTCTATGCTGCACGCCGGCAGCGCACATGAACCAATCTCTGTTCGACGACGAGGCGTCGCCGCGGCGAGCCTCCGACACACCGGGCCGGACGGGCGGCGGACGCCGAGGCGGGTCGTCAGGCCCTCCCGCTGCAGGGACACCGCTCGCCGAGCGGATGCGGCCACGCACCCTCGACGAAGTGGTCGGCCAGGAGCACATCCTCGCGCCGGGGATGCCGCTGCGGGAAACCATCGAGCGCGACCTCCTGCAGTCCATCATCTTGTGGGGGCCGCCGGGCACCGGCAAGACCACGCTGGCGCGCATCATCGCGGAGATGACGAGCGCGCGCTTCGTGCAGTTCAGCGCCGTCCTCTCCGGCATCAAGGAGATTCGAGACGTGATGGCGGCCGCCGAGCTACAGCGCCGCGCCACCGGCCGCCGGACCATTCTGTTCGTCGACGAGATCCACCGGTTCAACAAGGCGCAGCAGGACGCGTTCCTGCCCCGCGTCGAGGCGGGCGACATCGTGCTCATCGGCGCGACCACCGAGAATCCGTCGTTCGAGGTCAACGCCGCGCTGCTGTCTCGCTCCAAAGTGTTCGTCCTGCAGCCGCTCACCGCCGAGGCGATCGACACGATCCTGCGACGCACGCTCGCCGACCGCGAACACGGTCTCGGCGCCTCGAACCTCGTCGTCACCGACGCGGCCATCGCCGCGATGGCGCAGTTTGCAAACGGCGACGCGCGAGCGGCGTTGAATCTGCTCGAGTTTTCCGCATCGGCAGCCCCACCCGATCCGGCCACGTCCGAGCGTCGCCTCGATGTGCCGCAGCTCGAACAGTCGATTCGCCGGCGCGCGCTCCTCTACGACAAGGCGGGCGAAGAGCACTACAACCTGATCTCGGCGCTGCACAAGTCGATGCGAAACAGCGACCCGGACGCGGCGGTCTACTGGATTGCGCGGATGCTCGAGGCCGGCGAAGACCCGCTCTACGTCGCGAGGCGGCTGATCCGGTTCGCGTCCGAGGATGTCGGCAACGCCGACCCGCAGGCGCTGGTGGTGGCCGTTGCGGCCAAGGAGGCCGTCCATTTCATCGGCATGCCCGAAGGAAACACCGCGCTCGCGCAGGCCGCCATCTATCTGGCCACCGCGCCGAAGAGCAACGCCGTCTACAGGGCCTACGAGACTGCCGCTGGCGACGCGCATACCCAGGCCGCTGAACCCGTGCCGCTGCATCTGCGCAACGCGCCCACGCCGCTGATGAAAGAGCTCGACTACGGCAAGGGCTACGAGTACGCGCACGACGCGGCTGACGCTGTGGCCGACATGACGTGCCTGCCGCCGTCGCTCGCCGATCGGACGTACTACTCCCCTGCCGATCGCGGCTTCGAAAAAGAGATCAAACGGCGGCTGGATGGGTGGAAGAAGCTGAAGGACGAACGCCGGAAGAAGCCCTAGCGCCGATTTCAGGCTGCTCGATTGATGATTGTTGACGATTCCTGAATGACGATTGTCGAACTGATTGGCGATTGGGGGGTTTTCGCGGTCAATCGAAACCCAGTCGACAATCGAAGGTCGTCATTCGGCAACAGTCTCCACTCGACCAATCTGAAATCTGCAATAGGCTTCAGTCCGCCGCCGCGCGCGCCAGCACGCCCGGCACCTTCCGGAACATCTCTTCCCGCACGGGCAGGATGAACGAAAACCGGTAGTCCCCCTGCATGCGGCCAACCGGAATGCCGACGAGATCGCCTGCCTGATTCAGCACGCCGCCGCCTGAGACGCCCGGGTGGCCATCGGTGAGACAGGTCACCAGGCCGGTCGGCATCCGCTGACCCACGTACCCGGTGCTCAGGATGATGCCCTTGGAGTAGTCGTTGCCGAGACGGAAGATCGGCTCGGCGAAGTCGAACCCGTACGACATGTTGACGTGCAACGGCGGCAGATCGAGGTCTTCGCGCACGCGGATGATCGCCCAGTCGCCGCGGTGCACCTCGGTATTGGCGTCGCCGCTGTCCACGACCTGAGCCACCACGTCGCGGTTCTCGTACCGAATGGTGACCGACACGATGCGGCGTGACTGCCGGTCCTCGGCCTCGTCGTCGAGCGCCATCACGCCGTGCTTGACGGTGATGAAGTACCCGTTGCCAAGGTAGCCCGCCGTGCCGTAGCTCGTCTTGCCGAGACTGTCGACGGCGTTCAGCTCGACGAAGCTCTCGCGACGTTCGCGCAGCAGCCGGACGGGCAGCAACCCCATTTCGGCCTGAAGCTGGCGCTTGATTTCATCGACGAGCGCGCTCTGCGCCGATCCTGCCGCCGGGACGGCGTCGCCCTGCTGGCGGCCGTTCGTGCCGGATGGCTCGACGGCGCGCTCACGCGTGCGCAGGATGCTGCGTGCCATGTGGTCCTGCAGTACATCCAGACGTGCGTCGTTCGCCGCAAGCTGCGCGGCCATCGAGCGCTGGGCGGTCCAGCTGCCCAGGCTGAATGCCAATGACGACAGGGAGAACGTGAGACCGGCATACAGGACGATTCGACGTGCGGACACCACGAACTCCGAATCCGCTACCTGGAACGTGGGGAACTGTGGCGCAGCTCACCAGGTTCGGCAGCACAACTCCGCACACGATACCGCCCGGGTACGGATGAGCTAAACGCTTAGTTATCAGCTAATTGCGAGCGAGACTCACTTTAACAACGACGCGAACGCCGTGTCAAATCCGTTGAAAGTTCTTTTCGACTTCGCGTCTCGTCAGCCGGAGCATCACCGGCCGCCCATGCGGGCAGATGGTCGAGTACGCCGTTTGCCGCAGCTCCTCCAGGATGTGCGCCATCTTCTCGGCCGTCAGCGGGTAGTTCGCCTTGACCGCCGCATGACACGCCATCGTGGCGGCGATGCGGTTCAGCGCGTCGCTCACCCTCGACCCGCGATCGAGCCCTTCGAGGTCCTCGGCAAGCGCGCGAACGGCGGCTTCGCACTCCTCGCGTCGGAGGAGCGCCGGAACGGCCGCGACCCGCACCGCCCCGCCGCCAAACTCCTCCAGCTCGAATCCGGTCCGCTCGAGCTCCGCAGCGTGCGCCGCCAGCGCCTGCCGTGCGCCCGCTGACATCTCGACCAGCAGCGGCTCCAGCAGCCGCTGGCTCTCGAGGCGGCTCGCGGTCAACCGCTCCACGATGCGCTCGAACAGCACGCGCTCGTGCGCGACATGTTGATCGATAATCGCAATGCCTTCATCGTCGACGGCAATGATGAAGGTGTCGCGGAACTGGCCAAGGGGGATCATCGGGCGGATGCTCGACGAGCCCGTCGGTGCGAGCCCACTGTCGCTCGTCGGTGCGAGCCCACTCACGCCGGTCGGTGCGAGTCCGCTGTCGCCGGCCGGTGCGAACCCGCTGCCGCTCGTCGGTGCCCACCTGCTCGGATAGGTGCCGGCGTAGCCTGCCGGCAAGAGCAGCGACGTCGGCGCCGCGCCGAACGGCTGCGGTGCCTCGAGCTGCAGCTCCGGGGCGGGGCCGCGACCGAGCGCGTCGCCCAGCGTCCGGCGCACCAGCTCGTGCACGTAGGACTGATCGCGGAAGCGCACTTCGGCCTTCGTGGGATGGACGTTCACGTCCACGGCCGTGTGAGGCATCGAGACGAACAGGTGAACTTCCGGGCTCCGTTCCTTGATCGACGCCACGCTATACGCGTCGATGATGGCGTGGGCGATGGTGCGGTCCCTCACAATCCGCCGGTTGACGAACACGTTCTGCGGCCCGCGGGTCGGTCCCTGTTCGGCGAGCGCGGCCACATATCCAATCACCTTGACGTCGCCCGAGTCGCGACGCACCTCGATCAGATCGGCCCGCTCGCCATAGAGCTGATACAGCCGGTCGCGCAGCGCCGGCACAGGAGGACATTCCAGCACCTTGCGCGTGGCGCTCGTCAGCGTGAACCCGATCTCGGGATAGCACAGCGCAAGCTGCGTGACGAGACGTGACACCTGCGCACTCTCGGCGGCATCGGATTTCAGGAACTTGCGGCGCGCGGGCAGGTTGTAGAACAGGTCCGCCACTTCGATCGACGTCCCTTCGCGCATGCCGACTTCGGTCACCGACGCGACGGCGCCGTCATTGATGCGCACCTCGGTGCCGGACACGGTCCCCCGCGCGCGGCTGCGCAAGACGAAGTGCGACACCGAGGCAATGCTCGGGAGCGCTTCGCCTCGAAAGCCCAGCGTCGCGATGCCGTCGAGATCTTCGGCGCGCCGGATCTTGCTCGTGGCATGCCGTTCGACCGCGAGGCGCGCGTCCTCCGGCACCATCCCCAGGCCGTCGTCCTCGACGCGGATCAGCTTCTTGCCACCCAGTTCGACGGCGATGGCAATGCGCCGCGCTCCTGCGTCAATCGAGTTCTCGACAAGCTCCTTGACCACGGACGCAGGGCGCTCGACGACCTCACCGGCGGCAATCTGATTCGCCAGATCGCCGGGCAGAATCTGAATTCCGGACACCTTCAGATCCACTTGTTCAACCTGAACACCAGCAGCATGACGATGGCGATGATGGCAATCATCGCCCCGACCCACCAGAACTGGACCACCTCCCCACCGGGGAACATCGGCAGCGGAACGTTCATCCCCCACATGCCCGTCAGCACGGTCAGCGGGAGGAAGATCGTGGAGATCACCGTCAATACCTTCATCACGACATTCAGGCGATTCGAGACCGTGGACAGGTGCGCGTCGAGGATGCCCGTCATCCGGTCCTGAAACAGGATCGCCTCCTCAGACAGCCGCACGAACTGGTCGTAGACGTCGCGGAATCGGTACGTGATTTCGTCGTTGATCTGCGGAAACTCCCTGCGCGCCAGCCGGCCCACGGCGTCGCGCTGCGGGATGACGACACGGCGAAGCGACGCCAGGTCGCGCTTGACAGCGAGGATGCGCCGGACGAGATTGGCCCGACTGCCGAGCACGGCCGCCTCCTCGACGGTGTCGATTCTCTCTTCCAGCGCGTCGATCTCCGGCCGGTAGTTCCCCACCATCGAGTCGACGATGCGGTGCATCACCGCCGCCGGTCCCTCGCCGAGGACATGCGCATCCCGGTCGCAGACCATCCGCAGCTTGGCGATGCTGCGGGAATGACCGTCGTGCACGGTCACGAGGTAATTCCGTCCCAGGAAGAAATCGACATCGCGCGTGGCGAACTCCTGCTCCCGGTGGTCGAAATCGATGCCGTGGAGAATCAGGTAGAGGTACCCGGGATACGGTTCGATCTTGGGCGAGTGGATTTCGCTGAGCGCGTCCTCCACCGAGAGGGGGTGGAAGCGAAAGACGTCGCTCAGGAGGCGTGCTTCGTCACCACTCGGCGCCGACAAATCCACCCACAGCGTGACGTCCGACGCCGGCCCCAGCCACTGCGGGTCGACGCCGGGAGCGCTGTTCGTCTCGCCGGCACGGTGGACGTAGATAGTGATCATCGTCGTTCACGCTTCAGTCCCCCACTTTGACCGCCAGCGCTGCTTGCGCCGCGGCAAGTCGGGCCACCGGCACGCGGTACGGCGAGCAACTGACGTAGTCGAGCCCAACCTTCTCGAAGAAGTGGATCGAGGAGGCGTCGCCGCCATGCTCCCCGCAGACACCCAGCTTGATGTCGGGTCGGGCTCGTCGGCCGAGCTCCACGGCCGTCCGCACGAGCGGCCCCACACCCTCGACGTCGAAGGTGACAAACGGGTCCTTGTCGAGGATCTTCTTGTCCTGGTACACGCGCAGGAACTTGCCGATGTCGTCGCGCGAGAAACCGAAGGCGAGCTGCGTGAGGTCGTTCGTCCCGAACGAGAAGAACTCCGCTTCGGCGGCAATCTGATCCGCCGTCGTGGCGCCGCGCGGCACCTCGATCATCGTGCCGACGAGGTACTTGACCCGCACGCCCTGCTCCTTCATCACCTCGCCGGCGACCCGGTCCACGATCGCCTTCTGGTCGCGCAGCTCTTTCACGTGTCCGACGAGCGGAATCATGATCTCGGGCGTCACCCTGACGCCCTCCTTGGCCAGCTCGCAGGCCGCCTCCATGATCGCCCGCGCCTGCATCTCGGTGATCTCGGGATAGGTGATGCCCAGGCGAACGCCACGGTGACCGAGCATCGGGTTGAACTCGTGCAGCTGCTCGACCCTCCGCAACAGCGCCAGTTTCTCGTCCAGTTCGGCCCCGGTCTTTCGCTGCACTTCGAGCCTGGTGATCTCGACCATCAGCTCTTCACGTTTCGGCAGGAACTCATGGAGCGGAGGATCGATGGTACGAATCGTGACGGGCTTGCCGTGCATCCCCTTGAAGACGCCGTAGAAGTCGCCACGCTGCAGCGGCAGCAGTTCCTTCAGCGCGGCGCGCCGATCCGCCTCGTTGTCGGCCAGGATCATCCGCTGCACGATGGGAATCCGGCCCTCGCCGAAGAACATGTGCTCGGTGCGGCACAGCCCGATGCCCTCGGCGCCGAATGCGTGCGCGAGCTCCGCCTGGTCCGGCTGATCGGCATTGGCCCGGACGCCCATGCGCCGATGCGTGTCCGCCCAGGTCAGGATCTTGCTGAAGCGCCGGTAGATGTCGGAATCCTGTGGCCGCCGCCGACCGCCAAGCACCTGCAGAATCTCGCTCGGCTTCGACGCCACCCTGGCCAGCTTCACCTCGCCGGTCAGCCCGTCGAAGGAGACGAAGTCCCCTTCGCGCACGGTGCGGCCGTTGACGGAAAACCGCTTCGCGTCCTCGTCGATCTCGAGCTCGCCGGCACCGACGACCGAGGGCTTGCCCATCTGGCGTCCGACGACCGCCGCGTGCGACGTCATGCCGCCGGTAGCGGTCAGAATGCCTTGTGACACGAACATGCCGTGAATGTCGTCCGGCACCGTCTCGCGCCGCACCAGGATGACCGGCTTCCCCTGATCCGACCACTTCACCGCGTCTTCAGCGCTGAACACCACCTGTCCGCTGGCGGCGCCAGGCGACGCCGGCAACCCTCTGGTCGCCAGCGGAATCGACTTCCATTCCTTCGTGTCGAATCCCGGCGCGAGCAGCTGCGACAACGATTCCGGATCGATCTGAAGGATTGCCTCCTTCGGCGTGATCAGCCGCTCGGCCACGAGATCGGTGGCGATGATCACCGCGGCATACCCGGTGCGCTTGCCGTTGCGCGTCTGCAGCATGAACAGACGCTCCTCCTGGATGGTGAACTCGAAGTCCTGGACGTCTTTGTAGTGGCGCTCGAGCCGCGTGGTGATCTCGCGCAGCTGTTTGTACGCCTTGGGCATGACCTTCGCCAGCTCCGCAATCGGCTGCGGCGTCCGGATGCCCGCCACGACGTCCTCACCCTGGGCGTTGATCAGGAACTCACCATAGAACTCCCTGGCGCCGGTGGCGGGATTCCGGGTGAACCCGACACCCGTGGCCGACCGCTCGCCGGTGTTCCCGAACACCATCATCTGGACGTTGACGGCGGTGCCGATGTGGTCGGGAATTTCGTAAATGCGCCGGTACTCCCGCGCCCGGGGGTTCATCCACGAACGGAACACGGCGTCACGCGCCATCTTCAGCTGCTCGTGCGGGGCCTGGGGGAAGGCGCGCCTTGCGCGGGTGCGGACCACCTGCTTGTAGCGATCGACCACCTCACGGAGCGCCCCTTCGTCGAGATCGGTGTCCTGCGACGCGCCTTTCGCGCGCTTCACCGCCGCCAGCTCGTGCTCGAACGCATCCTTCGGAATCTCGAGGACGACGTTGCCGAACATCTGAATGAACCGGCGGTAGCTGTCGAAGGCGAACCGGCCGTTCGACGTGCGGGCCTTCAGCCCTTCGACCGCCGCGTCATTGAGTCCGAGGTTGAGGATGGTGTCCATCATGCCGGGCATGGAGAACTTCGCGCCCGAGCGGACGGAGACGAGCAAGGGGTTTTCGGCGGAGCCGAGCGTGGCCCCGGCGGCCTTCTCGAGCTTCTCGAGGTTCCCGGCGATCTCCCGGTCGATGGCGGCGGGGATTCGGGCCTTTTCCCTGTAGTAGATGGAGCAGACCTCCGTGGGGATCGTGAAGCCCGGCGGCACCGGCAACCCGGCATTGGTCATCTCGGCGAGGCCTGAACCTTTGCCGCCGAGGAGATCGCGCATCGCGCGGTTGCCATCGGCCTTGCCGTTGCCGAAGAAGAAGACGTACTTGCGCGCGGATCGCGCTGCCACTTTGCGCGCCGGCTTCCGAGCTCCCCGTTTCGCCATTCGATTCCACCCCCCTATTGCGCTATTTCAGAATTGCTGCGTACCTGGCCACAGAGACACTGAGACACAGAGTTTCTTTCTTTCAGATGTCTTCTCTGTGCCTCTGTGCCTCTGTGGCCCACATGTACGGCAGCGCAACTACGAAACGCCGTCACTTATCACCTTTCCGCGACGATCTCGGACAGATCTGCGATCCCGAGAATCAGATCGCGAAGCGCCGCCACGAGCGACAGCCGCGTCTGCCGCAACCGCTCAACGTCTGTCATCACCAACACATCGTCGAAGAACTTCGCCACGGGCGGTTGCAGCGCCGCGATCCCGGCAAACGCCTCACGATAGTCGCCGCGAGAGGCGGCGCTCCGGATGCCCGGCGCACGCGCGTCCATCTGCGACCACAGCGTCCGCTCGGCCGGTTCGACCAGCGAACCCTGCATCGCCGCCCAGTCCGCGCCCCCATCCACTCCCCTGGTGATGTTCTTGACGCGTTTCAACAGCGCGGCCACGCCAAGCAAGGCCTCCGAGCCGCCCATGTGCGCCAGCGCCTCGAGCTTGAGGCGCGCCTCCAGCGGGCTGACCTGCTCGATGTCCCCGTGGAGCACTGCGCGCACGTTGCGCACGTCGTAGCCGCGCTGCTCGAGCAGGTAGGTCAGGCGATCCGCCACGAAGGACAGCAGCGGCTTGCGGTCGACATCAGGGCCGAATGGTTCTCCTGCGCGACCGAGCAGGCGGCCGATGCGCAGCCGCGGCGCCAGACCGGTCAACTCCGGCAGGTCGGCGAGAATCTTGACCGCCCCCTGTGCCTGCCGGCGCAGGCCGAGCGGATCCCGGGATCCGGTGGGCCGCTCACCAGCGGCGAACATGCCGGCAATCGAATCGAGCTTGTCGGCAAGCGACACGGCCGCCCAGGTGACCGCCGCGCGGCCGAGCTGCGGGCGTAAAGGCGGGGCATCCGCCTGGACGCCGATCGGCAGGTAGTGGAGGGAGATGGCCTTCCAGACCTGCTCGGGCAGGCCTTCCTCGCGAGCGTAGATGCCACCCATCGTCCCCTGCAGCTCGGTGAGCTCACGCACCATGTCGGTGGCGAGATCGGCCTTGCAGAGACGACCTGCACGCTCCGCCTGCTCGGCCACGTCGTCAGGCTGTTCGAGCGCCTCTCGAGCAATCCAGCGCGCGAGCGCGGCCACGCGGTCCACTTTGTCGCGATAACTGCCGAGCTTCTTGTGAAACAGGATCGTCGACAGCCGTGGAAGACGCGATTCGAGCGTGGCCTTCCGGTCCTCGTCCCAGAAAAACCGCGCATCGCGCAGCCGCGCGGCAAGCACGCGTTCGGCGTTGCGCGCGATGATTTCCGGCTTCTCGGGCTCCATGTTCACCACCGCCAGAAACGCGGGCTTCAGCCTGCCTTCCTCGTCGACCACGGGGAAGAAATGCTGGTGATGAATCATCGTCGTCGTCAGGACTTCCTCCGGCAGCTGCAGGAAGTCCACGGAAAAATGGCCTGCCACCACCGACGGGTACTCGACCAGGTCGGGCACTTCGTGCAGCAACGCCGAGTGCGCCATCGCCACGCCTGGCCTGAGCGAGGTCGACAGGCTCACGCGGCCGCCCAGCCTGCGCGCATGCGTTTCGAGCTCGCGGCGAATTCGCGATTCCCGCTCGCCGCGGTCGAGGATGACGAAGTTTTCGAGCAACCGCGCCTGGTAGTCCTCGAACGTCTTGACCTTGATGGCCCGCCCTGCGCGCCCGCTGGTCGTCAGAAAGCGATGGCCGTAGGTCTGCGAGCCGGAACGGATGTCCTGGACGTTCGGTCCTTGCGCGATCTCCAGGCGACGAATGACAAACGGCACGACGCGACCGCCGTACATCAGCACGAGCCACCGGATCGGCCGCGCGAACGCCAGCTCGCCCTTGCCGTCCTCGAGATAGGCGTCCCACCGCATCTGCTTCGGGAAGGTGAGATCGCGCAGCAGGCCGCCCATCACGTCGGCCAGCACGTCGACCGTCGCCTTGCCCCGCTGCCGGACGCGATGCGCGAGATATGTGCCCTTTGGCGTGTCGTGTCGTTCGAGTGCGCCCACCTCGACGCCGTACTTCTTCGCAAACCCTGCCGCTGCGGGCGTCGGCGTACCATCCGCCGCATAGGCGGCGGACACCGGAGGTCCGGTCACCAGATCCTCGAGGTCGGTCTGGCGCTCGGCCACCTTGGCGATCCGCACCGTCAGCCGCCTCGGCGTGCTGTAGCTTTCAGCGGGAGCGCTGGTCGTCAGGCGGAATTCCTTGAGACGTGACACCAGATGGACGGCGAGCTGCTCGGTCAGATCCGGCAGCCAGCTTGCGGGGAGTTCCTCGCACCCGATCTCGATCAGGAGCTCGCGATCCATCAGCTCCGCGCCCCTGCCTGCGCGTCGGGAGCGGCGATGTCGCCCGAAGGGCCGGCCGATTGATCGACATACGCCCTGATAATCCGCACTGCGAGCTGCCGGACGCGAAGAATGTACGCCGTCCGCTCGGTGACGCCGATGCTGCCGCTCGAATCAAGCAGGTTGAACAGATGCGAGCACTTCAGGCAGTGTTCGAGCGCCGGCAGGATGAGGCCCGACTCGAGCAGTTGTTCAGCGAATCCGTAATTCCGGTCGAAGAGGTCGCGGTGCACGGCCGCAAACGCATCGGCAGGCATGTTGAGCTGGCCGAACGCATACTTGGACTGCTCGATTTCCTCCTGCAACCGCACTTCCGCGTAGCTCACGCCTCCGCCCCACTCAAGGTCGAATACGTTATCGACCCGCTGCAGGAACATCGCGATCCGCTCGAGGCCGTAGGTGATCTCGCACGAAATCGGCGACAAGTCGATGCCGCCAACCTGTTGAAAATAGGTGAACTGGGTAATCTCGAGCCCGTCGAGCAGCACCTGCCACCCGATGCCCCAGGCGCCGAGCGTCGGCGATTCCCAGTTGTCCTCTTCGAAGCGGATATCGTGCTGGCGCGGGTTGATGCCGCACGCCTCGAGGCTGTCCAGATAAATCCGCTGCACCTCGTCGGGCGACGGCTTGAGGATGACCTGGTACTGGTGGTGCTTGAACAGACGGTTCGGATTCTGCCCGAACCGTCCGTCATCGGGACGCCGCGACGGCTGGACGTAGGCGACACTCCACGGCTTGGGCCCGAGCACGCGGAACAACGTTTCCGGATGCGAGGTACCCGCGCCCACCTCCAGATCGAGCGGCTGCTGGAGCAGGCATCCCTGGGATGCCCAGAAGGCCGACAGCTTGAGGATGAGGTCCTGGAACGTCACGAGTATCGGCGAGTCGTGGCTGCCACGGGCCACGGAGGCACCCCCCTCGACGATGCTCGGGGTGTCCTGAGCGAAAGTCGAAGGACAGAGGCACAAAGGAGGATGGCCTGTCTCATGTGGAGAACCTACCCGTGGCGGTACAGGTCGCGGAGCACGCGATCCGATTTCAACGTCTTGTCCAGGTGCAGGGTGATCAGCCCACGATGGAGCTGCTCCAGCTCCTCGAGCGTCGCCCGGTCCACTGGCACGTCCCCGATCCGGTCGGGCGCGACGGTCCGTGAGGCGGCGAGAAACGCCACGGCGCGCGACGACAACGTACCCCGCGTGTCGGGATAGACGCCCTGCAGCCGCAGCAGCCAGTACTCGAAATACCGCGCCAGCGGCTCAACCGGCGCCCCGGTTCCAAGCGCACCGAGCATGGCCGTCCCAAGACGGTACAGCCGCTCGTCGGCGTCCGCCTCTTGTGCCCATTCGTCGAGGAGCTCGGCGAAGTAACCGACGTAGCCCAAGACGCCGCCATCTCGTACGCAGTGTCCGGCTTTCCTGTCCGCCGTAGCCTTGGCGAAGGCGGAAGCCGGACCGGGCGGTGGAAGCTCACCAACGGGACCCACCAGCGCCAGCGGCGAGCGAACCGCTTCCGCGTAGTTCAGGCCGACGAGCTCGCGCCGTTCCTTTTCGAAATACGCAACCCGCGCTTCGGTGAGCGGCTCGAGCGCACCGGCAAAACGGGAGCGCACGCGGCGGGCCCCCTGGGCAACGCCCCGCTTCTTGCCCCGATCGCGCGTCAGGAACACGACAATACGATCGGCTTCACCCAGCTTGTAGGTGCGAAGGATCAGCGCGTCGGCTGTGTACAGCGGCACAAAACTAGCCCATTGTACCGTCGTTCACCCTTCTGCGTTCTGACTGCTCGGTTCGTGTTCACGTTCGCCGGGTCCGCTCGCGTCCCGTGCGTCGCGCTCGCGGCACCCGGCCCACGTACGTAGGACGGGTTCCCCAAGCGGACCGCCGATTACTGTCAACCCGTCGGCCCGAGATAGCGCATGAAGATCGTCGCCAGGCCGAGGAAGGAGAAGAAGCCGAACACGTCGGTCAGCGTGGTGATGAACACCGACGAGGCGAGCGCCGGGTCGACGTTGGCGGCCCGCAGACCGAGCGGGACGAGCGTTCCTGCGGTGGCGGCCACGAACATGTTGATGATCATCGCGGCGCACAGCACCAGCCCCAGCACCGGGTTGCCTCGCGTCCCCCATGCCACCAACGCCGCCACCAGACCGAGCACGACGCCGTTGCCCACTCCCACGATCGCTTCTTTCAGCAGCGTCTTGCGCGCATTGCTCCACGTGAGATCGCCGAGCGCGATGCCGCGCACGATCACGGTGAGCGTCTGCGTGGCCGCATTGCCGCCCATTCCCGCCACAATCGGCATGAAGACGGCGAGCGCCGTGATGCGTTCGATGGTGCCCTCGAACAGGGCAACGACCGACGCCGCCATGAAGGCCGTGACCAGGTTGACGCCCAGCCACGGCAGCCGCTTGCGCAGCGATTCGCCGGCCGGCGTGAAGGGACGCTCGTCCCCGGCCACACCCGCCAGGCGGTAGATATCCTCGGTGGCCTCGTCCTTGATCACGTCGATGATGTCATCGACCGTGATGACGCCGACGAGCTTGTTTTCCTCGTCGACCACCGGAATGGCGAGGAGGTTGTACGACGCGACCTGTCGGGCGACCTCCTCCTGGTCCGTGTCGACGCGCGCGCTAATGAGGTCGGTCGTCATGATCCGCTTGAGCGGCGTCTCAGGCGACACGAGCAGCAGCCGCCGCAGCGACGTCACGCCGACCAGGTGACGGCGTTCGTCGACGACATAGAGATAGAAGACCATCTCCACGTCGCGGTTCCCCTGCAGTTCCGTGATCGCCTCACCCACCGTGATGTCTTCGCTGAGGGCGAAGACCTGCGGATTCATGATGCGCCCGGCCGTCTGCTCGTCGTATTCGAGCAGGTTCTCGACCTCGCCCGACTGTTTCGGGCGCATGAGGTCGAGCACGGCCGCCGACAGCTCCTCGGGCAGGTTGTCGATCAGCGCGGCGGCGTCGTCGGACTCGATCTCCTGCGCGAGCTTCGCGATCTCCTCGGCCGGCCGGGTGGCCAGCAGCGCGGCGCCCGCCTCTGGACCCAGCTCGGAGATCGCCTCCATGGCCAGGCGGCCGTTCCGTTCGACGAGCAGGCTGAAGGTCGCCTCGCGGTCTCTGTCGGAGAGCTCGCCGAAGATCTGCGCGAGGTCGGCGGGATGCTGCTTCTGCAGCAGATTCAGCAGGTTAGCGCTTGCACCAATGCGCAGCAGTCGCTTGACCGAGTCGAGGACGAGATCGATTCTTCGCTGCGCCGCCATGCGGGAGGTCCGTCCAACACGTGTAAACAGCTAAATCTAGCACGCGATTGAGGGCCCCTCGACAACTTTTTGCCGACGTGGCGTTAGTGGCGGGAACGATCCGAACGACTCCCCTGGAGCCCCATCTCGTCGAGGACGCGCTCGTCGTCGCGCCACTCGGACTTCACCTTGACGCGGAGATCGAGGTATACGCGCGTGCCGAGGTAGCGCTGCAGCTCCGCTCGCGCCGCCGTGCCAATCTCCTTGATCATCGCGCCGCCTTTTCCAATCACGATCGGCTTCTGCGACTCACGCTCGACGAGGATCGTGCAATAGATCGGCGTGAGGTCGCCTTCGACGGGCTCCTCGAAGCTGTCCACGATCACGGCGGTGGAAAACGGCAGCTCGTCGTGTGTGAGGCGCAGCACCTGCTCGCGCACGATTTCGGCTACGAAGAAGCGCTCCGGCTGGTCGGTCACGTAATCGAGGGGGTAGAGCGGCTCGCCCTCGGGCACGTGCTGGAGGAACAGCGTCTCGAGCACGTCCACATTGGTGCCGTCCAGCGCCGAGATCGGCACGAACTCCACGAACGGATGCGCCTGGCGATAGCGATCGATGATCGGGAGCAGCGTCGTTTTCGCGATTCTGTCGATCTTGTTCAGCGCCAGCATCGCCGGCGTCTTCACCTTCTTCACCAGCTCCAGCAGGTAGCGATCGCCAGGGCCCTCCTTCACCGAGACGTCGATGACGAGCGTCAGCAGATCGACGTCGCGCATCGCCTGCAGCGCGATATCCACCATCCGTACGTTCATGCGACGGATCGGCTTGTGCACTCCAGGCGTATCGACGAAGACGACTTGTCCACCGGGATAGTTCTTCACGCCCACGATGCGGGTCCGGGTGGTCTGCGGCTTGTCGGAGACGATCGCCAGCTTGTGGCCGACGATCCGGTTGAGCAGCGTCGATTTGCCCGCGTTGGGCCGGCCGATGAGAGCCACGAACCCGGATGTCATCGCAGGTCCCTCGTGCCGGCGCCCTGCCGCGTCACTCCGTGGATGCTGCGGCTCTGACACGTCGAATACGTACTTTGGTGATGCGCCGGCGCTCGACCTCGAGCACTTCCGCCGCGAGATCGTCGACCTCGAATGTCTCGCCCACGTACGGCATGCGGCCCAGATGGGACAACAGGTAGCCTCCGAGCGTTTCGAACCCCTCGCGCTCGATCTCGACGCCGAGCCGGTCCATCACCTCGTCCACGCTGACCTTTCCACTGAACACGAACACACCGTCGCCCTCGCCGACAACGGTCTCGCTCTCCACGTCGTACTCGTCGCGGATTTCCCCGACGATCTCCTCGAGCAGGTCCTCGACGGTGACGAGGCCGGCGGTGCCCCCGTACTCGTCGACGACGACGGCCATCTGCAGCTGACGGCGCTGCATCTCCTTCAGCAGCTCCGAGACCCGCTTGCTCTCCGGCACCATGTACGCCGTTCGCATCAACGTGGTCAGCGGCGGCTCCGCACCGGGTGGCAGCGCCACGAGGTCCTTCACGAAGACGATGCCGAGGATGTTGTCCAGGTCTTTGCGATAGACGGGAATGCGCGAGTACTGCTCCTCGCGAAAGAGGATGCGCAGGTCGTTCAGGGCCGCATCGGCGTGGATGGCGATGATATCCGGTCGCGGCGTCATGACTTCGCGAACGACCGTCTCCGTGAAGTCGACGATCGACTGGAGCAGCTCGCGCCCCTCCTCTTCCGACATGGCGCCTTCGTCTGCCTCCTCTTCTTTCGCGGGCGGCACTCCGGCCGCGCCGCCCGCATCGGCGGCGGCCGCCGTCGCTTCACGTTCGCCCCGGCCACCCGCAATGTCGATCAGCACGTGCGTCATCGGCTGCATCGCTCGCGCGATAGGATCGAACGCCGGGAGCAGGATGTCGAGCACCTGCTCGGCGTCGCGGCGCGCCACCAGCATCGGCAGCAGGTGCTCGCAGACCACGACGAAGGCGACCAGCGACACGAAGAACGCCGCCACCGACTGCGTGCTGTTGACCGTGCTCACCCGGGCGATCAGCACGCCCGCCAGCACGGTGCACAGGCCAATCAGGATGCGGACGGGGATGAAGAGCTGGCGCGGATCGTCGAGATACCGTCCGAGCCGGTCGCCGCGGCCGCCGCGCTCCGCCATCAGGCGCAGCGACAGGCGCATCAGCGCCGTAAAGGCCGCCTGCACCGACCCCAGGAACACGGTCGCGCACGCGAGGAGAAACAGCGCGAGCGGAGTCACCGGTGCCTCTCGATCAGGCCTGCCCGCAGTCCGCCCCGGACGCGGAGCCGGGCCTCGACGCGGGCCATCTGGCCGGCATCGCGCGCGTGATCATAGCCAACCAGGTGCAGCAGCCCGTGCAGCGCCAGCACGCGAAGCTCGGTGTGCAGCGAATGTCCCGCCTCTCGCGCCTGACGACGCGCGACGCCGGCGGCAATCACAACATCTCCAAGGTAGCCGGGATCCCCGCTCGGAAATGACAGGACATCGGTGACACCATCCGTGCGGCGGTAGCGCCGGTTGAGGGCCCGGACGCGGGCGTCCGACACGATGGCCACGGTCACCACTCCGCGGGCGCGGCGGGGCGCCACCGACGACAGCCACCGGCCCAGTCCGCGCGCGCGCACGTCCACGGCCGTCACCACCTCGACCGTCAAGCGCTCGAGCCGACCTGGATCGGAGCGCACTTCAGGTGACGATCACAACACGCCGAGGCTCCGAGGCCAGGTTCAATACGGATTCTCGGTGTCTCGGTGTCTCGGTGTCTCGTATGTGGAGACTGTTTCGCTAACACGACTGCACTCCCAGCCAAAGGTCGGCGCCTACCGCCAGGATCAGCCATTCGAGCGCGAGCCGTTCGAAAACGCCTCGTACGCCTTGATGATCTGCTGCACCAGCCGGTGACGGACGACATCTTTCTCGTCGAAGTAGATGAACCCGATCTCCCCGACGTCCTTCACAATCTTGAGCACCTCCACCAGCCCGGACATCCGGGCATTCGGCAGGTCGATCTGGGTGATGTCGCCGGTCACCACCGCCTTGGAGCCGAATCCGAGCCGCGTGAGAAACATCTTCATCTGCTCGGACGTGGTGTTCTGCGCCTCGTCGAGGATCACGAACGCATCGTTCAGCGTGCGGCCGCGCATGAACGCCAGCGGCGCCACCTCGATCACGCCGCGTTCGAGCAGCCGTGTCGCCCGTTCGGCATCCATCATGTCGAACAGCGCATCGTAGAGCGGGCGGAGGTATGGATTGACCTTCTCCTGCAAATCGCCCGGCAGGAAACCCAGCCGCTCGCCTGCTTCGACCGCCGGCCGCGCAAGGACGATGCGGCTCACCTTCTTGGTGACGAGATAGCTCACCGCCTGCGCCATTGCCAGGTACGTCTTGCCGGTGCCGGCGGGACCCACGCCGAACACGATGTCGAACTGCTCGATGGCATCGAGATACTTCCGCTGATTGACGCTCTTCGGATTCACGCGCCGGCGCGTGGCCTGGCGCAGCGCGTTCTTGGCGAAGTAGTCGCGGAGGTCGACGCCGGCGTTCTCGGCGACGAGTTCCGCGGCCGTCTTCACGTCGCCATTGGCCAGCGTGTAGCCCTCGTCCATCAACGCCCGCAGCTGATCGAAGATGCGCTGCGCGCGCTGTTCGGCGGCCGGATCGCCTTCGACCGTCAGCTCCGATCCCTGCGTGCGAATGTCGACGTTGAGCAGCCCTGCGATGTGCTTGAGATTGGCATCGTGCGCCCCGTACAGCGTCTCGATGCCTCGGGCGGGCAGGGCAATCTTCCTCATGTCCGTGTCAGCAGGTGCAATTCCCTCAACTGCTTCGCATCGACCGGTGAGGGCGCGTCCGACATCAGGTCCACCGCGGCAGCGGTCTTTGGAAACGCGATCACCTCCCGAATCGACGCTTCCCCTGCCAGAATCGCGCAAATGCGGTCCAGCCCCAGCGCAATCCCGCCGTGCGGAGGCGTGCCGTACTCCAGCGCCTCGAGGAAGAACCCGAACCGCAGTGTGGCCTCGTCCGCACTGATGTTGAGCAGCGAGAACACGCGCCGCTGCAGGTCGGCGTCGTGAATACGAATGCTGCCGCCGCCGATTTCGCTGCCATTCAACACCAGATCGTAGGCCTTAGCCCGCACGCCGGCGGGGTCGGCATCGAGCCGTGCGAGGTCGTCCTCGTGCGGCGATGTGAAAGGATGGTGCATCGACACGTACCGACGATCATCCGAATCCCATTCGAACAGCGGAAAGTCCACGACCCAGACGAATGCGTACTCGTCCGGGTTGAGCAGTCCCTTCTGCCGTGCCAGGTTCAGCCGGATCTGCCCCAGCAGCTTCGACGTCGCATCTGGCTCGCCTGCCGCCACGAGCAGCAGGTCTCCCCGACCGCAGCCGCCCGCGGCGAGCATCTGCCCCACACCCTCGTCACCGAGTGCCTTCATGATGGAACTGGTCACGGTGCCATCCTCCGCGCGCCGGGCCCATACCAGTCCGGCGGCGCCGAGCTGCTTGGCCTGATCGACGATCCCGTCGACCTCGCTTCGCGAATAGCCGCCCGCACTGCTGACCACGAACCCGCGCACCGTGCCGCCGCCGCCAACGATCTCCCTGAACACACGGAAGCTCGATTCGCGGAACACCTCGCGGATGTCCTGGATGGGCATGCCGCAGCGGAGATCCGGTTTGTCGGAGCCGTACTTCGCAATCGCCTCCGCGTACGGCATCCGGAGGAACGGCGTCCTGATCTCGCGCCCCACCACCGCGAAGATGTCGCGCATCAGCGGTTCGATGACGCCAAAGATCGTTTCCGGCCGCGCGAAGGACATCTCGACGTCGACCTGCGTGAACTCGGGCTGGCGATCGGCGCGCAGGTCTTCGTCGCGGAAGCACCGGCAGATCTGGACGTAGCGATCGACCCCCCCGATCATCAGAATCTGCTTGAACAGCTGGGGCGACTGCGGGAGCGCGTAGAACTCGCCCGGATGGACGCGGCTCGGCACCAGATAGTCGCGCGCCCCTTCCGGCGTCGACTTCGTGAGGATCGGCGTCTCGATCTCCCAGAAACCGTTCGCGTCGAAGTACTGGCGGATGGCGGTCGTCACGCGATGCCGCAGGCCGATGTTGGCCTGGAGTCCCGGACGGCGCAAGTCGAGGTACCGGTACTTCAGCCGCACGTCTTCGGACACCGGTGTGTCGTCGGCAATCGAGAACGGCGGCGTCCTGGCCTCGTTCAGCAGCACAAGCCGGCGAACCACCACTTCCACCTGGCCGGTCGGCAGCTTCGGGTTGATGGTGTCCGGAGAACGACGCTGCACCCGGCCGACGGCGCCGATGACGAACTCCGATCGCAGACGCTTGGCTCTCGCCATGAGCGGCTCGTCGTCCTTGTCGAACACGATCTGGGTGATGCCGTCGCGATCGCGGACGTCGACGAACAGGAGCCCGCCCAGATCGCGGACTCTGTGCACCCACCCGAGCAGGACGACGTCGGCGCCGACATCCTCCAGCCGCAGGGCGCCGCAGGTGTGCGTGCGCGTGAGATCGCCCAGTTGTTCAGCCACGTCGCCTCAACGCCTCGAGAATCGCCTGGCCCGCCGACGACTGCCCGTAGGTCTGCTGTGTCTGTGCCGCCAGATCCTTGACCGTCACTGTACCCGCCTCGATCTCGTCC
>JBOGIR010000093.1:0-4782 GCA_050742335.1 Vicinamibacterales bacterium | reverse complement strand
GGGCCCCCGCCGCGCGGACTGTGCGCGGTGGGGTGCGTCTCACGGAGCTGGCGTACTGCGGCCGCTCGAGCCCTCGCAGCGCGGTCCGGCCACCGGCCAGCCTCCGCCAAGGCTTCGGCGGCCCGCCGTAGCTTCAGCGAAGGCGGGAATCGGGATTCATTATCACCAACACAACTGAGATCAAAGAGTAAGATTTGAGATTTGGATGACGACGGCGAGGCTGGAGATCGACGCGCTGTTTCGGCTGCCGCTCGGCGAGTTCACGGCGGCGCGAAACGCCCTGGCGGCGACACTCAAGAATGGTCGACGTGCCGATGACGCCGCTCGGGTCATGGGGTTGGCCAAGCCGCCGGTGTCGGCGTGGGCCGTCAACCAGCTGTATTGGCGCCATCGCGAGCCGTTCGAACGGCTGCTGGCGGCAGGCGACAGACTCCGCACCGCACAGGCGTCGCAACTTCGCGGCAAGGGCGGAGAAATGCAGGAACCGCTCACGGCACGGAGTGCGACCTTGTCGGAGCTCAGCCACCACGCGGCTGTCCTCCTGCGCGAGTCGGGCCACACACCATCCCCAGACCTGATGCGCCGCATCACAACCACGCTCGAAGCGTTGGCCGCGTATGGCAGCCAGGCGTCGGCGTCGGCGGCCGGCCGCCTCACCGGCGACATCGAGGCGCCCGGCTTCGAGGCGTTGGCGGCGCTCGTTCCACAGAAGGGCGATCGCACACCAGAACGCGGGCGAAGACGTGTGCTCCCGTTCCTGCCTCAGCGATCGCGAAAGGCGGCCCGGCCAACGATCGATCCCAAGGAGCGGGAGCGGCAGGACAAGGCCGAGCGCAAGGCACGTCTTGCCGCAGCCGCAACGGCGCTACACGGCGCTGAACGGGCGCTCGCCGGCGCGCGAAAGCATGCCGAGCGCGCCGAAGCGGCGCTCAAGAAGGCGGCGGCACGGGCGAAGGAAACAAGGAAGGAGCAGGACGCGCTGTCCGCGCGCGTCGAGAAGGCGACGGCTGTTGCCGAGCAGGCGCGGCAGGACGCGCATCGGATCGCCGCGGAGGCAGAAGAGGCAGCACAGGGCGTGACCGACGCCGAGCGGGCGCTCGACGACGCTCGCCGCGCGCACAAATCATTGCAGATTGCAGACTGATGATTGAAGAGTGTTGACGATTTCTGATTGATGATTTGTTGAACTGATTGTCGATTGGTGAATCGCCGTCAATCCACGTCAACACGACAATCGTCACTCCCGCGATCAACTCGACGATCGACAATCATCAATCGACAACACTCTTCAAATCGACCAATCTGAAATCTGAAATAGGACGTAGGGCTAGTCCTCCGTCACACCCCCCACGTGCATCTCCCCCGCCCACCGCGCGGCGCCCGGTACCTCGATCCCGAACTGATCCAGCATCCGCGCCACCGAGTGCTCGACGATATCGGCGAGCGAGCGGGGATTGTTGTAGAAGGCAGGGACCGGGGGCAGGATGACCGCGCCCATGCGCGAGAGCTTGAGCATGTTCTCGAGATGGATGTCGTGTAGGGGCGCCTCGCGCACGGCCAGCACCAGCTTGCGGCGCTCCTTGAGCACGACGTCGGCGGCGCGATGGATCAGGCTGTCGCCAAACCCATGCGCGATGGCGCCGAGCGTTCTGGCGCTGCACGGCACGACGATCATCCCGGCCGTGGCAAACGACCCGCTGGAGATCGCCGCACCCATATCGGTCGGGGCGTACACCGTGTGTGCCAGCGCCTCGACGTGCTCGCGGGAGTACGGCGTTTCGTGCAGCAGGGTCCGAGCGCCCCAGCGGCTGATCACGAGGTGCGTCTCGACGGCCGCCTCGCGCAGCCGCTCGAGCAGACGGACGCCATAGATGACTCCGGTCGCGCCCGTGATGCCGACGATCACTCGCATAGATAGTTGGTGGTTGGTGGTTGGTGGTTAGCGGGCATTCAGGTCCATGGCTCACACTCTCAACCACGAACCACCAACCACGAACCACTAACCAACTCGTTTTGAATGCTACCATCGAACCGGTGTTCAGGCGTCAGACCAGCGGCTCGGTGATCTGCACGTCGTGCGGCGTGCTCGTGGGCGTCACCGATGACCGCTGTTACAACTGCGGCCGGCGGAATCCCGGCCTGTGGGGGTTTGCGCCGGTGCTGCGTGCGCTCGGCCACGACATGGGCTTCGTGCCGTTCGTGATCGGCACCTGCGTGGTGCTCTACGCGCTGACGCTGCTCCTGTCGCGAGGCAACATCGGCATGGGCGGCGTGTTCTCGTTCCTCGCGCCGAGCCGTCAAAGTCTGTTCCTGTTCGGGGCGAGCGGCGCCATTCCCGTGTTCGTCGCCGATCGCTGGTGGACGCTGCTGAGCGCCGCCTGGCTGCACGGCGGCGCGCTCCACATCCTGTTCAACATGATGTGGGTGCGGCAGCTCGCACCGGCCACTGCGGACATGTACGGGCCGGGCCGGATGGTGATCATCTACACGGCCGCATCCATCGCGGGGTTCGGGCTCAGCTCCTTTGCCGGCGCCTATCTGCCCGACCTGTTCTTTCTGCGCGGCGGACAGTTCACGGTGGGCGCGTCGGCGCCGATCTTCGGCCTGCTGGGCGCGCTCGTCCACTACGGGCGCCGTGCCGGCAGCCGCATCGTCGGCAGCGAAGCGCTCTCGTACGCGCTGATGCTCGGCGTCTTCGGGTTTCTGATGCCGGGCGTCGACAACTACGCCCACGCCGGCGGCTTCGGAGGTGGATATCTGGCCGCACGGCTGCTCGACCCGCTCACACCCGAACGGATCGATCACATCGCCGTGGCGGTGGCCTGTCTCGCCGCCTCCATCCTCTCGGTCATCGTGTCGCTCGTGCACGGATGGCAGTTCGTAGGATGAGACGACTCCAGAGATCGCGTGGGAAGTGTAGATTTTCAGATGGATGATTGAAGATTGTTGACGATTGTCTGATTGGTGATTTGGGGAATTGACTGAGGATTGGTGAATGACAATCGACGATCACCAATCGACAACACTCTTGAAATCTTCAATCTCGAATCTGAAATGGTCAGGGTGAATCCCATTCGCAGTCTCATCGCCGTGCTCGGCGGCATCGGTCTGGTGTCGCTCGTCGCCGAGGCGCTCGAGTTCACGCTCGTCAGCGCGGCTGCCGGCGGATCGATCGTGGACATGGCGGGCTATTTCGAGGTCCGGAACCGGCCCACGATTCTGGTTGCCAAACTCGTGTACAACACGATTGCTGCGATCTTGGGCGGGTACATGACCGCCAAGATCGCCGCCAGCCGTGAGCTGTTGCACGCCGGCGTCGCGGCGCTCATCCAGACGGCGGCGCTCATCTGGGGCTTCACACTGGGCGAGTACGCCAGCTTCACACCGATCTGGATGCGGATCGCGCTGGTGCTGGTCACCGGACCGGCCATGGTGCTCGGCGCGTCGATTCGGGCGAGGGCGGCAATTGGTGACAAATGAGGATTTCAGACCGCTCGATTGACGAGTGTTGACGATTTCCGAATGACGAGCGCTCGAATTGATTGGCGATTGAGGGAACCGGCGGCCAATCGACACTCACTCCGACAATCGACAGTCGTCATTCGACAACAGTCTCCATTCGACCAATCTGAAATCTGCAATAGTGATTGGTGATTACCATGAGAATCGCGTATCAAGGTGAACCGGGCGCCTACAGTGAAGCCGCGGCGTTGCTGTATTCGCCGCACGCGGACACGCTGCCGTGCAAGGCGTTCGACGAGGTCTTCGACGCTGTGCTCGAGAAGCGGGCGACGCACGGGATCGTGCCGATGGAGAACTCCATCGGGGGGACGATTCACCGCAACTACGATCTCCTCGTCGATCACGAAATTCCCATCACCGGCGAAGTCGAGCTCGACGTCGTCCACTGTCTGCAGGCGCTCCCGGGGACGAAGATCGAAGACATCAGGATTGTGTACTCGCACCAGCAGGCGCTGGCGCAGTGCGAGCGGTACCTGAAGGAGCTCGGCGTCACCGTCGAAGCGGTGTACGACACGGCGGGCGGCGCCAAGCTGGTGGCCGAGCAGCGGCTCACACACGCAGCCGCGCTCGCCTCACGCCGCGCCGCCGAGGTGTTCGGCCTCGAGGTGCTCCAGGAGGCGGTGCAGGACTACGAGTTCAACATCACGCGGTTCTTCGTCATCGGCGGCGCCCAGCCGGCCGACGCGAACAAGACAACCATCGTGTTTGCGCTGCCGAGCACGCCAGGCTCGCTCTTCAAGGCGCTGAGCGTGTTCGCGCTGCGCGACATCAACCTCAGCAAGCTCGAAAGCCGGCCAATTCGCGGGCGTCCCTGGGAATATCTCTTCTACGTCGACATCGAAGCGCGACGCGACGACCTGGCGTGCGCCCGCGCGCTGGCGCAGCTTGGCGAGTTCGCGAAGTGGAGCCGGGTGCTGGGGACCTACAGGGGATGGGAGAGGACAAAGCAAGTGCAAAGTTGAAAGTGTAAAGTGCAAAGTAAGTGGACAAGTACAGGTCAGCTGTTCGGGAGTTTCTTCATGCGGTTCGTGTTCGCGCGCGCAGTTCGTACTGACGTCGCGAAGATCTTCGCCAGCTCGCGCGCTTCTTCGACCAACAGCGGATCGTGTTGGATGCGACCATCCCTGAAGTATTCCAGCCAATCGAGGCACTCGTCGGCTTCTTCGGAAATGTGCAACCGGGAACATAGGTAACAGAGTTAACCGGGAACATGGGTGACACTTGCTGAAACCCACTGCGGTGGTCACCACGAGGCTGACG
>JBOGIR010000092.1:0-3116 GCA_050742335.1 Vicinamibacterales bacterium | reverse complement strand
GCCCCAAACGCGAATCTTGTACTCGTTGTGAATCCGTATAGCGGTCCTAGGCGCGCAAAGCGCGCCCAAGAGATACTGGCAACCAGCCAAGGGCATCTTCACCGGGATATCAAGGGCAGGCCCTTGGCTGGTTAGGTGGAGGGACCAATCGCCGGGTTGTGTCACCTCGGACACGCGAACGTTGAGACGACGATGGTGGGTGTACAGGAAACTGAACCCGAAGGTCCGGCTAAAGCCTGGCTAATGCCGGACACTACGTACGAGGGTCCGGCTAAAGCCGGACACTACGTACGAAACGCAGTACGAATCTTCAGCCTGCTCGTCCGATCGCGGGATCACCGGGGCGGCGGCGTGGTGAGGAGTGGCTGCGAGGATCCGGCCTCGGTGGTGCCGCGAGGCGCCGCGACCGTCGGCCGAGGCAGTGCTTTCATCCTGCTGATGTACTCGGGATACATCGTCTTCGGGCCGCCAAGTCTGGCCTCGTGCGGCGTCCCGAATCGATCCGCCAGGCGCGGGTTCAATCCCGGCAGCATGCTCTGACCCGGCAGGAAGTGCGGGACGGAGCCCCGCGGTAAGGCAGTCTCGGTGGCTTCTTCGCACGGGTACGGCCTCATCACGAGGCCGGGCTCGCTCGCCCACATCATGGTCGTCCGAACGTAGGGCTCCGCCAGATAGACCGGGTCGTAGATGATCACCGTCGCCTGCAGGTAGTCGCCGATGCGCCGCCAGCGCGTGCGCACAGTCGACCGGTCGCTGCGCATCTGACCGGACCGCCTGATATACGCCTCCTTCAGATGCGTGGTGGTGACGACGAGTGTGTCGCCGTCCCATTCGCCGGTCGAGAAACCGCTCCACGTATGGGGCGCGTTCTGCGGAGGACGAGGGCGGCCATCCATCCAGATGGTCGTCTCCTGCTCCAGTTGGTTGATGTGGCCGTGGTACGCCGTCACTTTCTGAGTGGCGCGGTCCGTCTCCGGCCAGACCTGCATCTGCGAGAGAATCCCCTCCAGCGAGAAGTCCCACGCGTGCGGCCGGCAGACCCATTCGGCCACGTCGAAGTCGTCCGGTGACCAGCTATCGGCCCGCCATCGGCCTGCCTGGCTGAGCGGAAGGCCGGCGGCATCGCCACTCATCCCGCTCCCGTCCTCGTTGCGCGGCAACGGATTCCAGAGGCCGGCGATGTCGACCTGCGCCAGTGCGGGCCGGCTCGACACCAGCAGCAGCAACACCCACAGAACTTGCCCTATGGCCATGTACCCTCTTGCGATTGTCCGGTCCCCCGTGTGCGCCACCGCGCACGCTGAAGCGTGCGCTCTACAGGTACAAAGGGAACGCCGGCGCACGACCGTGTGCCATGTGTCAAGAGCGTGATCTGCGTGCCCTTCGTGCCCTTCGTGGTTCCTGACCGACCTCCATGTCTCCGTGTCTCTGTGTCTCCGTGGCCCGTAGAAGCCTTCGGATCAGAACGCGTACTTGATCCCGAACTGGAAAGTCCGCGGCAAGCCCGCCTGCGTCGTAATCTGACCGAAGTTCCCGGCGTCGAAATTGGCCGTCTGGGCGTTGCCGCCGCCGCCCAGCGGCGGTCCCGGATTGCCCCAGTTGAAGTGATTCAACAGGTTGAACGTCTCCACCCGGAGTTCCAGGTTGTTCGTTGCGCCAAGCGGGATCCGGCGCGACAGCGCCAGATCGATGTTCCAGTAGGCGGGGCCTTCGATGCTGTTGCGCTTGTGGGTGCCCAACTGCCCCGGCGCCGGATACGCAAACGCGGCGGGATTCAGGTAGTTGTTCAGCGTCTTGTTCCCGTACGGGTTGGCCAGCACCTGGTCGAGCCGCTGCTGCGTGATGCCCGTCGCGGCGATGTCGCGAGCCGTCATCACAGTAATCCACGCGCCCGAGCGCGCCTCGAGAATGCCCGCCACGTTCCAGCCCGACGCCAGGATATTCAGCCCGCGGTTCGCGAACTGCGGCGTCTCCACCGTGACCGTCCCGTTGGCGATGTGGCGCCGGGAGAACGTGCAGTTGCCGAGATCCCAATCGGGGTCGTCCGGGTTCTGCAGACTCTGTCCGCCCGTAAAGAACGTCACCTGCGCGAAGTTGCCGACACAGTAGGAGCGCGTGTAATTGGCGCTGAGGCTCACGCCGCTCGCCACCCGCCGCTGCGTGGACAGCCGCAGCGCGTGATAGGTCTGCGTGCCGATCGCCTCGTGGCGCTCGATCGATCCAATCAGCCGTGACGCCTGCGCGTTCTCGAGCGAGAGCGTCCGCCGCTGGTTCAGGTTGGCCGTCGTCGTGCACGACGCGTAGGCCACGCCGGCGAGCGTGCAGGGCCCTGTTCCGAGAAAGACGCCGGGATTGCGCTGCGCCTGGGCCCAGATCCGATCCGTGTAGCTGCCGAGATAGCTCGCCGACACCTGCCACACCGCACCGACCTGCCGCTCGACGATGACGTTCCACGACTGGACGCGCGTGGAGTTGTTGTCGGGATCCACCGACGCGAGCGCACCGTACGCCGGAAACACCGTATCCGGGCCGGGGTTCTCCGGGTACGGATGCGGCGCTCCCCCAGGGAAGCCGAGGTACGGGTCGTCGAGGCCGCCCGGCAGCTGCGTCACGCGCAGGCGGCCGCCGAAGGGCGGCGCGGTCGCACTGATGAAGAGGTACGACGCGCCCTGGAAGTCGTAGCCAAGACTGTACGACGATCGCACTGCCGTACGGCCGTCGCCCGTCACGTCCCACGCCATCCCGACGCGCGGCGCGACGTTGGTCCACTTGTTGTTCAGCCCTGATTTGCCCGACGGAAAATCCGAGTCGCCGGGGTACAGGAATCCGGCCGGCGCATTGAGAAAGACCGTGCTCCTGGCGCCCTGGCGGAACCGATCGAAGCTGAAGTTGGAAATCGCCTTGTTCTGGATGTGTGCGCCGAAGAACGGCTCCCAGCGAAGACCGCCGTTGAGCGTCACGCGCGTGCCGACGCGCCACGTGTCCTGCGCGTAGAGGCCGAGATAGCGCTGAGTCATATCGAGCACACCGGGGCGCGCGTGCTCGAGACGGGCCATCCGGCCGGTCAGGAAGTCCGCCATGCCCAACCCGGTCTGCGATCCGTCGAAGGTCCACAG
>JBOGIR010000091.1:0-4755 GCA_050742335.1 Vicinamibacterales bacterium | reverse complement strand
TGACAATGGATCTGCTGATTATCACTGAGACCGATCTCGCGCTGCTCCGCAAGCTGCGGCCGCACGACGAGTTGCAGCGCGAGCTCGAGCGCGCAATCGTACTCTCGTCGGAGGCAGTGCCGCGGGACGTCGTCACGATGAACTCGCGCGTGCTCTACGTCGACGAGACGACCGGCGAGCGCCGCTTGGTGAAGATCGTGTATCCGATGGAGGCCGACGCGAGTGCGGGCAAGATCTCGGTGCTCGCGCCGGTGGGCGCAGCGCTGCTCGGCCTGTCGATCGGGCAGGCGATCGAATGGGGCTTTCCGGACGGGACCAGGCGGCGCCTCCGCGTGGAGGATGTGAGCTATCAGCCCGAGTCGAGCGGACGCCGCGGCGCGCTCGACCCGTGACGCACTGCGGCGGCACGAACGACGTATGCCTATTTCCCCGCCTCCGGCATCGTATCTTTGCTCTACGTCCAGGATCGCGCGCGACACCGATCGTGACAATTTCCTTTCCGCGGACGAAGCGGTGGGTCTAGTCGACCGAGTGCTGACTTCGCGCTCTGAGGCAGCGGCATGAGCGATCGAGCAGGGGCTGTGGTCCGCAAATAAACGACTACGCGACCAGGCACTGTCAACTTGCCCGTTGGGACAGGCGAGAAATGCCGACGAGGCGGGTAAACAGCGCCAACGTCAAACAGGGTCGGGTGATCAGATCGCGGGCTGCAGGCCCACGATGTCACGCCATTGCGCTGCGGCCTACGGGTTGCGACCGGGGCTACTTCCTGCGATCACGTTACGCGCCCCAAAGGAGCACCAGAGCCGTCGCCGTTTGGCGGCCACTACAGTACGCTAGCCGCGCTTTGCATCGACGCTCAAGGCGCCGGCGCCGTGGACGTAGAGGAGGAGCAGTCCGCCGGCCATCGCCAGGTTCTTCGTGAAGTTGATCATCTGCATCTGATCCTTGAAGTCCATGTGAAATAACAGCGCCCCCAGGACGGAGAACGCGGCCAGCGCGAGCGCGGCCCACCGGGTGAGGAAGCCGGCGATCAGCGCCAGCCCGCCGCCGATCTCCAGGACGATGACGAGCGGCAACAGGAATCCGGGCATGCCCACCGACGTCATGTACCCCTGCGTGGCGGCGTAGCCCGCGCCCAGCTTGCCCAGTCCCGAGAGGAGGAACACCTGCCCGAGGAGAATTCGCGCGATCAGATCGATTGCAGGTTTCATCGCATGCTCCTTACTGGAAGGAAAGGCATTGGCCCGTTGCCTTGGTTAAACATCAAATCGCAAGAGTCCGGTACGGCTTTCTTGTTGTGCTCCGGAGCGTTGCTCATGCGTCACCCGAGTCCGAGCCTGGGCCCGAGCGCGGCAGCGCCGTCTCCTAGCGCCGCAAGAACGAGGAGCCCGACGATCCAGAACGCCGGATACTCCCAGCCGCCGTCCTTGTTGGTGAAGAGCCAGCCGTTCTTGCCGTGGACGAGGACGATCGTTCCGGCGATCAGCGGAATCAGCAGCAGGGCAACCCAGCGCGTCCCAATCCCGAGGATCAGCAGCGTCCCGCCCACGATCTCGGCGGCCATCGTGAGGTACGCGAGGAAGCCCGGCACGCCGAGCGATTCGAAGTACTTCACCGCGCCCGCAGGCGTATACACCTTGATCTTGAGCCAGGCATGCGCATAGAACATGATGCCGAGCGACACGCGCAGAAGCAGCGCGGCGTATTCGACCAGCTCGGGATTCTTCATCCTGTATCTCTCCTGTTGTCAGGCGCGATGGCCGTGTGGCACTCGCGCGCCGCGATCGATTGGTTCTTTCGGTTGGGTTCAGCTACCTCCTTTAGGGCAATGCATACGCCAACACGTAGTCACCCCGATCGGGCGATTGCCGTGCGCCGCCTGCGCTCACCACGATGTACTGCTTGCCCGTCTTGGGCGACAGATAGGTCATCGGCCCGGCCTGGCTCCCAACGGGCAAGCGAGCTTTCCAGATCTCCTTCCCTGTGGCGCTGTCGAACGCGCGCAGATAGAAGTCCTGGGTACCGGCAAAGAACAGCAGGCCGGACTGCGTCGCCAGCGATGCACCCAGCGTCGGCATGCCGATCGGGATCGGCAGATGCATCGGAATGTTGAGCGGGCCGGTATCCTGGACCGTGCCGACCGGCACCTGCCAGACCAGCTTGCGCGTGCGCAGGTCGATCGCCGACATCGTGCCGAACGGCGGCTTCTGGCAGGGAATGCCGGCCTGCGAGAGGAAACGCTGACGCATGGCGCCGAAGGGCGTGCCCTCCTGCGGCACGACGCCCATCTCGATACCGCTGGCCCCCGTGGGGATGTCCTTGCGCGGCACCATGTAGTTGGCCAACCCCAGGCGCATGTCATTCACGAACATGTAGCTCGTCGTCGGATCCACCGACACGCTGCCCCAGTTCATCCCCCCGAGCGACCCCGGGAATTGCAGCGAGCGATCCAGTCCCGGCGGTGTATAGACGCCCTGATGGCGCATGCGCTTGAACTGGATGCGGCACAGGAGCTGGTCGAACGGCGTCGCTCCCCACATGTCCGATTCGGTCAGGGTCTGGTTGCCGATGGAGGGCATGCCGACGGAGAACGGTTGTGTCGGCGAATAGCGCTCGCCCGGCACGTTGCCTTGCGGCACCGGCCGTTCCTCGACGGCCGCGATCGGCTGGCCGGTCTCGCGGTTGAGCAGGAAGATCTCGCCTTGCTTGGTCACCTGCGCCAGCGTCGGTAGCGTGCCCCCCTTGCCATCCGGAATGTCGTAGAGCAGGGGCTGCGCGGGAATGTCGAAGTCCCAGATGTCGTGATGGGTCATCTGGAAGCTCCAGCGCACCCGGCCCGTCCTCGCTTCGACCGCGACCACCGAGGAGCTGTACTTGTCGTCGAGCTCGGTGCGCTTGCCCGCCCAGAAGTCCGGCGTGGCGTTGCCCGTCGGCAGGTAGATCAGGCCGAGCTTCGGGTCATAGGACATCGCCGACCACACGTTGGGCGTGCTGCGCGTGTAGGTTTGTCCTGCCGGAGGCAGCCCGGTGATGTTCGGGTTTCCCGGATCCCAGGCCCAGACGAGCCTACCGGTACGCGCGTCGAACGCCCGCACCACCCCCGGCGGCTCGTCCGTTGAGAAGTTGTCGGCAACGCGTCCGCCGACGACCACCAGGTCGCCGGCGATGAGCGGCGTCGAGGTCTGCTGGTACCAACCCTCCTTTACCTCTCCCATGCCCGCCTTGAGGTCCACCGTGCCGCGATCACCGAAATCGTCGCAGGGCTTGCCGCTTTCGGCATCGATCGCGATCAGTCGCGCGTCGATGGTCGGCAGCAGCAGGCGCTTACGGCAAGCCGCCTTCGCCGCGGCGCCCTGGTCGTGATAGCCCAGCCCGCGGCAACGCTGCCAGTTCGGCGCCGAGCCCTTCGGATCGAAGCTCCAGCGCTCGGTGCCGGTGTCGGCGTCGAGCGCGAACACCTTGCCGTACGCGGTGCAGACATACACCGCATCGCCCACTTGCAGCGGGGTGTTCTGGTCCTCGGCACCCGCACCGGTGCTGGCCGGAAAAACCCCGGTACGGAAGGTCCACGCCAGTTTCAGCTGCTGGATGTTGCTTTTGTTGATTTGCTCGAGCGCGGCAAACCGCGTTCCGGCTGTGGTGTTGCCCCAGTGCTCCCAGTTCTTCTGTTCGGTCCCCGGCGTCAGCGGCGTGACGGCCGCCACCTCGGCTGGCGCCACGACGGATTTCGGGAAGAACGCGCTGACCGCGGTGATGACCAGGCCGACCAGCATGACCAGCGCGATGCCATAGGCGCCGCGGCGCGCCGCAGCGCCTGCCTCGGAACGGTCCAGCGCCGGGTAGGCGAGCGCCACCAGCAGCCCCAGTACCCCGAGCGCGAACAAGCGCGAGACGAGAGGCCAGAATTCCCAGCCGGCATCCCACGGCGCCCAGAGCAGCGTCACGATCAACGCCGCGCCATAGATCCAGGCCCCGGCCGGCTTGCGCAGGACGACCAGCACGCCCGAAACCAGCAGCGCGATCCCCATCAGGACGAAGTACCAGCTTCCCCCGAGCGTGGCGAGGTAGGCGCCGCTAACACCCAGGAACAGCCCGGCGATGGCTACCAATGCACCTAAAACATACAGACCCCAACGAAGGAGGCTCGAAGCAGCGCCTGCTTTGATCGTCATGCGCTTTCCTCCCTCCCGTTTCACTTCGGGATGTTGGCGAACCGGCTCATCTCGATCGAATCGGGGCCCAACGAAACGAACTGAACTCGAGCAGCATCCAGCGGTATTCGGCCGGATTGTTCGCGGCGCTGACTTTGCTGCCCAGGGCGGTGCCGCTCGGCTTGACCGGCAGCGCATTCATGAACTCGGCGAACTGCGCGTTCGTCACCTCGGTGCGGTCGATCCGAAACGACTTGATCGTGACCTTGTGCTCGGGCATTGCCAGGCGATCGGCGAGCGGATGCTGCGCCGGGGAGCCGATCGTGTAAGTGCCGCCTGTGATGCGCACCATCCCCTGCTGCTGTCGCGCCGAGGCCGGCGCAGTCTGGGCGTTGAAAGCAGCCGCGGCGGGAAACTTCGGCGGCGGCGTGTCAGGCGACGCGGTCTGCGCCGCGACCCGGCTGCTGATGGCGATGGAAAGCGCAGCCCCAAAAACGAAGGCGCACCGGAGAAGATCTGGACCCATGGACACGATCCGCCTCCAATTAGCAGTGTGAGCCTACCAGCCTGATCGCGAGCTCGACGTTGCGTGGCGTCGGGG
>JBOGIR010000090.1:0-1913 GCA_050742335.1 Vicinamibacterales bacterium | reverse complement strand
GCCGGGAGCTCCTGCCGCCATCGCTCGCGCGAGTCCACGAGGCAGCCAGCAGAGACAAGAGGACTCGATTCACGGCGCTACTGCACCACGTGAATGTCGAGGCGCTCGGACGAGCGTTTGGTCGACTGAAGCGTGGAGCGGCAGCGGGAGTCGACGGGGAAACGGTCGCGACCTACGAGCAGGGGCTGTCGGAGAAGTTGCAGGACCTGTGTGACCGCGTGCACCGCGGACGCTATCGGCCAGCGCCGGTTCGTCGGGTGTACATCCCCAAACCCGATGGTGGTCAGAGACCCCTCGGCATTCCGGCACTGGAAGACAAGATTGTCCAAGGTGCAGTCGCCGAGCTTCTTAGCGCCATCTACGAGGTCGACTTCGTGGGCTTCTCGTATGGATTCCGGCCGCGCCGGAGTCCGCACCGAGCGTTGCGCGCGCTGCACACGGCGCTCATGACGCAGTATGTGAACTGGGTGCTCGACGCGGACATCCGTCGCTTCTTCGACTCGGTCAATCACGAGTGGCTGCTGCGGATGCTCGCACATCGGGTCGCCGACCCTCGAATCCTCGAACTCATTCGCAGGTGGCTGTCGGCCGGCGTGCTCGATGGGAAAGTGTGGTCCGAAACCGTCGACGGTACGCCGCAGGGTGCGGGCATTAGTCCGCTGCTCGCCAACGTCTTCCTACACTACGTGCTCGACCTCTGGGTCCATCACTGGAGGAAGCGGCACGCGCACGGACGGGTTGTCATCGTGCGCTATGCCGACGATTTCGTGATGGGCTTCCAGTACGAGGCGGACGCGCGGAAGATGCTCGCCGACCTTCGTGAGCGCCTCGCCACGTTTGGCTTGATGCTCCACGACGATAAAACGCGCCTCATCGAATTCGGGAAGCTTTCCTCCGAACGACGTCAGGTGCGCGGCGACCGGCGGCCAGAGACGTTTGCCTTCCTCGGCTTCACGCACTACTGCGCCCGAAGCCGAGATGATCGCTTCGTCGTGAAGCGACGGACCGACCGGAAGCGACTCACCCGGAAGCTGCACACGGTGCGCATGGAACAGCGGCGTCGCATGCATGCGCCGCTACCCGACCAGCATCGGTGGTTGTGCAGCGTCCTTCGGGGGCACTATCGCTATTACGGTCTGCCGAGCAACTTTCAGGCATTGGACGGTTTCTATCGCGAAGTCTGTCGGGGCTGGTTTCGCGCGCTTCGACGCCGAAGCCAGCGGCGGCTCACGTGGGACCGGTTCAATCAGTGGCTCGAGCACTTTCCTCTTCCCCGTGCGGGCATCGTCCACACGCGGGAGGCTCTCGCTTGCTGATTCGGACCCACCTCGGGAAGAGCCGAGTGCGGGAAAGCCGCATGCTCGGATCTGTGGGGGCGAAGCTGAATAGCCTACTTTCCGGTGAAGAAATGACCGCTCAGGGAGCTGATCTTCCCCGATCGCGCGGCCGGCTCGGCGCCCGATCGTTTCATTTCGCTGGTTCCGCTATGCGGTGGCCCGCGCCCGTGTGAAGGTGGCGATGTTCATCAGATTGTCAGCGATGACGCCGAGGCCCACCCAACGGTGCATGCCGTCGCTGCCATGGTAACGACAGCGGCGCAGGCCGTGGCGACGTTTGAGCACACTAATGCGACCTTCGCACCCGACGCGCCAGCGTTGTCCGCGGCGGAACCAGCGTTGACGTTCATAGGCGCGCCGGGCCGGCGACTTGGGGCCGCTCCGCGGCAAGACCACGCGTCGAACCCCACGATCAATCGCCACCTGTTCGTTTCTGGCCGAGCTGAAGCCGCGGTCGCCGGCGGCCAGATCCGGCGCCCGACCGAAGATGGCCTGATGCCGATCCAAGGCCGGAGTCCACAACGTGACGTCGGCCGGCCGCCCCGCATGAATGTCGAAGGCGGTCACGATCTGATG
>JBOGIR010000089.1:0-31546 GCA_050742335.1 Vicinamibacterales bacterium | reverse complement strand
ACCAGCGCGAGTATTTTCTGCGCGAGCAGATGAAGGCGATCCAGAAGGAGCTCGGCGAGGGGGACGACCAGACCAAGGAGATCGAGGAACTCCAGCAGAAAATCGACGCTGCCGGCATGCCGGAGGCAGTGAAGAAGGAGGCGCAGCGCGAGCTCGAACGGCTCGCGAAAATGCCGGCGGCCGCGGCGGAGTACACGGTCTCGCGCACGTATCTCGACTGGCTCGTGATGCTGCCCTGGCAGAAGCGAACGGAGGACGTCATCGACCTCCGCCGGACGAAGGGCGTGCTCGACGACGACCATACCGGGCTCGAGAAGGTGAAGGATCGCATCCTCGAGTATCTCGCGGTGCGCAAACTGAATCCGGCCGTGAAGGGGCCGATTCTCTGCTTTGTCGGGCCCCCCGGGGTAGGCAAGACGTCGCTCGCCCGCTCCATTGCGCAGGCGCTGTCACGCAAGTTCGTGCGCGTCTCGCTCGGCGGCATGCGTGACGAGGCGGAGATCCGCGGCCATCGCCGCACCTATATCGGTGCGCTGCCCGGCCAGATCATCCAGGGTCTGCGGCGGGCCGAATCCAGGAACCCGGTCTTCATCCTCGACGAGATCGACAAGCTCGGGGCGGACTTTCGCGGCGACCCGGCATCGGCCCTGCTCGAGGTCCTCGATCCGGAGCAGAACTCGACCTTCAGGGACCACTACCTCGACGTGCCCTTCGATCTCTCGGAGGTGCTGTTCATCACGACGGCCAACGTGCTGGACCCGGTTCCACCGGCCCTGCGCGACCGCATGGAAGTGCTGGAGATTCCCGGCTACACGGAGGAGGAGAAGCTCGCCATTGCCCGTGAGCACCTCGTGGCAAAACAGCTGCGGAACCATGGCCTCACGAGGGACCAGCTCACCCTCACGGATCCGGCGATCAGCACGATCATTCGCGGATACACGCGGGAAGCTGGGGTCCGCAACCTCGAGCGTGAACTCGCGGCAGTCTGTCGCAAGGCCGCGCGGCGTCGCGCCGAAGGCCACGACGAACCGCTGACGGTTACCCGCGACCTCATTACGGAGTTGCTCGGCGCGCCGAGATTCCTCGAAGAGGAGATTCACGAGCGCACCAAAGAGCCCGGGGTCGCCATCGGCCTGGCGTGGACGCCCGCGGGCGGCGACGTGTTGTTCGTCGAGGCTTCACGGATGCCGGGCACCGGTTCGTTGACCCTGACCGGCCAGCTAGGCGAAGTGATGAAGGAGTCCGCGCGGGCGGCGCTGTCGTGGTTTCGCGCGCACGCCGCCGCATACGGCGCCGACCCCGATTTCTTCAGGAACGCCGAAATTCACCTGCACGTCCCCTCCGGTGCCATTCCAAAGGATGGTCCATCGGCAGGTGTCACGATTGCCGTTGCGCTGGCGTCGGAAGTGACCCGCCGGCCCGTGCGCGGCGATATCGCCATGACGGGCGAGATCACGCTCTCGGGCCGCGTCCTGCCCGTGGGCGGGATCAAGGAAAAGGTGCTGGCGGCACGGCGTGCGGGGATTCGCGAGATCATCCTTCCGCAGCAGAACGAGAAGAACGTCAACGAAGACCTCACCGAAGAACTGCGCACGGAATTGACGATTCACCTCGTCCAGAGCGTCGACGAAGTGCTCCTGCTGGCGCTCTTGCCGGGCCCCAAGGCGGCAAGGGAACGCACACGCGACCGTCGAGTCCAGCCCAGGGTGCAATAGCCAGGAGCCAGAAGCCAATAGCCAGGAGAAGATAACGTCAGAAGCCTTCCAGCAGCGTCAACCCCGCCACTGTCTTCAGATCGATGATCTCGCCATTCCGGATCATCGTGCGGATCGCCGCGATCGAAAACGGCTTCGCTTCGATGTCCTCGTCCTCATCCTGGCGCACGATCGGATCACCCTCGCCCGGGGGCCGCAGACCCGTCGCGCGGTAGAAATGCATTTCCTCGTCGCAGTACCCCGGCGTTGGGAAGAAGCCGCCCAGCGGCTCCAGGGAGGATGGGACGAGCGCGATTTCTTCCTGGCATTCGCGGGCGGCTGCCGAGATCGGATCCTCGCCGTCTTTGAGGCTGCCGGCCGGCAGCTCCCACGCCCGGCGGCCGATGGCGTGGCGATACTGGCGAACCAGCACGATGTCGCCGCTGCCGGTCACCGGGATCAGCACCACCGAGCCCGGGTGATGGACGACTTCCGCCTCCAGTCGTCCGCCGCCCGGCAGCGCGATCGACTCCACGTCCACGTTGAAGACCCGTCCCTCGAACGCCTTGCGGATGTGCGAGGGAACGATCGGTCGTTCCATAGGGTTTCCTCAGCTCGAGTCATCGTTCATCAGATGCGAGTGAGACAGACCTGAATCTGCACATCGATGATCGATGACTTGATCATCGATGTGTTCATTGCTCCATCGATGATCGGGTGATTGATCGCTCCATCGATGAATCGACGGTGCGATCGATACTCAAATCATCGTTCATCGTTCATCGATCATCGATGGGCATCCTCTGGATCATCTCCGTGTCTCCGAGTCTCCGTGGCCCCTCTCATTGTCTTTCCATCCCGGTAGTTCTTCGAGAATGCTCAGGAGGTCGTCGGGCAATGGCGCCGTGAACTCCACCCGGCGCCCGTCACGCGGATGGTTGAACGCGAGCCGTTCCGCGTGCAGGAATGGCCGGTCGAGGCGCTGCAGGGCCCTCAGGTCGCCCGGGACGCGACGACGAAGTCCGCCGTACAGCGAGTCGCCGACGATGGGATGTCCGATCGCGCTCAGATGCACGCGGATCTGGTGAGTACGGCCGGTGTGGATGGCCACCTGGCACAATGTCACACCGCGCAGGTGATGCGCCCGGGTGATCCGCGTGACGGCGTGGCGCGCCCGCCGGGCCCGCGAGGACATCTTCTGCCGGTGCACGGGGTCGCGCCCGATGGCGGCATCGATGCGCCGGCCCGCCTGCACCACGCCCCACACGAGCGCGACGTACTCCTTTTCGACCTCGCGATCGTGGAACTGTCGTGCCAGCTCCTGGTGTGCGGCGTCATGCTTGGCAATCACCATGACGCCGGACGTGCCGCGATCCAGTCGGTGCACGATCCCCGGTCGCGCCTCGCCGCCAATGCCACTCAAGTCCCGTACGTGATGCAGCAGGGCGTTGACGAGCGTGCCCGAGGGGTGGCCGACTCCGGGGTGCACCACCATGCCGGCGGGCTTGTCCAGCACCGCAATGTCACTGTCTTGATAGAGGATCTCGAGCGGGAGCGCTTCGCCGGCAACCTGGGGCGGCTCGACCTCCGGCAGGTCGATCGTCACTCGGTCGCCGTCGTGCATCGTGAGGTTCGCGCGGGCCTCGCGGCGTGCGACGTTCACGTGCCCGTCGGCGATCAGCTTCTGAATCTGCGAGCGGGAATACCGCTCGAGCATCGAGACGAGGAACCGATCGAGCCGCTGGCCGTCGAAATCAGACGGAACGATGAGCTCGAACGGCACACCCGTCAGTCCGCGGCAAACATCTGGAAGAACTCCGTGTCTCCGTGTCTCCGTGGCGTGTTGGTGATGTTCACCACGGCCGGCTAGGCGGCGAGCGTCGGGCGCCGCTCCATTTCCTGCGGGTGCTGCGGCGACTGCCTCGACAGCCACACAAGCATGATGAGACTGAGCGGCCCGAGCACCAGCGAGATGAACTGCGACGTGGAGAAGCCCAGCACTTCGCCGCGAGGGTCGCCGCGATAGATCTCGATGACGAAGCGAGAGGCGGCGTACAGGAGCATGTACGCCCAGAACGTACGGCCGGCGAACGGACGGCCCCGGCGCTCGGTGGCGAGCAGCAGGCCCAGGATCAGCAGCTCGGCGCCCGCTTCGTAGAGCTGCGTGGGATGCAGCGGAATCCCCAGCGGCGTGCCGACGTTGGCGGCGGCCAGCGGGTTCGTGAACGTGATCGCCCACGGCACGTCCGACGGTGTGCCATAACAGCAGCCGGCGGCCAGGCAACCGAGCCGGCCCGTCACGTGTCCCAGGGCAATCCCCGGCGCGAACACGTCGCACGTCGTCCAGAACGGAAGGCGATGCCGCGACACGTACCAGAACCCCACGACGACCGCGAGAATCAGCCCGCCGTAGAACACGCCGCCAGACCGGGCCAGCGACAGCAGGTCGCCCGGCGAGCGGCTGAACTGATCGAAGTCGACCACGAGCAGCAAGAGTTTGGCGCCAACGAGCGCGGCGATGATGATGTAGATGCCAAGGTCGAGGATGCGATTGCCGTCCAGACCCCATCGCCTTGCCCGGCGCATCGCCAGCCACAGGCCGAGCAAATACGACACGGCCAGCAGCACCCCGTACGAGTAGATGGTCACCGGGCCGACGCTAAAGAGCTCTGGATACACGGTGCCTTCCTATCTGCAGCAACTCGAGAATCATAAGCGAGACGCCCACGGTAATGGCGGCATCCGCGACATTGAACGCCCAGAAATGCCAGCCCCGCCAGTAGAGATCGACGAAATCGACGACGTAGCCCGAGCCCAGGCGGTCGATCAGGTTACCAGCCGCTCCGCCAACGATGAGCGCGAGGCCGAACCGCGACAGCCGCTGTTCGACCGGCAGCGTCGCGCCGTACCAGGTGAGGGTGGCCAGTGCCAGGGCGGCAACGACGCAGAGCACGACCGTCTTGAACGGAAACTCCGCGGCGTTCATCAACCCGAATGCGGCGCCGTAATTGTGCACCCGGGTGAGGCTGAAGAAGGCCGGAATCACTTCGACGCTGTCGTGCAGCTCGAGCGTCGCGCGCACCACCGCCTTGGCTGCCTGATCGAGCACCACGACGATGCCCGCCATCCAGATCTCGAGCTGGAGCCGCGAGACCGGCATCAGCCCTTGACCGGCTCGGCCAGCGCGTCGACGCACCGGTCGCAGAGGCCGGCCCAGTCCGGTTCAGACCGGGTCCCGGGCACGACACGCCAGCAGCGATCGCACCTGACACCGGGCGCCTTCTCGACCTCGATCCGCACCTCATCGGCGCCGTCGGGGGCTGCGATCGCCAGGATCACATCCGACACGATGAACAGCATCGGCAGGTGAGCACGGTGCCGCTCCAGCAGGGCGCCGATCGACCCGCTGGCCCTGATCGTCACGCGAGCACCCAGCGAGTTTCCGATCACCTTGTCCTTGCGCTTCTGCTCGAGGGCGGCATTGGTGTCGTCGCGAACGGCCATCAGCCGATCCCACGACGAGAGAATCTCGCGATCGACCAGCGGGTCGACCTGTGGGAACTCCTCGAGATGCACGGAGGCGGAGCGCCGGCCCGGCAGAAAACGCCACAGCTCGTCGGCGGTGAACGGCAGGATCGGCGCGAGCAGCCTCGCCAATCCGTCGGCCATCACGTACATGGCGGTCTGTCCCGAGCGTCTCGCTCGCGATCGCGCGCCGAACGTGTACATCCGGTCTTTGGTGACATCGATGTAGAACGCGCTCAAGTCCACCGTGGCAAACGAGTTCAGCGACTGGAAGATCGTCGGAAAGTCGTACGCGTCGTAGGCACGCACGATCCGCTGCGCTGATGCAGCGTATCTCGCCAGCACGTAGCGATCCACCGGGTCCAGCTCTCTCGTGTCAACCATGTCGGCCGACGGATCGAAATCGTAGAGGTTGGCCGCCAGAATCCGGCACGTGTTGCGCAGTTTCCGGTAGGCTTCGACCACGCGTTTGAGAATCTCGGCCCCAAGGCGCACTTCTTCTCCATAGTCGACCATCGCGACCCAGAGGCGCAGAATCTCGGCGCCGCTGTCCTTGATGACATCCTGGGGCGCCACGGTGTTGCCGAGCGATTTCGACATCTTGCGGCCCTGCTCGTCGACGACGAACCCGTGCGTGAGCACCTGCCGAAACGGCGGCTGGCCGCGCGTGCCGAGGCCGATCAGCAGCGAGCTGTGGAACCAGCCGCGATGCTGATCGCTTCCCTCCAGATACATGTCTGCGGGCCATGTCAGGTCGCTGTAACGCGGGAGCACGGCCTCGTGACTCGAGCCCGAGTCGAACCAGACGTCGAGGATGTTGTTCTCGCGCTCGAACGACCGGCTGCCGCAACCGGGACAGACCAGGTCGCCGGGGACGAAGTCGGTCTGGGGACGCTCGTACCAGGCATCGGCGCCGTAGGTCTCGAACACGTGCGCGGCGCGCTCCACGAGCGCCGCTGTCAGAATCGGGGTCTGGCAGGCCGTGCAGGTGACGGCCGGAATCGGGACGCCCCACGAGCGCTGGCGTGAAATGCACCAGTCGGGCCTGAACGCGATCATGTTGTAGATCCGATCGCGCCCCCATGCCGGAATCCAGCGGACCTGGTCGATGGCGGTGAGCGCCTGCTGCCGGAGATGGCCAGCCTCCATCGAGATGAACCATTGCGAGGTGGCCACGAAGATGACCGGATTCTGACACCGCCAGCAGTGCGGGTACGTATGTTCGTAATTCTCGCGATGCCACAAGCGCCCGCGCTCCTGCAGTGCGGCTTCGATCCGGGGATTGGCATCGAAGACACGTTGCCCGCCGAACTGCTCGACGGCGTCGACGAATCGGCCTGCGGCGTCGACTGGCGCATAGATCTCCAGCCCGTATTTCACGCCTGTGACGAAGTCATCGCTGCCATGCCCTGGGGCGGTGTGCACGACGCCCGTGCCCTGTTCCAGCGTCACGTACTCTGCAAGCACGGCAACGGCATCGCGCTGGTAGAGCGGATGTCGGAACAGCAGCCGCTCCATGGCCGTTCCTGGAAACCGGGCCACGGCGGGTCCGAAGCTTCGGCCGGTCGCTTGGCTCACCCGCTCGGCAAGTGCTTCGGCGACGATCACGTGCGTATAGCCGACGGGATAGGCCGCGTACGCGTACTCCGGGTGGAAGGCCAGGGCCAGGTTCGACGGAATCGTCCAGGGGGTCGTCGTCCAGATCAGCGTCGACACGGGGCGGCCGGCCAGTTCCGGAATGCGTGCGGCCAGCTCCGATGCGTGCCCGGACGCGAGCGGAAATTCGACGTAGATCGACGGCGACACGTGCGGTTCGTACTCGACTTCGGCTTCGGCGAGCGCCGTCCGGCAATGGATGCACCAGTGCACCGGTTTCTTGCCCTTGTACACGTGCCCCTTGGCGACGAATTGCCCGAGCGCCCGGACGATGGCCGCCTGGTACTGATAATTCATCGTCAGATACGGCGTCGACCAGAGACCGATGACGCCGAGCCGCTCGAACTCCTCGCGCTGAATGCGAACGAACTGGTCGGCATAGGCGCGGCACGCGCGACGGAAATCCGCCACGCTCATCGCGCGCTTCTTCGGTCCGAGCTCACGATCGACCTTCAGCTCGATCGGCAGCCCGTGGCAATCCCAGCCTGGAACGTACGGCGCGTCGAATCCGGCCATGGTGCGCGACCGGACGACGAAGTCCTTCAGGATCTTGTTGAGCGCGTGGCCGATGTGGATGTGCCCGTTCGCGTAAGGCGGGCCGTCGTGCAGCACGAACTTCGGCGCGCCTTTTCTGCGCGCCCGAATCTGGCCGTACAGGGCGAGGGCCTCCCACCGCGCGAGCGCCTCCGGCTCGGCTGTCTGCAGGTTGGCTTTCATCGGGAAACCTGTACGGGGCAGGTTCACCGTGTCTTTCCACTCGGGCATAGGGCAATAGACAGTAGACAGTAGACAGTAGACAGTAGGCAGTAGGCAGTAGGCAGCAAGAACGAACTCCCAGCAATCACTGCCTACCGCCTACTGCTTACTGCCTACTATGGAATTCTATAATGGGCAGATGTCCACGCTCGAACGCGCCGCGGCGACCGCACCGCGCGTGCACGAAGAAGTGCTCGACAACGGCCTGCGCGTGCTGATTCAGGAGATGCACACCGCGCCGCTCGCCTCCGTCTGGTGCTGGTACCGCGTCGGTTCCAAAGACGAGGCGACGGGCCAGACCGGCGTGTCGCATTGGGTGGAGCACATGAATTTCAAGGGCACTACCAACATTCCGCGCGACAAGGTCAAAGGCATCATCGAACAGTTCGGCGGCTACTGGAACGGGTACACGTGGATCGATCAGACCACGTATACCGAGACGGCGACCCGTGACGCGCTCGACCGGATGTTGTTCATCGAATCCGAGCGCATGACGAACTGCCTGTACCATCCCGAGGACTGCGAATCGGAGCGGACGGTCATCATCTCGGAGTTGCAGGGCGGGGAGAACGATCCCGACACGCTGCTCGACCAGGAGCTCACCGCGGTGGCGTTCAAGGCGCACCCCTATCGTCACCCGACGATCGGCTGGCTGTCCGATCTGCAGGCGATGACGCGCGACGATCTGTATGGCTACTATCGGCGGTTTTACGTGCCGAACAACGCCACGCTGGTTGTCGTGGGCGACGTGGACACGAAGGAGACGATACGCCGTGTCGCTCACCATTTTGGCAGCATCGAGCCGACCGATCTGCCGCGACGTCCGGCGACCCGGGAGCCGGCGCAGCTTGGCGAACGGCGGCTGACACTGTCGCGCGAGGGAACGACGGCCTACTTGAAACTCGGATACCACGCGCCGTCGATCGGCGATCCCGACTTCTTTCCCCTGCTCCTGCTGGATGCTGTGCTCACGGGAGCCAAGGGCGTCAACCTGTGGGCGAGCTTCCGGACGCCACCGCCGCAGCGAAGCGCCAGGTTGTATCGCGGGCTGGTCAACACGGGGCTGGCGTCGTCAGTGACCGCGGGACTCGTTCCCACCGCGGAACCGTTTCTCTACACCATTTCGCTGACGGCAACCGCCGGCACGCCGCTCGCCCGGCTGGAGGAGGCCGTGCTGGCCGAACTCGACCGTGTGCGCACACGTGGGATTACGACGGCGGAACTCGAGAAAGCCGTTCACCAGTTGCGCGCGCGTCTGGTGTTCGAAAACGACAGCATTACGAACATCGCGCATCAGCTCGGATTTTTCGAGACGATCGCGAGCTGGCGATGGCTCGCGTCGCTGCAGGCGCGGATCGAATCGGTGACGGTTGACCAGGTCGCGGCAGCGGCCTCCGAACGGCTTGCAGCGACCAACCGCACCACTGCGTGGTTCGAGCCGCTGCCGATCGGGTCCGGCACGCACACGCCCGCCGGCGAGGGTGCTGGCGCCGGACCGGTCTCAACGGGCCACAGAGGCACAGAGACACGGAGTAGGCAATGAATCATGCACCTCGCTGCTGCGTTTCGGTGACGCCGCCGGGCAGGCATTGATGACCACCGCGACTCACCGCGGGCTCACGCCGGTTCGCGCCGTGCTCGACAACGGGGCCGTCGTCATCGCCAAGCAGTCGCAGGTGACACCCGCCGTCACCATCCACGCGGCGTTCGGCGCCGGAACGGTGTTCGATCCCCCGCACCAGCCGGGTCTCGCACACTTCGTGTCGCGCACCATCGATCGGGGAACCTCGGCACGTTCGGCCGAGGCCATAGCCGAGGAGCTCGACCGGCGTGGCGTGTCGTTGTCTGCCAGTGTGAACCGCCACGTCCTGTCGCTGGTGTGCACCTGCCTCGTCGAGGATCTGGAGGACGTCCTCGGAATTCTCGCTGACATCGTCATGCATCCGGCGTTTCCGGAGGATGAAGTCGGCACCAGGCGCGGTGAAATCGTGACGCTGATTCGTCAGGACGAGGACAACCCTGCGGTGGCAGCGACCGAAGGTCTGCTGGCAGATCTGTACGGCTCCTCGCACGGCTACGGTCGTCGGCCCCGGGGTACGGTCGAAAGCGTGGCCGCGATCGATCGTGCCGCGCTGCAGCACTTTCACGCCGCGAGGGTCGGTCCGGCCTCGCTGTCGCTGGTGATGGTCGGCGATATCGAGCCGGTCGGCGCGATCGAGGCGGCACGCGCCGCCCTGGGCTCCTGGCAGGCGCCAGTCCCGCCACCGGCGCAGCTCGAGGCCGTGCCGCGCGCATCCGGCCGCCGTGTCCGCGTGATCCCGATGATGAACAAGGCCCAGGCCGACGTCGCCTACGGGTTCGTCAGCATTCGGCGTTCGGATCCCGGCTATTACGCGTACTGGCTGATGAACAATATTCTCGGCCAGTATTCCCTGGGCGGGCGGCTGGGCGACAGCATTCGCGAGCGGCAGGGCATGGCCTATTACGTGTTCAGCTCGCTCGATGCGAATGTGATCCCGGGTCCGTTGACGATCCGCGCCGGGGTCAGTCCTGCGAACGTCGATCGCGCCGTCACGTCGATAGACGAGGAGCTGGCAAGGCTCGCCGACGTGGGGCCCACCGACGCCGAGATAGCCGAGTCCAAGCAGTATCTCGTCGCGTCGATGCCTCGTACCCTCGAAACGAATGCAGGCATTGCCACGTTCCTGCAGACGGAGGAGTTCTTCGGCCTCGGGCTCGACTACGACGTTCGCGTGCCCGATCTGCTGATGGCCGTGACGCGCGACGAGGTGCACCAGGCAGCCCGCCGGACGCTCGCCCCCGCCCACGCGACCGTGGTTGTCGCCGGTCCGTACGCCGGCGACGCACGACGAGACGATGAGTGACGCACCTTTTTGATGTATAAATACTCGCCGCTGGAACTATTTCCTGATATCCCTGGTCTTTCGTCTTTGGTCTCTAGTCTTTCGTGGGGCTCTACGCCTTGGGTCTTGCGCCATGGGTAACTGAGGGCTAGAGACCAGCGACTGGAGACAAGAGACTGAGGACTAAAGACCAAAGACCAAAGACTGAAGACTAGTACGGACGGAGGGTCTATGTTCAGGCGACTGATCGCAGTGGCGGTGTGCGTCGTGTGCGTTGGAGCGGGGGTTGCGTCGGCGCAGGGACGACAAGGCGGGGCCGCACAGGGTGGTCGGCAGGGCGGGGCGCCGCAGCCTGCGCCCGCGCAGCTGCGTAGCGGAGACACCTATCTGTGGCACGGTGAGCTGGTGTCGCTCGACCCGGCGACGCGCACGCTGACGGTGAAAGCGCGGCTGCTGCGCGCGGCTGCCGCCGACGTGGAGCGGTTGAACGCCGGCGATCGTGTGCTGCTGACGTGGTCGGGTCAGGACCTTCACGCGGGCGCCGTGCGCCGCGTCACCAGGTACGACGCTGCCCAGCGCATCGTGGAATTTTTCGCGCTGCCGGTCGAACTCGCGTCCCGTGACGTGACCGGCGATCTGATCACGGTGCGCGTGCGGGTTCCCGAGGCGTCGATGGGAGCGGTGAAGGGACTCAAGCCGAGCGAGTGGGTCACTCTGATGGCCCGCCAGCGGCCCGCGAACGACGGCGAAGCGATCGCAGCGGTCAGCGGGTACGTGAAGTCACAGAATTAGTGCAGATTTCAGATTGGCCGATTGATGATTGTTGACGATTTCTGAATGACGATTTCGTGAGCTGATCGTCGATTGGCGGAATGCGCAGTCAATCGCAATCCAGTCGACAATCGAGAGTCGTCATTCGACAACAATCTCCACTCGACCAATCTGAAATCTACAATAGGTTCTTCCCGGAACCGCTGAATCAGCCCGGCGGCCAAGTCAAGCCGCGTCCCGCGAGCAGGTGCAGATGAATGTGGAACACGGTCTGGCCTGCCTCACGGTTCGTATTGAAAACCGTTCTGTATCCCCGCTCGTGGTAACCGTGCACTCTTGCCAGCGCGGCGGCTCGCCGCATCATCACGCCAATCAGTGCGTCGTCTTCGGACGAGAGCTCGTTCAAGGAGGCGATGTGTTTCTTCGGGACGATCAGAAGGTGCAACGGCGCCTGCGGATTGATGTCCTTGAACGCCACCAGCGTGTCGTCCTGGTGGACCATGGCTGCGGGAATCTGACCCGCGATGATCCTGCAGAAGAGGCAGTCACTCATTCCCGTTGAATGATAGCCGTTCGGGGAATTCCCTGCAGGTCGCTGCGTACGCGGCGGAGTCGCAGCGCCGGGCGCATCGCGACCATCGCCGTCACGTCGTCTTCCTGTCCGAAACCGAATTCCATGAAGAGCCACCCGCCGGGCATCAGCGTGGCCACCGCGGCTTCCAGCACGCCGCCGATGTCGCGCAGCCCTGCAGTCCCGCCAAACAGCGCCACATCCGGTTCGTGCCGCACGTCTGGCGACAGCGCAGCCTTGTCGCCGTCTTTTACATAGGGCGGATTCGCCGTGATGGCGTCGAACATGCCCGGGATCCCATGCAGGTACGACGTGACCACGAACTCGATGCGGTCGGCCACGCCGTGCCGGATCGCGTTTGCCCGCGCGATGTCGAGTGCAGCGGCGGACACGTCCGAGGCGACGATCCGACAGCCGGGACGCTCGTGGGCCAACGTCACCGCGACGCAGCCACTGCCGGTCCCGATATCCGCGATTCGCAGGTTTTCGGACGTCCGGTGGTTTTCAGACGTCCGGTAGCCGGAGACCTTCAGGTCTCCGGATGACAAGATGGACAACGCCTCCTCGACGATGAATTCGGTCTCCGGCCGCGGGATGAGCACGGCGGGGGTGACAAGGAAATCGAGACCCCAGAACTCGCGCACGCCGACGATGTACGCGGTGGGCTCGTGGTGTTCGCGGCGAGTAATCCAGTTCGAGAACGTCGGTTCCAGCTCCGCCGGAATCGGTCTGGATTGTTCGGCGAGCAGTCGCGTGCGGTCCCACCCGAGAATCGTGCGCACGTACACGTCCACATCGACAGACGCCTCGGTCTGAGCGATGCCCGCTGCGACCAGCCGAGCGCGCGCCTCTGCCAGCCTTTCCCGCAGCGTCAACTGACCGCGGTCGCTTCCTTGAGCTTTTCGGCGGTATAGAAGGCGATGACCTGATCCAGGATCTCGCCGGGATCGCCTTCGAGCACGTCGTGCAGCCGGTGGGTCGTGTAGTTGATACGGTGATCGGTGATGCGACTCTGAGGAAAGTTGTAGGTTCTGATCTTCTCGGAGCGCTCGCCGGTTCCCACCTGCCCACGCCGCTCCTTCGCGATCGCTTCCTGCTGCTTGCGCATCTCCATCTCGTAGAGACGTGCCCGCAGCACCTTCATGGCCTTCGCGCGATTCTTGATCTGCGACTTCTCGTCCTGCTGCGACACGACCATGCCGGTCGGAAGGTGCGTAATGCGGACAGCTGAATATGTGGTGTTGACGCTTTGTCCCCCGGGTCCGCTCGAGCAGAAGGTGTCGATCCGCAGGTCCTTGTCGTTGATCTGGATATCGACTTCCTCGGCCTCGGGAAGGACGGCCACCGTCGCGGTGGAAGTGTGGATGCGGCCGCTCGCCTCTGTGGCCGGCACCCGCTGCACGCGGTGCACGCCGCTTTCGTATTTCAGACGGCTGTACACGCCGCGTCCCTCGATCGACGCGATGATCTCCTTGAGCCCTCCGGTGGCGCTCTCGCTCGTCGACATCGCCTCGAGCTTCCAGCCCTGCCGTTCGGCAAAGCGGCTGTACATGCGGAACAGGTCGGCGGCAAACAGCGCGGCTTCCTCGCCGCCGGTGCCGGCGCGGATTTCGAGAATGACATCCTTCTCGTCGTTCGGATCCTTCGGGATCAGGAGGGTTCGGAGATCTCCGAGCAGTGCCTCGCGCTTCTCTGTCAGGTCCTTGAGCTCCTCTTCGGCCAGCTCGCGCATCTCGGCGTCGGTGCCGCTGATGAGTTCCTCGGCGCCCTCGATGTCTCGTTGTACGGCTCTGTATTCCCGGTACTTCTGAACGAGCGGCTCGAGGTCCGACAGCTTCTTGGCGGCTTTCCGGTATTCGCCAGGGTCCGACTGGACCTCGGCCGTACCGAGGCGCGTCGCCAGCTCCTCGTACTGTGATTCAACGGCAAGCAGCTTGTCGAACATCATCCTCCCGAGACCGGCGGCAGAAATGCGATTTCATCGCCGTCGTGGACTGGAGCCGCCATCCGAGCGTACTCGGCATTGACGGCCACCGACATGACGCCCTCGTACTGCGTCAGCGACGGCATTTCGGCCGTCAGCAGCCTCCAGACGGTGTGTACCGTCGACGAGTCCGGCACCTCACGCACCAGCTCGCCGGCGCCGGCCAGGTCGCGAAGCCGCGCAAAGAGCCGCACGGTTACGCGCATGCAATTCGGTATGCCGTCTGCTTTGCCGCCTCGTCGTTCGGATCGGCGGTGGCGCCTTCCAGCCAGACCTCGCCGCCGTCGAAGTGCTCGCGCTTCCAGATGGGCACGATCTGCTTGACGCGCTCAATCGCGTAGCGGCATGCGGCGAACGCGGCGGCGCGATGCGGCGACGCGGCGGCGATGATGATGCTGGCTTCGCCAATCTCGAGCCGTCCGATTCGATGGTGCACGGCGAGTCGCACGGCCGGCCAGGCCGTCTGTGCTTCGTCGACGATCTGCGCAAGCGCGCGCACGGCGAGCGGCTCGTACGCCTCGTACTCGAGAAAGCGCACACGGCGGTCCTGATTGTGGTCGCGCACCAACCCGGTGAACGCTGCAACCGCACCGTCGCCCGAACCACCGTGGGCCGGATCGTTGCCGTACGTAGGACCTCTGTCGCGCGTGGGACCTCCATTGTACGTAGTGTCCGGCTTTAGCCGGACCGGCTCGTACGTAGTGTCCGGCTTCAGCCGGACCGGTTCGCCAGTGTCCGGCCCTCGCCGGACCAGTTCGCGGGTCAGCGCCGGCAGATCGAGCGGCTCGAACGTCACCGCGACCAGGGCCATACGATCAGTATACCGAGTCGTTCGAACCCTCCCAGAAGTGATCCATCAACCCATGGCCGCGCCCGAGAGTGACCGCCCGGCGGATGGCGCCGGCGACGTACTGCTGCGCCTGTGGCACGGCGTCGTTCAGCGAACCGCCAGACGCCAATCGCGCGGCCAGCGCGGCGGCAAATGTGCAGCCGGTACCGTGTATGCTCCGCCCGGCCACGCGCTCGGTGCGAAACTCCAGGAACCGATGGCCGTCGTACAGCAGATCGACGATCTCCGCAGATGCGACGTGGCCCCCCTTGATGATGACGGCCGTCGCGCCGAGCGCGCCGATCCGTCGCGCCGCGTCCCGCCGGTCGGCGTTTGTTCGGATCGTCAGCCCGGACAGTGTTTCCGCCTCCGCGATGTTCGGCGTCACGACGAATGCGCGTCGCAGCAGTTCGGCCTTCATGGCTGCAACAGCCTCATCGTCGATCAGGGCGGCGCCGTTCTTGGCGATCATCACCGGATCCACGACCAGCAGGGGAATCTCGAGATCGGTAACGGCGGCAGCAACGACTTCGACAATGGCCGCCGTGGCGAGCATGCCCGTCTTGGCTGCGTCGGGCGGGATATCCGAGACGATGGACTCTATCTGCGAGGTGACGAGATCCGAGGAGAGCGCCTCGAAGGCAGTGACGCCGGACGTGTTCTGCGCGGTAATGGCTGTGATGACGCTCAGCCCGTAGACGCTGTGCGCCGCGAAGGTCTTGAGGTCGGCTTGCACGCCGGCCCCGCCGCTGGGGTCGCTGCCGGCGATGGTCAGGGCGGTCCGCATAGAGCGATTGGGCCGACCGGGCGGTGAACCATGCCCGGCGCTCACTTGCATCGATGAACGAATGATCGATGACCGGATGATTTGATTGAAACAATGAACCAACTGATCATGCGATCATCGTTCATCCGATCATCGATTCAAGTGAAGCACGGGACTGACGCGGACCAACACCGATGGTGTTGCGTTTACCGCCTCTCTGTCCCAACCAGGCGCCAGAGCATCGGCGAGATGCCGGCGGCGGCGAGAAGCTTCAACACATCCGCGATGATGAACGGATACACGCCCGAAACGAGCGCGGCCTGCAGCCCGATAGGAGCGGCCTGCGTGACACCTCGAGCGAAGAACGCGAGCCACGCCGCTCCACATGCGTACACAACGACGAGCCCCGCCAGCATCGCCATCACGGACGTGACGTACCGCCGATCGAATCCTCGCTCCGCCAGGACACCAACGAGCCATGCCGCCAAGGGGTACGACAGCAGATAGCCGCCCGTCGGCCCGATCAGGCGGAGTGCACCGGGCGGAAGCGTTGCCGACGGTGCGAACACCGGCACGCCCACGATACCTGCGGACAGATAGAGGAGTTGGCTTCCCACCGCGAGCCGCGGTCCAAGCACCAAACCACCCAACAAGACGACCATGGGCTGGAGCGTAAACGGCACCTCGGTAAACGGCAGGGTTACGCTCAGTTGCGCAGCGGCCGCGGTGAGCGCCGCGACGAAGAGCATGGCGGCGAGCTTGATGGCACCGCGACGGGCATCACTGCGCGCAACGAGGGCGTCGAGAAACGTCGCTGAGAGACCTGTCCGACTCATCATCGCGGATTGTACCGCAAGGGTCACCACAGGGTCCGACCCTGGTGACGAGCCGTTCGGGGGTTAGACCCCGGTGATGGGCCGTAGCGGGGTCTGACCCCGGAACTCGCGCTCACCTGCCGAGGACGAGCAGGTACTGATAGGGAAGCGTCTGACGCCCGACGACCCGCAGCCCGGCTGCTCGCGCGTCTTGTTCGACCGCACCGCTCTCCACCCGCACGCCTTCTTCAGGCGAAGGCCCCGGCCCCCCGCTGCCCGGCTTGTAGTTCACGATGCCGATACGGCCGCCCGGCTTGAGAGCGGCGGCGAGATTGCGGAGAAACGTCACACGATTTTCGACTTCAGGGTACGTGTCGACGATCAGCACCGCGTCCAACGATCGCGACGGGAGGTTCGGGTTGCTGTCCGAGCCGAGCCGCGATTCCACGTTGAGCAGCCCTTCACGGGCGACTCGACGACGAACCGCTTCGAGCGGCTGTCGTTGCACGTCCTGCGCGAACACGACGCCGTTCGGGCCCACCCGCCGCGCGAGGCGAATGGTGAACCAGCCGGCGCCGGCACCGATGTCGGCCACCGACGCGCCGTCGGCGATGCCCAGCGCGTCCATGATCTCGTCCGGCTTCTGCCAGGCCTCCCGGTCGGGTCCCTCGAGCAGCCCGAGGTCCTGCGGCGGAAACAGCGGCGCGTGCCGGCCGGCGGCTGGCGTCTGCGCGTCGAGCCGAGCGAGACCGGATCCGAGCAGGACGACGACCAGGAAGAAGACCGTGGCTCTCACTGTTTTCCCTCTCCCACGATACCAGGACGCGTCATGCTTTCGGCAGACAGGATGCGCGAAAGCTGCCGTTCGTCCATCAGCCCGTGTTCCAGCACGAGCTGGCCGATCGACTTGCCGGTTCTGACCGATTCCTTGGCGATTTCGGCCGTCTTCGCATACCCGATGTATGGCCCGAGCGCCGTGGCCATGGCCGTGCTGCGATCGAGGAGCTCACGGCACCGCGCGGCGTCGGCTTCGAGGCCGTCCACACAGCGCAGCCGGAGTGCCGCCATCGCTTCGCGAAGAATCGTGGACATGTGGAGGGCATTCCAGGCAATGACGGGCATCATCACGTTGAGCTCGAGTTGCCCGGCCTCGCCGGCCGCGGCGACGGTCAGATCGCAACCCATCACCTGATAGCAGACCTGGTTGACCATCTCCGGCACGGAGGGATTGATCTTCCCCGGCATGATCGAGGAGCCCGGCTGCACCGCGGGCAGGATCACTTCGCTGAGGCCGGCGCGCGGGCCCATGGCGAGGAGGCGCAGATCGCTGGCCACCTTTCCGAGTTCGACCGACAGACGCCGCATGGCGCCGGAATAGGCGACCACGTCCCCCATGCTCTGCGTCACGCGGAAACGGTTCGACGCCGGCTCGAGCGGCAATCCGGTGTACCGGCTCAAGTTCCGAATCGCGAACGTTGCGTACTCTTCGCCTGCGTTGAGCCCGGTGCCAACCGCCGTTGCTCCGAGGTTGAGCTCGTGGAGCCCCCTGGCCGCGTGCTCGACGTCGTCTACGCCCCGGGCGAGGCAGTCCGCGTATCCGCCCAGCTCCTGCCCGAGCGTCATCGGCACCGCATCCTGCAGGTGCGTCCGCCCCACCTTCAGGACGGCATCGAAGGTTTGTGCCTTCTTCGCGAACGACGCCGAGAGCGCGTGCGCGGACGCCACGAGCGCGCCGTGAATCATCAGCAGCGCTAGTCGGGTTGCCGTCGGAAACACGTCGTTTGTGGACTGTCCCATGTTGACGTGATCGTTTGGATGCACGAGACGGTACTCGCCGCGGGATCCCCCGAGCAGCTCCGACGCGCGGTTGGCCAGCACCTCGTTCGCGTTCATGTTGTGCGACGTGCCGGCGCCTGCCTGATACACGTCCACCACGAACTGGTCGCGAAGCGCCCCTCCGAGCAGCTCGTCCGCGGCCCGCACGATGGCCTCGCCGATGGAGGTGTCGAGACGATTGAGCGCGATATTCGCCTCGGCCGCCGCCTTCTTGACGAGAATGGTGGCGACGACGAGATCGGCTGGCAGGTGCAGTCCGCTGATGGGAAAATTGGTTACCGCGCGGGCTGTCTGGATGCCGTAGTACGCGTCGGCGGGAACCGGAAACTCACCGAGAGGATCGCGCTCCGTTCTGAACTGCATGTCTGCTCGCGGAGGCTGACATTCGCACCCTCAATTATACTGCTCGGATGGCACCAGCTTGTTACGACAGCGTCCTCACGTTGATCGTCCGCACCTCGACCGATCTGCCACCCGACGTCCGCGCGGCGATGAAAGTGGCGATGTCGACCGAGACCGCCGGAACCCAGTCTGCGCAGGCGCTGTCGATCATCGCCCAGAACATCGACCAGGCCGCCGATTGTGAGGGCGCCATCTGCCAGGACACCGGCATGCCCACCTTCGAAGTGAAGACGCCGGTCGGTGCCAATCAGATCGCGATGAAAGCGCAGATCCACGATGCCGTCGCCGAGGCGACGCGCCGCGGGAAACTGCGGCCCAACTCGGTCGATTCCATCACAGGCGAGAACTCGGGCAGCAATCTCGGGCCCGGCACGCCCATCATTCACTTCGAGCAGTGGGATCGCGACGACATCGAGGTGAGGCTGATCCTGAAGGGTGGCGGTTGCGAGAACATGAACGCCCAGTACTCAGTGCCTGTGGAGCTCCCAGGACTGGGTCGCGCCGACCGCACGCTGGAAGGCGTCCGCAAGTGCATTCTTCACGCCGTGTGGCAGGCGCAGGGAAAGGGGTGCGCGCCCGGCGCGGTGGGCGTGTGCATCGGCGGCGACCGCACATCCGGGTACGTGCACGCGAAGGAACAGCTCTTTCGCACGCTCGACGACGTGAACGCGGACCGGCGTCTGGCGGAGCTCGAGGCGTCAATCATGGGCGAGGTGAACAAGCTGGGCATCGGGGCGATGGGCTTTGGAGGACGCACCTCGCTGATTGGATGCAAGGTCGGCGTGCTCAATCGCCTTCCAGCCAGCTTTTTCGTGTCGGTGGCCTACGAGTGCTGGGCGTTTCGCCGGCTGGGCGTGTGGCTGGACGGGCGTACGGGGGACATCACGCGCTGGCTCTATCGCGATCCCGCCACGCCGGTGGCCGCCATGGCCGACCAGGCCGGCTTCCAGCGCACGGGCCGCGAGATCGCGTTGCACACGCCATTGACGGAAGAGCAGGTCCGTGCGCTCAGGGTGGGAGACGTCGTGCTCGTGTCGGGGCGTGTCTACACGGGTCGTGACGCGGTGCACGCGCATCTGATGAAGCATGAACCGCCGGTCCAGCTCGGTGGGTCGGTGCTCTATCACTGCGGGCCCGTCGTCGCAAAGCAGGGCGATCACTGGAAGATCACCGCGGCCGGACCCACGACGAGCATTCGCGAAGAGCCGTACCAGGCGGACATCATCCGGCGCTATGGTGTACGCGCGGTGATTGGCAAAGGTGGTATGGGCGCGAAGACGCTGGGTGCGTTGAAGGAAGCCGGCGCCGTGTATCTGAACGCCATTGGCGGCGCCGCGCAGTTCTACGCTCGATCCATCGACCGCGTCGATGGTGTCTCGTTGATGGAGTTCGGAACGCCGGAGGCGATGTGGCACTTGCACGTCACTGACTTCCCGGCCATCGTCACGATGGATGCTCACGGGCACAGTCTGCACCGCGACGTCGAACAGGAATCGGCGAAACAGCTTGCGGCGATCGGCGCCGGAACGACGTAAGGGTGGTGTCTGGAGCGTAAACTCAATCGACGCAACGAGTTGAGCGTCAGCTGCAGCGCTTGCTGGGGCCGGCGGCGGAGCTTATAATCGACTGAACGTGTTTTCGGGAGTGTCCACACCATGATCAACGTGTCCTCAACAGCGGCGTCCAAGATCCATGAGCTCCTCTCCGAGGAAGGCAAGGCGGGCAGTGGCCTGCGCGTGTTCGTGCAGGGCGGCGGCTGCTCGGGGTTTCAGTACGGCCTCATGATCGAGGAAGGCGGCGGAGACGCCGACCAGATCTTCGAGTCGAATGGCGTGAAGCTCTACATCGACCCGGTCAGCATCAGCTACCTGAAGGGCGCCGAAGTGGACTTCGTCGAAACGGTCACCGGCGGCGGCTTCACGATCAGAAACCCGAACGCGGTCTCCACCTGCGGCTGCGGCCAGTCCTTCAATGTGTAACGTGTAAGTCAAAGGGAAAAGTCAAAGGTCAAAGTACGTTCATGTGACCACCCTTCCAGATCTCACACGTCTCAAGCCCACGGGAGGCAAGCGGTCGAGCAAGCGGGAACAGATTGTCAACGTCTTTCTCCGCCAGGAAGGGCATCTCAGCGCCGACGACCTCGTCGATTTCATCCGCCGCGAAGATCAGCGAATCAGCCGCGCCACCGTCTACAGGACGCTGCAGTGGATGGTGGATGCCGGCATTGCGCGCAAAGTGGACTTTGGCGAGGGGCGATTCCGGTTCGAGCACTCGTACCGCCAACCCCGTCACTTCCATCTGATCTGCAAGACCTGTCATCGATCGTTTGAATTCCTCAGCTCCGACATCGAGGCGCTGGTCGAAGAGGTGGCCTCGGCGCGCAGCTTCTCGGCGTCTCAAAGCGTCGTGCAGATCTACGGCACGTGTGAGGAGTGCCGCACGGGCCGGCAGTCGACGCTGCCCGACGGCCACAAGGACCTGCTGTTTGCACGCGACGCGCTGCGCATCGCGATCGCGACCGAGCGAAGCGGCCTGGAATTCTACAGCCGCGCCGCCCGGCTCACGCGCGACCCTCGCGGGCGGAAGGTGTTCGAGGATCTCGCCAAGGAAGAGAAGGAGCACCTCAGCAAGCTCGAGGTGCGCTACAACGAGCTGCTCCAGCGCGATCCCCAGCTCGAATCGAGGCCGACGTTCCTGTTCTTCAAGGGCGCGGCGCACGGGTTGTTCGCGGAAGGGGCCGATCGGCTGGCTCGCGGCGTCAACGATCAGCAGGCGCTGCTGATTGGCATCCGCTGCGAGCGCGGATCGCACCGCTTCTTCAAGAAGTACGGAGAGCGCTTCGAGGATTCCGAAGGCAAACAGGTCTTCCTGGAATTCGCCGACGAGGAACGCCAGCATCTGGAGCTGCTGATACGGGAATACCGCGCCCTTGTGAAACGTCAGGGACGCCGGCGGCGGCCGGCGAGGCACAGTTCACCTGCTGCGCGCGCCGCGCGGTGACCCTTCGACCCTTCGACCTGGCTCAGGGTCGTCCCGAGCCTGTCATCGAGCTCCGCGGCGTCAGAAAGAACCATTCCGGCCTGCGGCCGTTGCGCATTGAGCGTTTCGTGCTTCGGCAGGGCGAGACCGTGGCGCTCCTCGGCTTCGACCGCGCGGCCGCCGAAGTCCTGGTCAACCTGATCACTGCGGCGACGCTGCCCGATGCGGGAGACGTCGAGATCTTCGGGGCCCCGACGCCCCACATCACCGATTCGGACACGTGGCTTCGTTCGCTCGATCGATTCGGCATCCTGAGCGAGCGCACCGTCCTCGTTGACGAGCTCAGCGTTGAGCAGAACCTGGCCCTGCCACTGTCGTTCGAGGTCGACGACATGCCGGCGGATCTCCGCAGCCAAGTCGGAAAGATCGCTGACGAAGTTGGTATTCCGGTGGCCGAAAGGAGGCGGTCGATGGGGGCCGCCGGCCCCGTCACCCGGACGCGAGTTCGTCTCGGCAAAGCGCTGGCGCTCGATCCCCAGGTGCTCCTTGCCGAACATCCCAACGCCGGCGTGCCGCCCGATGAGGTGTCCCGTCTGGCGGGCGATCTGGCAGCCGTTGCCTCGAGGCGTGGGTTGGCCGTGCTCGTATTGACCGCAGACACGGCTTTTGCCCGTGCGGTCTGCGATCGGGTACTCACCTTGCGTCCGGCGACCGGCGAGTTAGCATCGACGTCGGGCTGGCGCGGCTGGTTTGCCCATCCCGTCCGTTGAGGATGCCGGCTCCACGGGGCCTCTGGTGGCGTCCAGCCCATCTGTGGGCCGTCGTGGAACAGAACTTGGAACTGAGGCGATTCGGGTCAACGGTGAACGACCCGTGGAGGTTATTCGACGTGGCGAACGGCACGATTAAACGAATAGTTCGGGATCGGGGTTTCGGGTTCATCCGTGACGACGGTGGTCAGGAGTGGTTCTTCCACCGCAGTTCGGTGAAGACCGGAAGCTTCGAGGAGCTCAACGAAGGACAGCGGGTCAGCTTCGACGAGGAGCCCTCTGCGAAAGGACCTCGGGCGGGCAACATTCGCTCGGACACCAACTCGACCGCTGCGTAGATCGTTCGGTGGGAGCCGTGCGCGCGCACTCCCGTTGCGCGCGCGATCGGCTCGGGGACTGTACGGTGGGATACGAGGGCGGGTCCCCGGCCCCGCCAGGGGCCGGGTGAGATGAGTCTAGCTCTCGATCAAGCGAACGTCACCCGCGCGCGGTCCTTTCGTGGATTCTTCCGATTGGAATTCCACACGCTGCCCTTCTCGCAGCAACTCGAACACCGCGCCCCGCACGGCACTGCGATGGAAGAAATGCTCTATACCGCCTTCATCGCGAATGAAGCCGAATCCCTTGTCGATGAGGAGGCGTGCGATAGTCCCGGTTGGCATGGCCGTGTCCTCCGATGCGCGTCATCCTGGGGCAAATCCCAGGCGCTCCATGAACCGCTGGTGAGCGAAGTATGAAGCCACCACGAATGTAGCGGTCCAGCGGGCACCGGCGCTCTGAAAGCGCGGCCAGTGTAGGAAGTCCCGACGGGGAAGTCAAGGAGTGCCCGAACTCCTTGCGTGCCTGCAAATTGCGCTAACGCAGCGGTCCCGGTACGATTTGCACGATGATCGTCGCGCTTATTCTGGCTGCCGGCGCGTCCACACGCATGGGCACGGCCAAGGCGCTGCTGCCCGACCCCGACGGTCGGCCCTTTGTGGCGCGGCTCGTTCGGACGTTTGCCGCTGCCGGGATCACCGACGTCGTCATCGTGACCGGCAGGCAGCACGACGCCATTGTGGCAGCCGTTGCCGCCGATGAGCCGCCCGCTTCGCCATCCTTTCTCACCAACCCCGATCCGGCTCGCGGTCAGCTTTCGTCGTTGTGGATCGGCCTGGAGGCTGCCGCCCGGCCTGACCTGGAGTCGGTCCTGGTCACGCCCGTCGACATTCCCATGGTCCGTGCCTCGACGATCCGCCACGTGATCGACGCGTGGAAAAACGCGCGTGCACCGGTGGTCCGCCCGGCGGTTGGTGCGCGGCACGGCCATCCCGTCTTGTTCGATCGGGCGGTGTTCGACGAGCTGCGGCGCGCGCCCCTCACCCAGGGCGCACGGGCCGTCGTCCATGCGCACGCCCACGATGTGGTGAACGTGCCGGTGGACGACGCGGGGTGCCTGATCGACGTGGACACGCCAGGCGACTACGACGCGCTGATCAGGGCGTCGACGTAGCCGCGCGTCTTTCGAGATCTCTGATCCCATTGGGCGAAAAGCTCAGGTCGTGCCCGTGACTGCCGTCGTGCGCATGGGTTGACCATCCGGCGAGCCGAGCAGTGGATGCCCATGAGGCGATCGGGTGGTACTGCGGTTGCTCACTGTATGAATGGCCGTGTGTCGTTCGGAGCCGGTCTCGGCGGTGGCTCGAGAACAGGTTCGCGGCTGGCTGGAGGTTCGACATGTTCACGCTCTTCTCGAGGTACTGGTGGGTGCTGGTGATGCGCGGAATCGTCGCCATCCTGTTCGGTGTGTCGGCCTTCGCGTTTCCCGGTGCAACCTTGGCGATACTGGTGCTCTTCTTCGGCGCGTATGCCTTTGCAGATGGGGTGTTCACGACCATTCACGCGATCGCCGGACGCAAGATGACCGAGGACTGGTGGATCCTGCTGTTGCAGGGCGTGCTCGGTGTGTTGATCGGCGTGCTGACGCTGACGCATCCGGCGATCACGGCCGTTGCGTTGCTCGTGTATATCGCCGTGTGGGCGGTGGCCGTGGGTGCGCTGCAGGTGATTGCCGCCATCAGATTGCGCCACGACATCACGGGGGAGTGGTGGCTCGCGCTTGGTGGCATTCTGGGCATCGCGTTCGGGGTCCTCTTGATGTGGCGCCCTGAGGTCGGCGCGTTGGCGGTGCTCTGGCTGATCGCCAGTTACGCGATCGTCTGGGGCACAATGCTCATGATCGGCGGGTTCGACGTTCGTCGACTGAAGAGGCATGCCACAGCCGCCTGACCCCCCAGGGGCTGGCTCGGTCCCGGGCCAGCCCGGCGTGGGAGCTACTGGACCGTTATGCGGCTCCAAACGAGGATCTTGTGCCCATTGGTCGACCCGCATAACGGTCACGGCGCCCGGAGCGCGTCAAGTAGACAAATGCACTAGCCAAGGGCTTCGATCAAGGGGATATCAAGAGCAGAGCCCTTGGCGAGTTTGACTCCGTCAGGGGCCTTCGGCGTAGTCTAGCCGCACGATCTAGCTCTAGCGAGGCTGCGCCTCAGACCACCGAGCCCGTGGCTCCGCCTCGCTAGGAGCAGGTGTCTGCTTGCCCGCACTCCGTGCGGGCGAGCCGGACCCGGTTGTCCGGGGATCGACGGAGGGGGAATGTCCGACGGCTCGACGGCCCCGACGGGGCATCAACAGCGTGCGGCGGCCAGGTGGGTCATCTTTCTGGGCGCCACCGCTTTCGTCGTCTACTTCTGTCTGCTGATCGTCAGACCCTTCCTTGGCGTGATCGCATCCTCGTCTGTTCTGGCGATCACGTTTTTCCCGGTGCATCAACGTCTTGCGCGCGTGACGGGCCGCGTGTCGCTGAGCGCATTCATCTGCAGTGTGCTGGTCGTGGGCGTCATCCTCATCCCGCTGTTCTTCCTCACCGGGCTGGCCATCGATCAACTCCTGGCGCTCAGAGATTATTTGCAGCAGACATTCAAGAGCGGGTTCGACCCCAGTGCGGTCGAGCCGCTGCGCCGGGCTTACGAAGGAGTGACTCGCCTGCTCGGGCTGGATGCGACGGAGATCCTCGACTGGATCAGCGAGCATGCGAGCGAAATCGGCAGCCTGACCGCGCAGTACTCGCTCAGTATCGCGGCGAATGTGACGAACCTGGTGGTGTCGTTCGTCTTCATGATCTTCGCGACGTTCCTGCTGTTTCGCGACGGCGCCCGCATCGTTCGCCGGATTCCCGATCTGCTTCCCTTCGAACGGGTGCGGAGCGAAGCGATGCTCGCACGCATACAGGATGTGATCCATGCCAGCGTCTACGGCGTGCTCGTCATCGCCTTTCTCCAGGGAACCCTGTGCGCGCTGATGTTCTGGATCCTCGGGATCCCGTCTGCGGCGTTGTGGGGCATGGTGACGGTGCTGACCAGTGTGTTTCCCATGTTCGGCGCTGCGGCCGTGTGGGTGCCCGGCACCGTGTACCTGCTTGCCACAGGGCAGTGGCCGAAGGCGATCGTCCTGGCCGTGTGGGGAACCGTGATGATCAGCGGGATCGACAATTTCCTGAGGCCGAAGCTCGTGGGTGGCAGGATCGGCCTGAGCGAGCTCGTGGTCTTCTTCGCCCTGCTTGGCGGGCTGCAGGTGTTCGGCATCCTCGGCATCGTGCTGGGTCCTGTCCTCTTCGCCATCGCCGCCTCCGTTCTCGACGTCTTGAGTGACGCCGAGACGAGGCCCGGAATGGACGGCGTCGATCCGGCACGCGTACCGGCCCGCGGCGACTCAGTCACCCATGCTGATCGATGAGTCGTGCGTCTGCACTTCGGCGGACTGGGCTTCGGGAAGCGCAGGCCTGGCGCGAACCGCATTCAGCTCATCGAAGCGTGACCGCCGTCCCGCTCACGCTCACCATCAGCATGCCGTTGTTCGAGCCGAGCACTTCGTAGTCGAGGTCGATGCCCACCACCGCGTCGGCGCCCACCCGCTGTGCGGCCGCCTTGAGATCTTCCAGCGCGAGGTGCCTGGCGCGCTCCAGCTCCTGTTCGTAGGCTCCGGAGCGCCCGCCAACGATGTCGCGGATGTTCGCGAACAGGTCTCGGAAGATATTGGCACCTACGATCGCTTCACCGGTCACGATGCCGAGATAGGCGCTGATCGACTTGTCTTCGATGCTGGGCGTTGTCGTCAGAATCATGATGCTGTCCCTCGCTGTTCGGGCATCATTGGCAATTCTACCGTCGGCCGGAGGCTGGAATGAACATCTCCCGGCGCCGATTCGCCGACGCTGCAGATGCCGTGTTCGCGGCGCTGATTGCGCTGATACTGGCGACCGAGATCACGGGAGGCTTTCGCGAGGAGATCTACGGCCTTCGCATCTCGATTACCTCGCCCTGGCGCATTCTCGCCTGGGCGGTGGTGGTCGCGGTCGTACGACACCTCGTCGTGCCGAGACCGTCACTGCTCAGCCGCGTGAGACATTCCGGGGTCGATGTCGCACCGCTGGGGATCGTGAACGAGGGCCTCGGGATCGGTGCCCCCCGTCGCGCCCTGCGATTCACGCTTCTGCTCGTCTTCTTCACGGCGCTGACGGCCTGGATCCTTCTTCCGCAGCTCCTGGCGCCGTTCAGCGTGCCCGATCACGGCGATCCGCTGCTCTCGATCTGGCGGCTGTCATGGGTCGCGCATCAACTTCCCCGCGATCCGATGCACCTGTTCGACGCGAATATCTTTCACCCGCACGTGCGAACGCTGGCGTTTTCTGATGCGATGCTGCTGCCCGCGATGGCAGCCGCTCCCGTGCTGTGGCTGGGCATGCACCAGGTGCTCGTGTACCAGCTGCTGCTCTTCGCCTGCATCGTGTTGTCGGGCGTGACGATGTTTCTGCTGGTGCGGACGCTGACCGCCCGGTCGGACGCTGCACTCGTCGCGGGGCTGCTGTTTGCGTTCTGTGCGTTTCGATTCGGTGCCCACTACAGCCACCTGGAGTTGCAGGTCACCTTCTGGATGCCGCTCGGACTGCTGTGGTTCCACCGCGCGATCGCGACGTATCGTTGGCGCGACGGGCTCCTGACCGGACTGGTGGTGGCGTTGCAGGGGCTGTCGAGTCTCTACTACGGTCTCTTCTTCTCGATCCTGCTCGTGTGTCTCACCGTGATTCTGTGGGTGATTGGACCGCATAGCGGTCCCAGGCGCGCGGAGCGCGCCAAGCCAACACTGTCAACCAGTCGCGGGCTCTGCGGGATATCAAGGGCAGAGCCCGTGCCTGGCTACGTCGACATCCGCCGCGCGGCCCGGCCCCTGCTGGCAGGCGCCCTGCTGGCGGCGGCAGTTCTGGTGCCCACCACTATCCCCTACTGGCAGAACCGAAGCGTCCTCGGCGAGCGCCCGGAGGACGAGGTGCGAGAGTTCAGCGCGGTTCCCGCGGACTACCTCGTGCCGCACGGGCGCAGCGTCTACCCGCGCGCGAGGCCAGGCGACAACCCGGAACGCGAGCTGTTCCCCGGGCTGGTGCCTGTTGCGCTCGCCGCGATCGGCCTCGCCCCGCCCTTGTCGGCGGTTCGTCTCGCCTATCTGGGCGGATTGGTATTGGCTGTGGACGCCTCATTCGGGTTGGACGGCGCGGTGTACTGGTACTTGTACCGCTACGTGCTGCCGTTCCGCGGCCTGCGGGCGCCGGCGAGGTTCGCCGTGATCGTGGCGCTCACGTTGAGCGTGCTGGCGGGCTTCGGTGTGGCGCGCATCGCGCGGCGGGTCACGCGGCCGATGCTCCAGCGCGCCCTGGTCGTCGGGCTTGCGCTGCTGGCGCTCGTTGAGGCGCGTCCCGTGCTCTCGCTGGAGCCGCTCTGGCGACAGCCGCCTCGCGTCTATGCCGCGCTCCCTGGCGGGCGCGCGTCGGTGCTGGCCGAGTTTCCCCTCCCGTCCCCCGATGGCGTGTTCGGGGACGACTTTCGGTACATGTACTTTTCAACGTTCCACTGGAACCGGCTGATCAACGGCGCCACCGGTTTCCTGCCGGAGGGCTATCTGGCGTTCCGGAAGCTCATGCGCGAGTTCCCCTCGGATCGCGCCATCCGGGTGCTGCGCGCCCGCGGGGTCGAGTTTCTCACGGTGCACGGCCGGTTCTACGAGTCGTCCGAGTTCGCACGCGTGACCGCGGATCTCGATCGGCGCTCGTCGCTGCGGCTCGTGACGGTGGACCAATGGGAGGGGAGCGAAGTTCGCCTCTATCGGCTCGAACGGGAGGATGGTCAGTGACCAGACGCCGATGGCTGGCCGCAGCCGTCGCCCTGCTCGTCCTGATCATCGGCCTGGTCGTGCGAAACCAGGTGAAGGTCTACAGGAATCGCCAGATCAGGGCCGATGCGGCTCGTCAGGCGAGCGTCAATCAGGCTCGCGTCCGTGTGCTGTTCGAGATGCTGCAACCGGTCGCGCTCGCAAACTGCCAACTCGAGAGGTTCGGCGAGGCGAATGACGGCGGCTATCTGATGTGTGGCAACCTGCTGGGTCAGGTGCAGTCGGGGTACTCGTACGGGATCGCCGGCTATGACAAGTGGGGCTGCGATGTCTCGACCAGGCTGAAGGTCCGGCTCCACCAGTACGACTGCTTCAATACGGCGCAGCCGGCGTGTCCGGGCGGAGACACAGTCTTTCATGCGGAGTGCGTGGACGGCATCACCAGGACCGAGGAAGGCCGGTTCTTCGACACGATCGGGAACCAGCTGACCAGGAACGGAGACCGTGCGAAACACTTCGTGATGAAGATCGATGTCGAAGGAGCGGAGTGGAATGCGTTGTTGCTGGCGCCCAACGACGTGCTCGGCCAGATCGATCAGATGGCGGTGGAGTTTCACGGGGTGGAGGGCCAGCAGTACCAGGCCGTCGTGGAGCGCCTGAAGACGTTCTTCCACGTGGCGCACATTCACTTCAACAACGCCGCGTGTGTCGAGGGGTTGGATCCGTTTCCCACCTGGGCCTATGAGGTGCTGTTCGTCAGCAAGCGACTCGGGGTCGTTGACCCGTCTCGCACGGCGGGTGGTCTTCACCCGCTCGATGCGCCAAACAATCCGGCGTTCGCGGACTGCCAGCCGAAGACCCCGTGATGACCGGGCTGTCCAGGTAGTGCGTTGGCGCCCGTCTCGAACAGCCGCCACCCTAGGCGCTCAATACTAAGCACTGCGGCGTATAATCCCGGCACCCGGCAGAGCTATGGCACTGACGACGGGCACGCGCCTCGGACCGTACGAAATCCAGTCAACGCTCGGTACTGGCGGTATGGGTGAGGTGTATCGAGCGCTCGATACGCGACTGAACCGCCCTGTTGCCATCAAGGTTCTTTCCCCGCAACTGGCCGATCCCTCAGCGCGGCGGCGCTTTCAGCAGGAAGCCCAGATGGCTTCCGCCCTCAACCACCCGCACATTCTCACGGTGCACGAGGCCGGAGAGCTGGAAGACCGCCAGTATCTGGTCACCGAATTCATCGATGGCGGCACCCTGAGGGACTGGGCACGTGGCGGGGAACGGAGCTGGCGACAGGTCGTGGAGCTCCTCCTCGGCGTCGCTGACGGGCTCGCGGCGGCGCACGCTGCCGGCATCCTGCACCGCGACATCAAGCCCGAAAACATTCTCGTGACCAAGAGCGGCTACGCGAAGCTCGCCGATTTCGGTCTCGCCAAGCTCGACGAAGCTGCGACGTCCGACGCGGCCACTCGCGCTCCAGGGCGCGACCCCACGCGGCCGGGCGTGGTCCTCGGCACGATCGCCTACATGTCCCCCGAGCAGGCGTCAGGAAGATCCGTGGACGCCCGCAGCGACATTTTTTCCTTTGGCGTGGTGCTCTACGAACTGCTCGAAGGCCGGCGACCGTTCGAGGGCGGAACGGACCTCGAAGTCCTGCAGATGATCATCCATCAGGCGCCTGCAGCTCTTTCGGCCGATCTGCCGGTCGGCTTGCGAATAGCCGTGGAGAAAGCGATCGAAAAGGATCCAGCGGACCGATACCAGACGATGCGGGAATTGGTCGTGGATCTCAGAAGGATGGCGCGGCAAAAGTCAGGCGAATCAGTGGCTGCGTCATCGGCGGTGGCGTCAGCGGGATCCCGCGTCTGGGGTTGGCGACAGGCCGTACTCCCGGCCGCAACGATCCTTCTTGGCCTCGCTGTCGCCCTCCTGCTGATTGAGCGAACCGGCCGAACACCGGCGACCATCGAAAGCCCGCTCGAAGGCGCACGCTTCTCGCAGTTGACGGATTTCGAGGGGCAGAAGTTGGACGCCGCCATTTCGCCTGACGGCAGATTTGTCGCCTTCGTCTCCGATCGGGATGGGCCGTTCGATGTCTGGCTGAGCCAGGTGGGCAGTGGAGCGTTTCGCAACCTGACGCAGGGGAAAGACACCGAGCTGCCAGCGCCGGTACGGGCGCCGGGTTTTTCGACGGATGGCTCCCAGATCTGGCTGGGCGGTGGTCCCGGAAGGAGGCTGCAGCTCATGCCGCTCGTGGGAGGTGCACCGCGCCCCTTCCTGAGCGACCTCGTCGTGAACATTGCGTGGTCTCCAGACGGGTCACGCTTGGCGTATCACACGCGCGATCCGGGCGATCCGCTGTTTGTGGCGGAGCGCGACGGCACCGATGCGCGGCAGCTCTTCATCAACCCGAACCCCGGCGGGCACAACCACTTCCCAGTCTGGTCACAGGATGGTCGCTGGATCTACTTCGTCAGCGGCAGTCCCGCGACCAGAGAGATGGACATCTGGCGCCTTGATGCTTCCGGGGGCACGCCAGAGCGTCTTACGCAGCACAACAACGAGGTAGCCTACCCAACCCCGATCGACCAGCGCAGGATCGCCTACGTCGCGCGGGACGAGGACGGGACCGGACCGTGGCTGTGGGTGCTTGATGTGGAGCGCCGGCTCACGCGCCGCGTGAGTCTTGGCCTCGAGAAGTACAGCTCAGTGTCGGCCAGTGCCGACGGCACCCGTCTCGTGGCGACCGTCTCCAATCCAAGCGCCAACCTCTGGAGTGTGCCGATCCTCGACACTCCTGCCGCCGAAATCGATGCGAAACCCTTTCCGGTCCCGACGGTCAACGCGACGGCACCTCGCTTTGCGGGTGCGTCACTGTTCTACGTGTCGTCAGGCAATGCTGGTAGCGCGCTGTGGCGGCACCGCAACGGCGAGGCGGTTGAAATCTGGCAGGGCGTAGACGCGGTCTCGCTGGAAGCTCCAGCGATCTCGCCGGACGGCGGCCAGGTCGCCATTGCGCTGCGGCGAAGCGGGAAACTGCGGATGCACGTGCTATCGGCGGATGGCGCCGAGCTTCGCCCGCTGACGGATGCGATTGGCGCACAAGGTGCCGCGTCCTGGTCGC
>JBOGIR010000088.1:0-10799 GCA_050742335.1 Vicinamibacterales bacterium | reverse complement strand
TGCGCATCGGGGCGGAGCGCGATGTCGCGCCCGAGCGACTGTTTCAGATCCTTGAAGACCGCCCGCTCCTCTTCGCGCAACGCACGCGCGATGTCCGGATTGACGCGCAAGACGAGTGTCTGGCCGTCGAGATCCGCGCTGATCTTCTTCACCTCTGAGAGGATCTCGTAGCAGATCGTCGAGCTCGACTTGATCACGGCGCTCCCCGCGCAGTAGGGACACGGCTCGGTCAACACCCGCTCGAGGCTCTGCTTGACGCGCTTGCGCGTGATGATCACGAGGCCGAAATCCGACACCTGCAACGCCTTGGACGGCGCCCGATCCTTCCGCAGCTCCTGCTCAACCACCTGAAACACCTTCTGGCGGTTCTTCTTTTCCTCCATGTCGATGAAGTCGAGCACGATGATGCCGCCCAGGTCGCGGAGCCGGATCTGACGGATGATTTCCTTCACCGCTTCCAGGTTCGTCTTGAGAATCGTGTCCTCGAGACGGCCTGCCGTCTTCTTGCCGACGTAGCGGCCGGTGTTCACGTCGATGGCGACGAGTGCTTCCGTCTGGTTGATCACGATCGAGCCGCCCGACTTCAGCCAGACCTTGCTGCGCAGCGCCCGATCGATCTCGGCCTGAACGCCGTACTCCTCGAGAATCGGGTAGTCCTTCTCGTAGAGCTTCACCCTCGACGCGAGCGGGGGCATGATGCGCTCGACCAGCTCGCAGACGCGACGGTACTCGAGCTCGCTATCGATGCGAATCGCGGAGAACTCCTCCGTCAACAGGTCGCGAAGGAGCTTCGCCACCAGACTCTGCTCCTGATACACCACAGCAGGCGCCCGCGACGCCTCCGACTTCTGACGGATCTCGGTCCAGACCTGGTGGAAGTAGCTCAGGTCGGACACGATGTCGTCCTTCGGGCGCCCGGCCGCCGCGGTGCGAATGATGACACCGCCCGTGAATCCGTGCTGGTCGCGGAACTCGCGGACAATCGCCCGCAGGCGGCTGCGCTCGTCGCGCGAATCGATTTTCCGTGACACGCCGACGTGATCGACGGTCGGCATGAAGACCAGGAACCGGCCGGGCATGGTGGCGTGGCACGTGAGGCGGGCCCCCTTGGTGCCAAGCGGCTCCTTGGCGATCTGCACGATGATCTCTTGTCCTTCTTTCAGGAGCTCTTCGATCTTGGGCTCGGGTCCTCGTTCCCGATCGCGATCGCGATCCCGCCGGCCGCGCCCGGCCCCGCCGGGTCCGCCGGCTGGGGAAGCCGTCCGGCGCTCGGCAGGCCCCGGGGCCGTCGTTGCTCGACTCTCACTCAGCGCGCCCCGGGCATCATCCAGGGACGACGCCGGCGGCACCCCGTTGCCCACGGCCGGCGAAGGCGGCTCGTCGTCTTCGGTCTCGAGACGGTCGAACTCTTCGGTGGACGCCGTGACGTCGGAGACGTAGAGGAACCCGTCGCGTTCGAGTCCGAGATCAACGAACGCCGACTGCATGCCGGGCAAGACCTTCGATACCCGGCCCTTGTAGAGATTGCCCACCACGCCGCGCTGCCGTTCGCGCTCGATGAAGATTTCGGCGACCTGGTCGTCCTCGAGGATTGCAACCCGTGTCTCGTGGGCGCTCGAGGAGATGATCATCTCCTTGGTCATGCCCGTCACTCTCCGCAGGCTGGAGACACGGCGCACGACGGAACTCCGCCGCCGGCACCACCAGGTACGACAGCAGGAGTTTGAGGATCGTGATCATGTCTGTTTCAGCCTAATTCGTAAATCTCCGCATCCGCACGTTGAGAACCAGGCCGAACCCTGCCAGTGTGGCAATCATGGAGGAGCCGCCGTAGCTCATGAGCGGAAGCGTGAGACCCTTGACCGGCGCCAGACCGGCCGACATCGTGATGTTGTAAATCACCTGGAACGCGAAGCTGGCCAGCACTCCGAGCACCAGGTATGCGCCGAGCCGGTCCTTGGCAAGCCGGGCCGATTCGAGCGACCGCAGGATGACGAACAAATACAAGCCGAGCACGACAATGACTCCGGCAAATCCCTGCTCTTCAGCGAGCACCGAAAAGATGAAGTCGTTGTGCGCCACGGGGAGAAACCGCAGCTGACCCTGCGTGCCTTCCGTAAAACCTTTGCCCCACGGCCCGCCGGATCCGACCGTAATGCGGGCCTGAATCTGCTGATAGCCGGCACCCCGCGCGTCCTGGGAGGGATCCAGGAACGTCGAGATGCGCCCTCTCTGATAATCCTGAAGCGCGAACTTCCACGCGATCGGCGTGGCGAACAATCCGACGAGCGCCAGCACGCCCAGGATCCGCATCGGCATCCCTGCCACGTAGACCACGGCGAACGCGACGGGCACCAGCGTCGCGGCGGTGCCGAGGTCAGGCTGCTGCGCAATCAACACCAGCGGAATGGCAGTCAGCGCGCCGGCGACGAGCAGATCGACGCGCGTGACGGTGATCCGCCGGCTCTCGCCAAAGAACTTCGCCAGCACGAGCGCCAGCACTGCCTTGGCGAACTCCGATGGCTGGATGTTGAAGGTGCCCAGATCGATCCAGCGCCGCGATCCGCCGCGCACGGCGCCGAAAAAGAGTACGTAGAGGAGCAGCGCGAGGATCCCGACATAGATCAGATGCGATTTGTCGGCCAGCGACCGGTAATCGATGCTCAAACACAGCAGGAGGGCGACCAGACCGAGCGCCACGCCGTACACCTGCGTCTGAACGATGCTGCTCCACCCGCCGGTCGCGCTGTAGATCTGCGTCAGACCAACGGCGCAGAGCGTCACCACGGCAATCAGCAACCCCCAGTCGACGTGATGGTAGAGACGTCGTTCGAACACGGTGATCTAGTTCGTCCCTTGCGGGCTGTTCGCCCCGGCGGCCGCTGCGACCGGCGGCTGCTCGTCGATGGGCGTCAGATCCGGATCAGGTTCGGGCCGTGGCGGCGGGACCGCGGTCGGCTCCAGCGCAGGAACCGGCCGACCTTCCTTCTTCGCGAAGTACGTGTCGATGACGTGCTTGGCAATCGGAGCGCCGAGGTATCCGTGCTCGTTGTGCTCGCCGAAAATCACCCCGGCAATCTCGGGGTTGTCCTTTGGCGCGAAGAAGACGAACCAGCCATGATCGCGCAGGTCGCGGTCCGTGCCGCGGGCCGCCTGCCGTCCCTGGATCGAGATCACCTGCGCCGTGCCTGTCTTCCCGGCGACGTCTCGCCCGGGGAGGCGCGCCCGGCCGCCGGTGCCGTTGGCGTTGACCACCCTCCACAGACCATCGTGCAGCGCTGTCAACGTGTCCGGACGGAACAGCGTCTGACTGGCAGCCGCAGGCGGCTTGGCCATCTTCCAGCCTCCGCCCTCATCGACGGCGCGAACCAGGTGCGGCGTGACGCGAGTCCCGCCGTTGGCGACCGTCGAGATCATGACAGCGAGCGACGCCGGGGTCACCGAGACCTGCCCCTGGCCGATAGCCACCGAGATCGTCTCACCCGCGTACCACTTCTCGCCGTAGCGCTGCTGCTTCCACGCGGTCGAGGGCACCAGGCTCTCCTGCTCGTTTGGCAGGTCGATCCCCGTCTTGCCCGACAGGCCCAGCTTCTCGGCCCACTTGTGAATACGATCGACGCCCAGCATGTTGCCGAGCGTGTAGAAGTACACGTTGCACGACTGCTCGATCGCACGGCGCATGTCGACGGAGCCATGACCGCCCTTCAACCAGCACTTGTAGTAATGACCGTAGAAGCTGGCCCCGCCGCCACAGTTCACTCTGAAGTCGGGCGTGACGAGGCCTTCCTCGAGCGCCGCCGTGGCCACGACAATCTTGAAGGTCGACCCGGGGGAGTACCGCCCCTGGATGGCCCGATTCTGCAGCGGCCGCAGCTTGTCCACATTCAGCGAGATCCACGTGGCCCGGTCGATGCCGGATGCAAAGTCGTTCGGGTCGTAGGCCGGCAGGCTGACATACGTCAGCACCTCGCCGTTGCGCGGGTCCATGATCAGGGCAGCGCCGTTGAAGCCCGCGTGCCTGAACCCATCTTCGGCCGCCTTCTGCAGGTCGTAGTCGAGGGTGAGCTGGACGCGGCGCCCCTCGACAGGGGGGATTTCCTCGAGGGTGCGAATCTCGCGCCCCATGCTGTTCACGACGACGCGGCGCGCGCCGTCCTGCCCCATCAGCAGCTTGTTGTACACGCGTTCGACGCCCGACTGGCCCACGATGGCGCCGCTGGTGATGCCTTCGCCGATCTGGTTGTCGCTGGCTTCACCCACATACCCGAACAGGTGAGCCGCCAGTGCATCGGCCGGGTACTGGCGCATCGGGACCTGTTCCACCACGACATCCGGCAGCTCGAAATCGAGCCGCCGCGCCATCACTGCCGCCACCTGCGAAAGCGTCGCGTCCTCGATGACCACGATCGGCCGGTACGTCGGTTCGCCACGGTGTCGATCGACGATCTGCTGCACCTCCGACTCGTCGAGTCCGGCCACAGCCGCGAGCAGCCGAATTGTCCGGTCCAGGTCCTTGGTATGCTCCCGGACGATCGACACGCTGAAGGAGAGCCGGTTCTCGACGAGTACCTTCCCGTTGCGGTCGAACAGCACCCCGCGCGGAGCGCGCAGGGCGAGCGTGCGCTGGTGGTTGTTCTCCGCCATTTCCTCGAACCGCGCGTGCTGGACGATCTGGAGGAACCAGAAGCTGATGGCAAGCGCCGCGAACGTCACGACGACGCCCACCTGGAGCACCATCAGGCGTACCGAAATGCGCCGGCGATCTTCTGTCTGCACCATTGTCTACGTCTCGTACGGGCCACCGAGGCACAGAGGCACGGAGAAACCATCTGGAAAAACTCTGTGTCTCAGTGTCTCTGTGGCCACGTTCCGTCACCGTAATTCTGAAACAAAGGCACCTAGTGTTTCGTCCGCCGTCCCGTGCGACGGCGTTCCACAACCCCGGGCAGCGACTCGATCACCGCGAATGCAATCATCCCGACCGCCGCGTTGCCGAGCCCCTGACTCGCGATCGCCGCCCACGGCGATGAAAACGATCGCGAACCGAGCAACCCGTACAGGCCCATGAAGACCATCGCGTGCACCGCGGTCGCCGCGAGAAACATCACGAACCGCGGCAGCGCCGCCGTGACGATGAACTGCTGGCCGACGGCGCCGGCCAGAAACCCGACCAGCGACTTGGCCAGCCCTCCTACGCCAATGACGCCGCTCGATAACGCGTCCTGGATCATTCCCGCCAGGCTGCCCGCGAACATCCCCGTCACCGGGCCGCTCGTCAACGCCACGTACACGACGACGACGAGGACCAGATCGAGCGCCGCGGTCCCACCCACGAGAAACCGCGCCAGGGTTGTCTGCAACGCGAGCGCCAGAGCTATCGCGATCAGAACCCCGATAGCCTTCACTCGCGTGCCTGACCTGCATTCGGGGGATCGGCGTCCTCATCCACCGCCACGGGCGGCGTCACCACCACGAGCACGGCCTCGACCGACGAAAAATCGACGGCCGGCCGCACGACGATGGCACCGAACCCGCCGCTACCCCGCTCCACCGATTCTATCTGACCTATGACAAAGCCCTTAGGGTAAATGCCGTCAATGCCGGACGTGACGACCGTGTCGCCAACCTGGACGTCGGCCGTGCCGGACACGTAATCCATCCGCAGGTCACCACCCGTCCCCGCGACCACCCCGTGCGCCCGGGATCGCTCGACGAGCGCCCCGGCGGCGGCGTTCCGGTCGATGAGCAGCTGAACCTTCGAGGCGCGCGTGCTCGGGGTGATGATCCGGCCAACCACCCCGACCGGGGCAATGACGGCCATGTCGGGCCGCAGCCCCTCTGCCCTCCCCTTGTCAATGGTAACCGTCCGGAAATCAGGGCTCGCCCCGCCGGCGATGACGGCTGCAGCGACCGTCGACAGCTCGACGTTGGTCCGCAGCTCCAGCAGCTGTTCCAAGGAGCGCGCACGCTGCGCCAGCGCGCGTTCCTGCTGCAATCCAACCCGCAGGCGCGCAAGCTCCTCGCGCAGGCGCGTGTTTTCGCTCCGCACTTCCTGTAGCGCGACGTAATCGGTCCACGAGGTTCGCGCGCCGCCAATCGCCGAGGAGGCTGCACGCTGAACCTCGGCGAAGGCGCCAAACGTCACGGCCTCCAGGAGAGGGACACCGCGAGCGGTGTTGACCTGCGCGGAGATGAGGACGATGTGGCCTATCGTGAGGGCGACAAACAGGTAGCCGGTGCGTTGGCGGATGTCGAGCAGCGCCATTGCTAAGAGCGCAACGTCATTCACCCCAACAGGCCACGGAAACACGGAGACACAGAGGCATGAGTATTTCTTCTCCGTGTCTCTGCGTCTCTGTGGCCCGCGGGAGTGAACACGCGGTTCTGCCTACTGCATCCTGCATACTGCCTACTGCCTACTGCCTACTAGTCAATCGAAATCTTCCGGAGCAGATTGAAATCCGAGAGCATCTTCCCCGCGCCGAGCACGACCGACGACAACGGGTCTTCCGCCATGGCGAGCGGCAAGCCTGTCTCCTCGCGAAGCCGCTTGTCGAGGTTCCTGAGCAGCGATCCACCCCCCGTCAGCACGATGCCGCGGTCGACGATGTCCGCCGAGAGCTCAGGCGGCGTGCGCTCGAGCGCGACGCGGACGGCATCGACGATCACGTTGACGGTCTCGGCGAGCGCGTCCCGAATCTCCTCATCCGTGATGGTGATCGTCTTCGGCACCCCTTCGATCAGGTGCCGGCCCTTGATCTCCATCGTCATCCGCTCGTCGAGCGGATATGCGGACCCGATCTCCATCTTGATCTGCTCCGCCGTCCGCTCACCGATGAGCAGGTTGTACGTCTTCTTGACGTACTGGATGATCGCCTCGTCCATCTCATTGCCCGCCACGCGAACCGCCGTGCTGTAGACGATGCCGGCCAGCGAGATGACGGCGATGTCCGTGGTGCCGCCGCCGATGTCGACGATCATGTTGCCTGACGGCTCCGTGATCGGCATGCCGGCGCCGATAGCCGCCGCCATCGCTTCCTCCACGAGGTGGACCTCGCTCGCCTTTGCGCGGTAGGCGCTGTCCTTGACCGCACGCTTTTCGACCTGGGTGATCTCGGACGGCACGCCGATGACGATGCGCGGGCGCACCCAGACATTGCGGTTGTGCGCCTTCTTGATGAAGTACGTCAGCATCTTCTCGGTGACCTCGAAGTCCGCGATCACGCCGTCCTTCATCGGCTTGATGGCCACGATGTTGCCCGGCGTTCGTCCGAGCATCTCCTTGGCGTCCTTGCCCACCGCCTCGACGCGTCCGTTGATCTTGTTGATGGCGACGATCGACGGCTCGTTGACGACAATCCCCTTCCCCCGGGCGTACACACAGGTATTCGCCGTGCCGAGGTCGATGGCCAGGTCGTTCGAAAACAGGGAGAAAAACGAGCCGAGGCTCAATCAGGACGTTCCTTTCTCCGCGACGTGAATCCCGTTCTTGCCCGCGTCTTTGACGCGGTACATGGCACGATCAGCTGCTCGTAACAATTCTTCGGACGATGAGGTGACGTCCGGCAGGGTGGCCACGCCCACCGACGCCGTCAGGAACACCGAAAGACCGTCGGTTTCGAGGAACTTGAACGCCCGGAGCCGATCGCGGATGCGCTCAGCGACGAACACCGCCCCGTCCCGCCCGGTATCGGGCAGAACGACTGCAAATTCATCGCCGCCGAACCTCGCCACGACGTCGGTTTCGCGGGCACAGCTGCGGATGACACCGGCCGCCTCGACCAGCGCCTTGCTGCCCGCTAAATGGCCGTACTGGGTATTGACGTTCTTGAAACCGTCCATGTCGATGAAGAGCAGCGACATCGGGCGGGCATTCCGCACCGACCGCTTTTCCTCGCGACGCATCACGAGGTTCAGGTAGCGGGAGTTGAACAGCTGCGTGAGATCGTCGGTGACCGACAGCGCCTCGGCCCTTTGCAGCGTCAGGGCGTTGTCGAGGGCGATGGCCGCCGGCTCGAGAAGAACGCGCAGCGTCCCCGAAATCGACGCGCCCAGGGCCGGGGCAGCCGATGAGGGCAGCGGGTCGAGCCCGGCGAGCACGCCCACGGTACGGTTTCGAGACAGAAGGGGGAACGCCATCACGGTGCCGAAACCCTCGCCCCGGACGCGCGGATCCTTGGCAAGGTCTGCCGACGTGAACTCCACACCCTGGGCCGCGACCCAGCCGGACACCGTCCACATCGACGGCTGGAGAGCGGGGACCAGCCCCTTGTCGGCCATCACCGCCAGCTGTCCGCCGACCTTGGGCGCTACCACCACCCAGCAAGGCGCGGGAATCCATTCGTCCGCCTGACGGACGAGCCATCCGGCCACTTTTTGCGGATCGAACGTCGCGTGGGCGTCGCGAATCGCTTCAATCAACGCGTGACGGCGTTCCAGCCGCGTTTTGAGCGTACGGAGTTGAGCTTTGACGTGGCTCGCGAAATCAAGGCGACGGGCACCTCGGGCCATCTGGTGCGCAACGTCAGGCTGGGTGGAGATCGGTGTCACCGCTTAAGGCGGGAGCGTACTCGGGCATGCACACGCGGCTCGGTGCCGCTAAGTCCTTCTAGACTGGTCGAATATACCACGGCTGCGGCTTTGGACTCCGGGCGTCGGGGCTGTAAGATGAATGTTTCGAGGGCAGGCCGGCAGCCGGGCACCTGGAGCCAACAGCCTGTAGGATTGCAACCATGACAATGCTCGACCGGATGCGTCGGCACAAGGGCTGGCTCAAGTGGAGCCTTGCGCTGGTGGTGCTCGCATTCATCGTCTTCTACATTCCCAGCTTCCTCGACGATCCCACGGCGGTCGGCGTCGGCGCGGCACCTGCAGAGGTGATTGCCGACATCGAGGGGCGCTCGGTCACGGCGGGCCAGTTCCAGCAGCGATACAACGCGCAGATTCAGGCGTACCGCTCAGCATACGGCAGCGGCCTGAGCGATCAGCTGCTCCGCCAGCTCGGCATCGAACAGCAGATTCTGCAGCAGATGGTCGACGAGCAGGCCGCGCTGGTCGAAGCGGAACGCCACGGCATTCGCGTCAGTGACGAGGAACTGGCGCAGCAGATATTTGCGATCCCGGGGCTTCAGGAAAACGGCCGGTTCGTCGGCGAGCAGCGATACGAGCAGATCCTGCGCAGCCAGATTCCGCCGATGACGAAGGCCACGTTCGAGGAAACACTTCGCCGCAGCCTGATGATCGACAAGCTGCGTGCGGCGCTCACCGACTGGATGACGGCGTCGGACGGCGACGTCGAGCGCGAGTTCAAGCAGCGCAACGAAAAGGTCCGGCTCCAGGTGGTCGCGCTGACGGCTGATGCGTTCCGAAAACAGGTGACCGTGTCGGACGCCGACGTCTCGTCCTACTTCGATGCGCACAAGGCCGAATTCCGCGTTGGCGAGCAGCGCAAGGTGCGGATGCTGCTGCTCGACCGCGATCAGGCCTACGCACGTGTGACGGTGACGCCAAACGAGGTTCAGCAGTATTACAACGGCAACATTGCGCAGTACCAGACGCCCGAGCAGATTCGCGCCAGCCATATCCTGCTGAACACGGCGGGGAAGGACGAGGCGGCCGTCCGGAAGCAGGCTGAGGGGCTGCTGCTGCAAGTCAAAGGGGGCGCCGACTTCGCCGAGCTTGCGAGGAAGTTCTCCGAAGACGAGGGAAGCAAGGTCAACGGCGGCGATCTCGATTACTTTACGCGCGGCCGCATGGTGCCCGAGTTCGAAACCGCGGCGTTTGCGCTCGACGCCGGACAGGTGAGCGACCTCGTCAAGTCCCAGTACGGGTTCCACATCATCAAGGTCGTGGACAAGAAGCCTGCCGTCACCCGCCCGGTCGACGAAGTGCGCGCCCAGATCGAGGAGCAGCTGAAACGGCAGCGCGCGGACCAGCAGATCTCGACGCGTGCCACCCAGCTCGCCAGTGGTATCGACGACCGCGCCGATCTCGATCGGGTTGCGCGCGAAAACGGCCTGATGGTGACGGAGAGCGAGTTTTTCGGCCGCGATGACCCGGTGCCCGGTCTCGGCCCGGCGCCGCAGGTTGCCGCCGCCGCGTTTCTCCTGAGCGGCGATGCGGTGAATGGGCCGATTACGTCTCCTCGCGGTGCGGTGTTTATCGCGCTTGCAGGCACTCGCGAGCCGTATATCCCGACGCTCGACCAGGTCAAGGATCGTGTCCGGGAGGAGGTCATTCGCGAGCGGGCCACGGAACTGAGTCGGCAGCGCGCCTCGCAGATCGCCGCCACGCTGCGGGGCGCCGGCGATTTCGCGGCTGCAGCGAAGGCGCAGGGATTCGAGGCCAAGGACACCCAGCTCATCGCGCGTGACGCGCCGCTGCCCGACATCGGCGTCAGTGCGGCCGTCGACAAGGTGGCGTTCAGCCTGCCCGTCGGCACGGTCAGCGAGCCGATTACCGCCAACGACGCCACGGTCATCGTCCGCGTCGTCGAACGTGACGAGGTCACGTCAGGCGAACTGCAGAATGGCAAGGAGGCGTTCCGGGAACAGCTCCTCAGCGAGCGGCGCGGGCGCTTCTTCAGCTCCTACATGGCGAAAGCCAAGGAGCGCATGCGCATCGAGATCAGAAACGACGTCGTGCAGCGATTGCTGGCGGCGACGGCGACGATCTAGTAGGCAGTAAGCAGTAGGCGGTAGACAGTTCCGGCCTACTGCCTGCTGCCTACAGCCACCTACAGCCTACTGCCTACTGCCTACTGCCTACTGCCTACTGCCTACTGATCCAGTCTCACCGAT
>JBOGIR010000087.1:0-15918 GCA_050742335.1 Vicinamibacterales bacterium | reverse complement strand
CGGCAGGCACTCGCCGAACGGGCCGAGGCCGCAGCAGCCGCCGGGAGTGCGCGCGACGGCGCGGCAGCCGCGCTCGCCGGCGCTCAGGATGCACACGCACGCGCGCAGCAGCAGATTGAAGGCCTCGAGGCCGACGTCGAGGCTGCGCGCTCCAGCGTGTTCGCGGCGTTGAACGCCGCCACCGCCCTTCGCCATGCCATGGAGCATGCCGCGGGACAACGCGACCGGGTGGCGGCAACGCTTGGCAAGCTCGACGTCGAACAGGACGACCTGAGTCGCGAGACCGAGGGCGTTGACGCGGACCGGAGAACCGCGCAGGCGTCGCTGGCGCGCGCGCAGGCCGGGCTGGAGGGGATCAGGATCGACAGCGCGGCGCGCGAGTCGGAGCTCCTGACGGCACGCACGGCGCTCGACCGTCATGTCCGGAGCGTGCGGGCGTGTGAGCAGGAGCTGGCCCGCAGCGAAGCCCGCCTCGCCTCACTCGTCGAGCTCGAGGCCAGCCGTGCAGAATTCGGCGACGCCGCGCGCATGGTGCTGGTCCAGGCGAACGGGCAGGTCGGGCAGCAGGGCGCCGTGGCGGACTACATCGACGTCGACCGGCGCTACGAGCGAGCCGTGGAAGCCTGTCTTGGCGACCTCCTGCAGCACGTGATCGTCGAACGCCACCACCACGCGGCCGCAGGCCTCGCGCTCGTGCGCGAGCACGATGCCGGCCGCTGCGGTTTTGTCGTGATCGATTCGGGTTCGAACGGGCATCACCCCAGCCCGTCGACCCGCATGCCAGGCACGTTTCCCATCTCCGAGGTGCTTCGCATCACGGGACCGCATGTCTCGACGATCCAGCGGGTCGTTCCAGAGGCCTATATCGCGGAAACGTTCGAGGTCGCCGTGGCGGTGGCGCGCCAGACGTCTGCTCCGGTTGCGACGCTCGAGGGCGACGTGCTCCGGGGGCCGCACCTCGTGTCTGGCGGCGCGAAGGTCGAGTCGCGCGGCATTCTGGCGACCAAGCGTGAAATCAGGGAGCTTCGGCAGCGGATTGAGCGTGAGAGCGCCGAGGTCGCGCGGCTCAACGGGGAAACCGTCCGGCTCGAGGTTGTCATTGCGCAGGCGACGAGCGCGCTGGCCGCGCTGACCGACGAGCAGCACCGTCAGGAAATGGCGATCGTCGCGTTCCAGGCACAGGCGGATCATGCGTCGGAGCACGCCGGCCGACTGGACCGGAAGGCAGACGTGATTGCGCTGGAACGGCGGCAGGCGGAGGAGGAGCGCGCGTCGATCGAGGCGAGGTACACCGAGGCCGAGGCGTCCATCACACGGCTGTTCGACGATCAGCGGCTCGCCGACGCGAGCCTCTCCGAGGCACAGGATCGTCTGATGACGGCTCGCGAAACCGTCGACGCCCTCAGTGCGAGTGTCGCGGAGGCGCGCGCCTCCCACGCTGCGATGATCGAGCGGGCATCGGCGCTTGCCGCGGAGGTGACGAGGCTCGAGGAGGTCGCCCGTGACGTCGGCGATCGCATCGCCGCGCGCGCCGCGGAGCTGGAGCAGACCCGGGCGCGGCGCGCGGCACTGCTCCAGGGCGTTGCCGACGGCGTCCGGCGGCTCGACGAAGAGCTCCGTGCCCTCGACGCGCTGCGCCAGGACGTTCGCGACGCCGATCGAGCGGCGGCAGACATGCGCATCCGCGTCGACGGGCAGGACGCGATCATCCGTGAAGCCCGGCAGGCGCTCGAGCAGATTCGCGCGGAGGCCAGCGAACTGGATGTGGCACGGGCAACCGCTGAAAGCGAAATGAGTCACCTCGCGCAATTGTGCGCGGAGACCGTGCAGTCCTCGCTCGATCAGATCCTGCGGGACGTCGAGCAGATGGAACAGGCGGGCGAGACGACGCCCGATGCGGCCGCGATCACGGCGGACGAGACGGATCCCGATGCCGAAGAAGGTGAGGCCGAGGTCGTGTCCGGATCGATCCGGACGGGCGTCATGACCGCCGACGAAGCCATCACCGCGCTCAAGGCGAAGATCGATCGCCTCGGTCCCGTCAATATGATGGCGATCGAGCAGTTCGACGAACTGGACACGCGCCACACGTTCCTGACCACGCAGCGCCAGGACCTGCTCGATTCGATTGCGCAGACCGCCAACGCGATCAGGCGGATCGACGAGACATCGACAGCCCGGTTCAACGAGGCATTCTCCGCCATTCAGCACAATTTCCAGGAAACCTTCAGCACGCTGTTCGGCGGAGGGCGAGCGGGCCTCGCGCTCCTCGACGGGAACGACCCGCTCGAGAGCGGCGTCGACATCGTGGCGTCGCCGCCCGGCAAGCGTCTTCAGAACGTGCAGCTGCTCTCGGGAGGCGAAAAGGCGTTGACGGCGATCGCCCTGATGTTTGCGATCTTCAAGTACAAGCCGAGTCCGTTCTGTCTGCTGGACGAAATCGACGCGCCGCTCGACGATGCCAACGTCGGGCGCTTCGTCGAGATGCTGGAGGGGATGCTCGACCAGACGCAGTTCATCCTCATCACCCACAACCGCCGGACGATGGAGATTGCCAACCGGCTGTACGGCGTCACGATGGAAGAGCCGGGTGTCTCGAAGCTGATTTCAGTACAGCTCAACTAGCCAAGGGCCTACCCTGGTCCCGATGAGAAATGCCCTTGGCTAGTTGGCAGTATCTCTTGGCGCGCTCCGCGCGCCGTAGACCGTTATGCAGCTCAGCGGTATGCGAGACAACGGGTACGAAGTTCTCGCTTGGAGCCGCATAACGGTCTAAAGTCACCGAAGACCGGCCCTGTAACCTCCGTGAACGAAGACAAGGCCACCCGATACCATCGCCTGCGCCGCCGCGCCGGGCTGGCGGCGACCGCTCTGGGCGCGTGCCTGCTGCTCCTGCTGATGGTCACCGGACGGTCCGTGTCGCTGCGCGAGACGGCTGCCGCGCTCGCGAACGGTTCGTTCTTCCTCACCGTCGTCATCTACGTGGTCCTGCTGGCACTCCTGAGCGAAGCCGTTGAGTTGCCGCTCGCCTTTTACCAGGGGGTCACGCTGGAGCGGCGGTACGGGCTGTCCACGCAGACCACTACACGATGGTGGGTGGATCGGGCGAAGGCCAACGCTGTTGGCCTGGCGCTTGCCGTCATCGGCGCCCTCATCGTCTGCCATCTGCTGCGATGGAGTCCCGAGCACTGGTGGATTGTCGCTGCCGCCTGCTCCGGAGCGATCCTTGTGTTGTTCGCGCAGCTTGCGCCGGTGCTTCTTCTGCCGCTGTTCTACACGGTGAAGCCGCTGCAGCGTCCCGCGCTCGTCGACAGGCTCGTCGCGCTGGCGCAACGGGCCGGCGCTCGAGTGCTCGGCGTCTTCGAATGGCGGCTCAGCGACCGGACCCGTAAGGCGAACGCCGTGCTGACCGGCATCGGTCGGACGCGGCGGATTCTGCTGTCGGACACGTTGCTGACGGAACACTCCGACGATGAGATCGAGGTCATTCTGGCGCATGAACTCGCCCATCACGTGCATCACGACATCTGGAAGGGGATGACGCTCGAGACGCTCCTCGTCACGCTGGGTTTCTATCTGGCGGATCGCGTCCTCGAGGCATCGACCGGCCGGCTCGGGCTTGCCGGCAAAGACGATGTGGCGATGCTTCCACTGCTCGTGCTGACCGGTGGCGCCGTCTCAATCGTGCTGCTGCCGCTCGTGAACGCCTTCTCCCGTGCGCACGAGCGCCGCGCCGACCGGTATGCGCTCGACATGACGAAGAACGCCGTGGCGTTCATGAGCGCCATGAAGCGGCTCGGCGCGCAGAACCTCGCCGAAGAACGGCCGTCCCGCCTCGTCGAGCTGCTGTTCCATTCGCACCCGCCCATTGCCGCGCGCCTCGAGGCGGCGCGCGCCTGGGAGTCCAGACGTACGTAGTATCCGGCTTTAGCCGGGACCGTGACGCAGGGTACGTAGTGTCCGGCTTTAGCCGGACCGTGACGCAGTACGTAGTGTCCGGCTTTTTTAGCCGGACCGCGACGCGGCTTTAGCCGGACCGGCACGACGAAGAGGCGTGGCCACATCCAAGCAGATGTATGATTCGCTCGGATGCGTCGATAAACCAGCCAAGGGCCAGCCCTTGATATCCCGGTTGAGATGCCCTTGGCTGGTTGACAGCATCTTCTTGGCGCGCTCCGCGCGCCTGGGACCGCTATACGGATTCAACGAGTACAAAATTCGCGTTTGGGGCCGTATAGCGGTCCAATGCGAGCGCCGCGGTTGCGTGCGGTGACTGCGCGCGTGTCGCGTCTGGAGGCACATGAGCTGGCGAACTGCTGTTGGATGCGCATTGCTGTCCGCGCTGTTCATGGTCGCGCCGGTGGACAGCCAGAGCGGTGCGCCGCGCTTGCTGGTGATCGTGGTCGTCGATCAGATGAGAGCGGACTACCTGAGCGTGTTTCAGAGGCATTGGACGCACGGGTTCCGGACGCTGCTGGCTGAGGGCGCCGTCTTCGAGAATGCGGAGTATCCGTACGCGAACACCGCCACCTGCCCCAGTCATGCCACGGTTGCCACGGGCGCGTTTCCGCACACGCACGGCATCACCGGCAATACGTGGTGGGATCGCGATCGCGCCGTGCTCGTCGACTGCAGTATCGATGAAAGCGCGGCAGGCGCGCACATCAGTTATGGACGCCCCGCCCGATCCGGAAACGGTCCACATCTGCTCACGGCAGACACCATCGGAGACGAACTGCGGCGTCGATGGGCCGCCTCGCGCGTGGTTGTCCTGTCGCTGAAACCGGATAGTGCCGTCACACTCGCGGGTCACGGTGGCGACGTTGTCACCTGGTTCGATCTGGGGGCGGGTTCCTTCGTGACATCCCGTGCGTTCACCGCAGCGCCGAAACAGGTTGTCGCCGATTTCATTGCAGACAATCCCTTGGCGAGCGATCTCTCGGCGACGTGGACGCTGCTGAAGACCCCCGACTCGTATGTCAATCCGGACGCCACATCAGGTCAGCGTCCGCCCGCGGGCCGAGACGGGCTGTTTCCGCATGAAATCAGCGGGCCGAAGGGACCCGACGCGCGTTCGGTGGGCTTTTGGCAACAGAGTCCGCTGTCGGACCGCTATCTTGGGCGGATGGCAGCCGCCATGATTGAACGGCTGGAACTTGGACGCGACGACAGCCCGGATCTGGTGGCCGTGGGGTTCTCGGCGCCCGATCTGGTCGGGCACGCCTTCGGGCCCGGAAGCCGTGAAGTCGAGGACGTGCTCGCACATCTCGATCGCACGCTCGGGGACCTGCTCGAGGAGCTCGATCGGCGCATCGGACGGGATCGTTACGTCCTGGCGTTGACGGCCGACCATGGCGTCGCGCCTGTACCGCAGCCGCCGAATGGGGGCCGGCTGATCACTGAGGACATCCAGGACCGGATTGAAGAATTGTTGCAATCGCGCTGGGGGCCGGCGAGAAGCGGATACTACGCGGCGGTTCGAGGGCCGTATGTCTACTTCGCCCCCGGCCTCTTGGAACGGTTACGTGCCGACTCTGCCGTTCAGCACGCGGTGTTACGCACGATCTCGGAGTTGCCCGGCGTGTTGCGAGTCCTTTCGGCCGATGAATTGTCCGCCGCCTCACGTGATCCCCTGGTACGTGCGGCAGCCTTGAGTCACGTGCCGGGTCGAAGCGGAGACCTCGTCATCGTTCCGCAGCCAGGCTGGCTCCCGGGCGGAAGGAATGTCACCGCGGCGACCACGCACGGCACTCCGCACGAGTACGATCGTCGCGTTCCACTCATCTTGTTCGGGGGCTCAGTCCGAGCTGGCCGGTTCGCGCAACGCGCGAGCCCGGCAGATATTGCGCCTACGTTGGCAAGCCTGGTCGGTGTCAGCATGCCGGGAGCCGAGGGGCGAGTGTTGCGGGAGGGACTGAAATAGGTCGATTGGCACGAGCCGGAGTTGCCAGGGTGGCTGACCTCCTGAAATAACGTCCTCGGACGTGGCCCGGATCGAAGCTATGATGCGTGCTCGCGGCTGGCAGGGTGCTCAGTCTCGAGAGGAGAGGGAGACTTCGATGACACACGTGACTCGATGGCCGACATTCATGGTGGTGTTGATGGCGTTTCTCGCGGGGTCCGCGATCGCGGTGACTGTCTCCGGTCAGTCTCCGGCATCCGGCAACCCGCTCGTGGGGGCCTGGAGGGTGACAGAACTCGCCGATGCGAACGGGACGATCGCCAATCCACAGCCCGGTCTGTACATCTTCGCGAGACAGCACTACAGTTTCACGCGCATCCAGGGTACTAGGCCGCTGCCGGACTATCCGTCGAACGACAAGGCGACCGACGCGGACAAGGTTGCGGTGTTCAACGCCCTGTACCTCAATACGGGGACGTACACCGTGACAGGAAACAGCCTCGCCACAAGAGCGATGGTGGCCAAGAGCAAGTTCGCCATAGGCGGGGCCGGCAACCAGTACGACTTCAGCGTGACAGGGAACACGCTGGTGCTGACGCAGAAGCCAGCGGGAGCCGTCATCAAACTGGTGCGCCTCGAATAGGAACCAGTCACGGCCCTGCTCTTGATATCCCGCAGGGCCTATGACTGGTTGGCAGCGTCTCTGGGCGCGCTCCGCGCGCGTTGGACCGCTATACGGCGCCCACCAACGCGACGCAACGTGTACGAGATTCTCGTAAGAGGGCCGTATAGCGGTCCAAAGGAGGCCTCATGCATCGCATCGCACTGCTGACGGCCCTCTTGGCGGCCGCCGTGTCCGTCGCGCCGGCTGGGGGACAGTCGGGCGACACCCGGCGGCCGAACGTGGTCCTCATCATCACCGACGATGTGGGGTACGGAGATGTCGGCAGCTATGGCGCTCCTGACGTCAAGACGCCTCACATCGACAGTCTCGCCAGAGACGGAGTCCGGCTCACGGACTTCTACGCCAACGGTGCCACGTGCACGCCGACGCGGACGGGCCTCATCTCGGGGCGGTATCAGCAGCGCGTTGCGTTGGAACGGCCGATCGGGTCGGCAACGTCTGCCGACGGGGAACTGGGTCTGCCTGCCACCGGGCGTTCCTTGCCGCAGCTGTTGAAGAACCAGGGGTACGCGACGGCGCTCATCGGCAAGTGGCATCTCGGATACAAGCCGGAGTTCAGTCCGGGCGCGCACGGATTCGACTTTTTCTTCGGGTTCAAGAGCGGCTTCACCGACTACTACCATCACGTCTCCGGCGATGGCCGGCCCGACCTGTTCGAGAACGACCGGCTCGTGGAGGTTCCTGGCTACATGACGGACCTCATCACCGAGCGGTCCGTCCGGTTCATCGAGCAGAACCGACAGCGGCCGTTCTTCATCGACGTGGCGTACAACGCCGGGCACTGGCCCTACCAGCCCCCCGGCGCGCCGTCGAAGGCACGCGACAACGGCCGGCACCTCGGCCCCTTCGATGAAGCGACCAGCACGCGCGCCGACTATGTGGCCATGCTCGAGCACGCCGACCGGGGCGTCGGCCGGATCCTCGACGCCCTCGACAAGTTTGACCTGCGGCAGAATACGATCGTGATCTTCACCAACGACAACGGGGGCGAGTGGCTGTCGCGCAACACGCCGCTGTTCCACCACAAGGGAAGCGTGTGGGAAGGTGGCATACGGGTGCCGGCGATCTTTCGCTGGCCGGGACGGATTCCCGCAGGCCGGGTCTCGCCTCAGGTGGGCATCACGATGGACCTCACAGCGTCGGTCCTTGCGGCAACCGGGACGCCGGTTGCTGCCGAGGCGCGCCTCGAGGGGATCAACTTGCTGCCGGTGCTGGAGGGACGCGCCCCGGAGATCGAGCGGACCCTCTTCTGGCGCGTAACGGGCCAGCAGGCTGTCCGCTCGGGCGACTGGAAGCTGCTGCTGGACGGCGGACGGGCGATGCTGTTCAACCTGCGAGCCGACATCGCCGAGCACGACAACCTGATCGGGCCGCGGTCTGACATCGCCCGCCGTCTGCGGCCGCTGCTCGCGGCGTGGCAGGAGGACGTGGACGCCGAGGCCAAGCGCACCGCGACGCGGTAGAAGCGTGAACGTCATCTCGCCATAGAGGCAATAGTCAGGAGCATGCCATGCGATCGAACACCAGACGTTGGGTAGTCGTAGCGCTTGTCGGCGCATTCGTCGTCATATGGAGAGCCCACACCGATGAGGATGTGGCGGCTGCACAGGCGCGGAAGCCGATCATGATGACGCGGATCTACACCGGGGCCGACGGGCAGAGTCACGCCGAGCAGGTGGAGATGAAGCTCAACGGCAACGTGTCGGAGATGATGAAGGCCACGGGCGTGCAGTTCAGCCGGCGGGCGCCTGGACCCGTGAGCGACTGGCACGTCGGCCCCAGGCGCCAGTTCGTCATCACGTTGAGCGGTCGCGGTGAGATCGAGGTGGCCGGTGGACAGACAATTTCGATCGGGCCCGGTCATATCAACCTGATTGAAGACACCACCGGCAAGGGACACACCACCAGGAACGTCGGCCCCGATGACCGCATCGTGGTGACGATCCCGCTGGTGGACCAGACGGTCAGTCGCGCTGGCCGGTAGGCGTCAGGTTCATGCACAGGTACAGCGAGACGTTCAGGTTCCGGTGATTCGTCAGGACGTGACTCCAGTCACGTCCGCTCAGAGGAGCACTCACATGCGCTCGATGTTCATCGTCGTCATCGCCCTGATGGCCAGCGCCAGCGGCACTGCCTACGCCCAGTCGTGGCAACCTCCGGCGGACAGTCAGCGCTGTCCTTCCAAATGGGGCGCCGGCGACCAGCGGGGCGCCGCCAACCACATGAAGCCTGGGACGGTGCTCCGCGCCGCTCGGTTGATCCGGACCGGCCAGGTCTTCGAGCTCGGGCGCCGGCTCGAAGCCTCGATGCCGCTGCAGACCACCCGCACGTTCGAGATGCACACCAAGCGCACAGCGCCGCCCCAGGGCTCCAACCGCCGCGGCAGCAACGAGGAGGTGGTGCTTGCGGAAATCGGCCAGGTGGGCACGCAGTTCGACGGGTTTGCGCACCAGACGTTTGGCGACAGCCTGTACAACTGCTTCAAGCTGGACGATATTGCGACCCGCAACGGGTTCACCAAGCTCGGGGTTGAGAACGTCGGCGCGCTGGTGACGCGCGGAGTGCTCATCGACGTCGCCGCACTGAAGGGTGTCCAGATGCTTCCCGACACCTACGAGGTCACGGTGGCCGACCTGCAGTCGGCGCTCAAGCGCCAGCAGCTGACGCTCGAGCCTGGTGACGCGATCATCCTCCACACGGGGTGGGGCCTGCTGTGGGGCAAGGACAACGGTCGCTACATGAAGGCCAATCCGGGGATCAGCACTGCTGCGGCCGAGTGGCTCGTCAAGCAGGATCCGATCCTCGTCGGCGCCGATACGGCTCCGATCAATGTCACGCCGAACCCGGATCCGCAGATCTCGAACCCGGTGCACCAGATCATGCTGGTGTTCTACGGGATTCATCTGCTCGAGAACCTCCGCCTCGACGAGCTCGCGGCCGCGCGCGCGTACGAGTTCGCGCTGATCGTGCAGCCGCTCAAGCTCGTGGGTGGCACGGGCTCGACCGTGGCGCCGGTCGCCCTCCGCTGACACGGGACCATTAGTGGCCCGGTTCAGCCGGACCAGCGCGGTCGAGCGAAGCCTTTACAACTGTTTTTCACCTCGACAGGCCACAGAGTCACAGGGACACGGAGGCGAACAAAGGAATTTTCCTCTGTGTCTCCGTGTCTCCGTGGCCCGTGAGTGAAAAAAGGGTCACCGCGGGCGGACGACGAGCTGCCCCTGCATGTCCGCATGGGCGCTGTCGTTCGTGAGGTTGCTGTAGAAGCGGAAGGTGCCCGACCGATCGGCGCGGAACTCGAAGGTCGTGCTCCCGCCCGGCGGCACACGCCGGACGATCCGGTACTCGTCGATGGTGAAGCTGTAGGCGACGTCCTCGCTGCGGATGGTGAGCTTCACGAGGTCGTTCTGTGTCACCTCGATGCGGTCTGGCACGTAGCGGTAATTCCGTGCGGTCAGCGAGAACTGAGGACGGTTGGGAGCCTGCTCTTGACCGGCGAGCCGGCCGGGAAATGGACGCGTCACGAGCAGCGCGCCCCCCGTCACGAGCAGCCGCCCGGCGTGCCGGCGCGTGAGCCTCATTCCTTCGTGGCGGGCGCCGCGGCCTCGGCGCCGGCCTTGGCCGCCTCTTCCTGCAGCAGCGCCTTGCGGCTCAGGCGGATCTTCCCGGTCGGATCGATGTTGATGACCTTCACCAGGATCTGCTGCCCCTCCTTGAGTTCGTCGCGTACGTCCTTGACCCGGTGTGTCGCGATTTCCGAGACATGCAGCAGGCCGTCGGTGCCGGGCATGATTTCGACGAACGCGCCGAAATCGGTGATGCGCTGCACCTTGCCCATATAGGTCTTGTTCAACTCGGGCGTGGCGGTGAGCTCCTGGATGATGCCAATCGCCTTCTGCGCCGATTCGCCGTCCGACGAGGCGACGTTCACCCGCCCATCGTCTTCGACGTCGATCTTCACGCCCGTGCGCTCGATGATGCTGCGAATGGTCTTGCCGCCCGGACCGATGACGTCCCGAATCTTGTCCACGGGAATCCGGAGCGTCACGATGCGCGGGGCGAACGCCGACATGGCTTTCCGCGGCTCCGCGATCGTCTTGGCCATTTCGCCCAGGATGTGCAGCCGCCCCTGGCGCGCCTGCTCGAGCGCCTTGCGCATCACCTCGGCCGTCACGCCCGCCACCTTGATGTCCATCTGCAGCGCGGTGATGCCGGCCGTCGTCCCCGCCACCTTGAAATCCATGTCGCCGTAATGGTCTTCGGCGCCCGCAATATCCGACAGCACCGCGTATCGGCCCGTCTTCTCGTCCATGATGAGGCCCATGGCGATACCCGCGACCGGCGCCTTCAACGGCACGCCGGCGTCCATCATCGCCATCGATCCGCCGCATACCGACGCCATGGACGAAGAGCCGTTGGATTCGAGAATGTCCGCCACGATGCGGATGGTGTAGGCGAACTCGTCTTCACTCGGAACGACCGACCCGAGCGCGCGCTCGGCGAGCGCGCCGTGGCCCACCTCGCGCCGGCCGGGGCCGCGCAAAAACGCCACCTCTCCCACCGAGAACGGCGGGAAGTTGTAGTGCAGCATGAACCGCTTGTAGAACTCGCCGCTGACGTGCTCGACCTTCTGCTCGTCGTCGGCCGTTCCAAGCGTGCACGTGACGAGCGCCTGGGTTTCGCCGCGCGTGAAGACCACCGACCCGTGGGTTCGCGGCAGGACGCCCGCCTCGGTCCAGATCGGCCGAATCTCATCGAACTTCCGTCCGTCGAGCCGGTGACCGCGCTCGAGCACCTCGTCGCGCAGCACCTTCTCCTTCAGCTCGTGGAAGATCTGCTTGGCCTCGATTCGCCGCTGGACTTCACCTTCGGGAATCGACGCGACGAACTCCTCGAGCACCTGATCGACGCGGTCGTAGTTCTCGAGCTTCCCGCGGATCCGCATCGCCTCGCTCAGCGGAACGTACACCTTCTCCTCGACCTCACGATAGAAGGCGTGGCCGATCTCCTTCTTCTGCACGGCGGTCTTCTTCGTGCCCGCCCCCGCCGCCAGGGCGTCGATGCCGGCGACGATCTGCTTGATGGCTGCATGAGCCGCTTCGAGTGCGGCGACGGCATGGGCTTCGGACACTTCCCTGGCACCCGCCTCCACCATGACGATCCCGTCCCTGCTGCCGGCCACGATGAGGTCGAGCGTGCTCTCCTTGCGCTGTGCGAAGGTGGGATTGATGACGAACTGTCCGTCGACCATGCCGACGCGCACGCCCGCAATCGTCTTCTGGAACGGAATGCTCGACATGGCAAGGGCCGCCGACGCGCCCGTGATGGCGAGTACGTCGGAGTCGTTCTCCGTGTCGGCCGAAAGGAGCAGCGCGATCACCTGGGTTTCGTACCGCCACCCTGCCGCAAAGAGGGGCCGAATCGGCCGGTCGATCAACCGGCTCGTCAGCACTTCCTTGTCCGTGGGCTTGCCTTCGCGCTTGAAGAATCCACCCGGGATTCGCCCCGAGGCGTAGGTGTATTCGCGGTAATCGACGGTGAGCGGCAGGAAATCGATGCCCTCGCGTGCGCTGGCTGCGCGGCAGGCGGTCACGAGTACGACGGTGTCGCCCGATCGGACGACGACGGCGCCGTCAGCCTGCTTGGCCAGCTTGCCGGTTTCGAGCGTAATGATGCGCGAACCGATTTGGATCTCGCGCCGTTGCGGATTGACGTTGTGCATGGTTGTCAACAGGTCCAGAAGTGCGGGGTTACTTTCTGATGCCGAGGCGGCGGATGAGCTCAGCGTAGCGATCCGAGTCCTTGCTCTTCAGGTAATCGAGCAGCCGCCGGCGCTGACCCACCAGCTTCAACAGGCCGCGGCGCGAATGATGGTCCTTTGCGTGGACCTTGAAATGTTCCGTGAGGTAGTTGATGCGCTCGCTGAGCAGTGCGACCTGCACTTCAGGAGATCCGGTATCGGAGTCGTGTGTCCGGTAGGTGCCGATGATCCCGGTCTTGCGGTCCTTCGTAAACGCCACGTCGGGTTCCTCCACGAACGGCCCAGAACTGATCCGGTCTCGAATCCACCAAGCCGCCGTACTGTTCCTAAATGTGAGTCTCTAAAAGACTTACATTTTACACCAGCACCAGAGACGGGTGCAAAGAGCCCGGGCGGTGCCCGGGTGTGCCCATGCCGACCAATCTCCCGCTGGCGTCCAGCAGACGGACCCATGACACCGAAGAGACCGGGATCCGGGATTCGGGATCCGGGATCCGCGTCCCTGGTTCCTGGTTCCCGGTTCCCGGTTCCGGGTTCTGGGTTCTGGGTTCTGGGTTCCGGGAAAGGGGGAAGGGGACCGACGGCAGCTCGACCGGCTCGTAGTCGCTCGATTCGATCTCGCGGCCGTGTGACACCTGTTCGCACCCCCGATCGGTAACCGTGACGGCGGGCAAGTGGCTGAGCAGCTCCGACGGCCGAATCAGGCGTGCGGCGACGCGGGCGGCGTCACCGAGCTCCTCGAGCGGGATGGCGGCTTCGAGCCGGAACTCGCCGCTCCTGGTGCGACGCAACGCCTCGAGGCAGGCACCGGGACCTGCCAGCTCGCCCAGCGTGTGCGCGAACGATCGTACGTAGAAACCCGCGGAGCAGGTGATCGCCATACGGACCCTAACGCCGCTGAAGTCGATGAGATCGGCGCGCCAGACATGGACGGCGACCGGCGCCAGGGCAACCACCTGTTCGTCGCGGGCGAGTCGATACGCGCGGCGTCCATGGACCTTCTTCGCCGAATAGGCGGGAGGCACCTGCCGGTACTCCCCGGTCAGTGTCTGCACGGCACGCATCAGGTCATCCTGCGACGGCGTCCCATTAGTGCGGCTGACTTCTGCGCCGGTGATGTCGTAGGTGTCAGTAGTGAGGCCGAAGCGGATCGTCGCGTCGTAGTCCTTGTCGGACGCTGCGAGAAATCGAACCAGGCGCGTGGCGCGTCCAATCGCCAGCGGCAGCACCCCGGTGGCAAGGGGATCGAGTGTGCCGGTGTGCCCGATCCGTCTCTCTCCGAGCGCGCGTCGCGCAGCCGTCACCACGTCGTGCGACGTCAGGCCCTGCGGCTTGTCGATGACAAGAACACCGTTCATAGCTGGTAGCTGGTAGCCGGTAGTTGGCAGCTGGTAGCCGGTAGCTGGTAGCGCCTCTCGCCTAGACCGCCCACTGCCTACTGCCTACTGCCTACCGCCTACTGCCTACTGCCGATGTCCATCTGCTCCAAGACCTTCTGCTGGAACACCGCCTTCAACGTCTCGAAGCGGCCGGTGGCGTTGCAGCCGGACGCGTTCTTGTGACCGCCGCCGCCGAACTGCCTGGCGACCGCATTGACGTCGATGTGGCCCTTCGATCGCATGCTGACGCGCCAGTCATCCGTCCCGTCTTCCTTGAAGAACACCACCGCCTGGATATCCCTGACGGTGAGCGGCAGGTTGATCAGCCCTTCGGTGTCCTCATATGTGCCGCCGCAGTCGGCGGCGAGTCGCCGGTCCACGTACATGGTGGCCACGCGACCGCTGGCGTCGAGGTCCATCCGGCTGAGCACGGCGCCGAACAGCTTCAGCCGGCCGAGGTTGTTGCTGTCGAAGATGCTGCGGGCGACGCTCGGAGGATCGACGCCTGCTTCCACGCACTGGCGGCAGATCTCGAAGGTTCGCGGCGAGATGTTGGAGTAATGAAACGACCCGGTGTCGGTGAGAATGGCGATGTACGCGTGAATCGCGATCTCGTAGGTCAACGGCACGCCCAGCTCGCGCACGAGGTCGAACACCATCTCTCCGCACGCTGCCGCCGTGACGTCGAACCAGTTGACGGCGCCGTACATCGTGTTGCCGACATGGTGGTCGATGTTGATGACAAAGCCGGCGTCGAGCCCTGCCACGCCCGTCCGCGTCAGGCTGCCCGTTTCCATCACGATAACCGCGTCACCGGGATCGTCGACCTGTTCGGCGACCTCGATCTCCGCCACGCCGGGAAACGCGAGGAACGGCGCCGGCGGCGGGTCGCGGTTGACGATTCGTACCTGCTTGCCGAGCGCGCGAAGCGCATACGCCATGGCGAGCTGTGATCCGATCGCATCCCCGTCGGGACGGATGTGCGACGCGATGACGAACCGGCGCCGCCTGCGGATCTCCTCCGCGGCGCGTCCCAGGGTGTCCGACTCAGGTGCCGTCGTCGTCATGGGAGCCGCGCTGGCGTTCCTCCTCGTGCAGGTCGCGGAGAATCTGTTCGATGCGGTCCTGGTGGGCGATCGACTCGTCGAAGCGGAACTCGAGCTCAGGCACGCGCCGGAGGCGCAGGCGGCCGCCGATCTGTCTGCGGAAAAACGGGGTCGCCCGCTCCAGGGCCCGGGCGGTGTTACGCCGCGCCGTCGAGTCGCCCAACGTGGTGTAGAACACGCGCGCCATCTGCAGATCGGGCGACACCTGGACGCGCGTGAGCGTGATGAAGCCGATGCCCGGATCGTGCACCTCACCACGCGTCAACAGCGTGCTCAGTTCCTCGCGGATCTGATCGGCGACACGGTCGGGCCGGTAGCCTTGTGCCATGGGTTCTCGGCTCTGGGCTCTCGGCTCCAGGCTCTTGGCGTGCCCAAGGCCAGGAGCCACAAGCCCAAAGTCTATGTCAGGAACGCGATCTCCGTGCGGGTAATGAGGCCGGGCTCCAGCCGATCGATCTCGTTGGCGGCCGCAGTCAGCTCGCGCTCGGCGTGCTCGGTCGTCGTTGAGATGGTCACCACGCCGAGCCCCACGCGCTGCCAGAGGTCCTGGTGGTCGACCTCGGAGACGGCGACGTTGAACTTCTGCAGCCGGTCCTTCAGCCGTCGCAGGACCATGCGTTTGTCCTTCAGCGACCGGGCGTAGGGGATGTGCAGCTCAACGGACAGGAGCCCGACGATCATTGTTGGAATCGTTCGGATCGTTCACGTCGATCCCTATCAGTCCGTGGCACAAGTCCCAGCCGTGCCACAGAGGCACAGAGGCACAGAGAAAACAGCTTGAAAGACTCTGTGTCTCTGCGTCTCTGTGGCGCCTTGGTCACTTTCACCACGGCTTGCTCTGGGGCCGGTACCAGAACCGGCGAGCGAACGGATTACCGATAGCACCGCCAACCGGTCTGTGGGTCGGTTCGAGTTGGCGTCCGATCGCGATGCGCCAGAATGCGTATATTCTCGGTCCCTTCCACCGGAATTTCGGCGATCGGGTCGTACGCCAGGCTCACAAACGCGTCGACGGAACCGAACCGGCTGCGAAAACCGTCGTAATCGCCTGCGTGGAGCACGAACAGCGGCGGCCGCACCCGAAG
>JBOGIR010000086.1:0-15690 GCA_050742335.1 Vicinamibacterales bacterium | reverse complement strand
ATCAGGATGACGTCGGCGCCTCCAGCAACGCCGCCATGCAGCGCGATCCAGCCCGCATAGCGGCCCATGACCTCGACGACCAGGATGCGTCGATGCGCTTCGGCGGTAGTGTGCAGCCTGTCGATGGCTTCCGTCGCAAAGCTCACAGCCGTGTCGAATCCGAACGAGCTGTTGGTCCCGACGATGTCGTTGTCGATCGTCTTGGGCACGCCGACGAGCGGGATGCCCTTCTTGTAGAACTCGTACGAGATCTCCAATGTGCCGTCACCGCCGATGCAGATGAGCGCGTCCAGGCCGGTTCGCTCGAACATCTCCATGACGCGTTCGGCATAGTCGAACGTTCCGTCGGGCGTCGTGATTGGTTTGTGGAACGGATCGCCCCTGTTGACCGTTCCCAGAATGGTGCCCCCCAGTCGAAGAATGCCGGTCACGTCGCGCGGCGTCAGGATCCGGGACTTTTCGGGATAAATGAGTCCATCGAAGCTGTCTTCGAGGCCCACAACGGTAACGCCGGCGTTATATGCGGACTTGACGACAGCACGGATGACGGCGTTCAGGCCGGGAGCATCGCCGCCGCCGGTCAACACTCCAATTTTTCTAATCGTCGGCATTCAACAGCGCGAGATGGATGGCGAGGAGTCGTGGTCAGATATGGTACCGCGTTCGTGCAGGTTAACGGCGCCGGAGAGCGCGTGCTACACTCATAGTCCTTTCCAAGATCTGCCCCCGGGCGGCTAGCTCAGCTGGGAGAGCGCTGCGTTCGCAATGCAGAGGTCAGGGGTTCGATCCCCCTGCCGTCCACCAATGTTTATCGAGCGATTTCGTCAAGAGTGACGGCGTCGCTCGACGCCAAGCCACATGACGTGATTACACGAGAATTGACGGATTCTGACTGGCACCAATTACGTCAGCGTTAACAGGCCGTTCGGCCCGCGGAAGAGGCCACCAACCTCGCAGACCGGGGTAGCCTGCGTTCCCAGCGGTCAGCGCCCCTCCGCGCCGGACCGAACCTTGTCAGCGGACAGAGAACGTCGTCCATGCCCGCCAGGGCTCATGCACGCCGCGATCGACCACGACGGCGGCCGTATAGTCGCCGGGCGGCACATCGCGGAAATTCACCCAATCGGTCCGCGGTCCCGGCAGTGGCAGGTCGGCTGCGCGCAAGAACTCGCCGGAGTCGATGGAAACGCGCGCGACGCGGTTATGTTTGTCCGGGTCGATCTGCACCATCAGCCGCACGGAGGCCGGGGCCGTTTTGTAGTAGCCGCCTTCCACCACAATCGCGACGGGGCTGAGCATGAGCCACCAGGTGACCGCGCACACCACGATAAAGACGCCCAACACGACCCGCGGGTCATCGTCCTCGCGGATGAGGGGCATGGGTTTAGATCGGCGTCTTGGGGCCGAGTTCCGCGCCGTGCAGTTTCGGGTCGAAGGGCGAGAGCGTTTCCACGCCTGTGCCCGGCTCGCCGATCACAAACCACTGCGCCAGCCACTGGTCGCCTTCGGCGCGATAGAGCGCCAAGCCCACCGAGTTGGGACCGGCCTGGAAAATCGTCGCCATCGTCGGCCCGTCGCGCACCCCGACCGCTAAGGCGGCGAGCTGATTGTCGGGGCTGTAGAAGGACAGGTAGACGAGCCCGTCACGTTCGCTCATCTCGGCGCGCGCGGTGTAGGCCGTGCCGTCCGGGTTGCGGCCCTCGACCGCATACTCGGTAATGGTCGGCCGCGACGGTGGCTCCTGCGCCGCCAGCGGCACCGTGAGCGTGAGCGCAGCGATGAGGACGAGCTGCAGCGCGCGTGTCATTCTCGGCACTCCGATGCTGGCGAGGTATGCTTGGGAATCAGCCCGGTGTAGATCGACCATCGGGCACACCACACGTTACCAATGACTTCGTACTGCACGAGGTTGCCGTCGCCGGGCTGCTGCACGACGATGAAGCGGCCCGCTTGGAGGCGATCCCCGCCGCCTTGAGCCGTCAGGTTCGGCGCCGTGATAGGCACGTTAAAGTGCACGACCTCGGGCGTGAAGCGCACGACGTCGTAAATGTTCTCGTCGCCTTGATGCCGTAGGGCGATCGACACATAGCCAGCCTGGCGGTCAGAGGTGACCGAAAACACGATCGCGCCGAACTCTTCTTGTCGGAAGTCACTGCGGACTAGATTGGCCGAGAACTTCCCGATGTTTGTGTCGACAAACGTGTCGCGCCACACGCCCAGGCGCACGCCGGCCATGTCGCTGTCCTGCGCCACGACGGTGATCTCGTTGTTGTCATACGGACCGAACCAGCCGTTGGGCAGGCCAAACCACACCTGCGCGTCCGCCGGCACCGCGACGAGCATGAGGGCGATCACGAGGAGGCGTGTCATGTCGGGGGCGCTCCTGGCGTGGGGTGATACAGCGCGCCCAGCGCCATCACGAGCGCCCCGAGAAAGCCGAAGACGTGGGACGGCGTGAGCACCTCCGCCCAGGTCTGCGCCGCCTGCAGCTCGGCGAACGCGGAGGCGAGCGCCGTCGCGGCGCCGCTGTAGAGCATTCCTTGTGCGATGCGGGTGCGCATCAGCGTCCTCCAATCACGGGCGGTTTCTGAGTTCGCGAATGTCCACTGACATCACATCGAGCCGCCGCAACACTTCTTCGAAATGGTTGTTCTCGCGTTCCTCGACACGCGTGATCTCCTGCTTCATCGCGCTGATCGTGGTGAAATACGCCACGACGCACGCCGCCGCTAAGCCGAGCACCCACCGGAGAAATTCGCCGGTCTTGCCGTTCAGGGTTCGCATCGTCAGCGCAGGTCCTTGAAACACTGAATCAGGAGCGCGGTGTCTGCGATGAGTTCCTCCGGCGTCGGGGCCCGGCCGTTGGTCTTGATGAACCAGAAGCGATGGAAGGCTTGCACCGGCAGCGTGAGCTGCGCGCGTGCGAGGTCCTCGGCCACGGCGTCCAGGAGCGCGGGGTCGGTCGGATCGAATGTCCGCACGAGGTCGGCCGCCTGCTGCCGCTGCTGCTCCGTCGCGCTTTTCGCAAAGTCAATGCGCCAGCTCGCCTTGTTCAGCGGGTCGCTGATGGAGACGCCGTCGATCGGAATACCGGCTTTGCGCAGCGCCGCGTCGAGCAGTTCGACCATCATCCCCGCCTACCCCTCAATCCACCCATACATGCCGCTTGCCTCACGCGTCGTGTTGTTGTCACCGAACCACGTCGTTGTGCCGGTCGCCGTCGACCATTCCAGCCACGCATAGAAGTGCCGCCCCAGCGGCACATACCGCTTGATGTGCACGCCGAACTGTTGGCCCTGTGACTGCGAGAGGACGGCCCCGCCGATAAACGGCGTGAGCGGAGTCGTCGTCGAATCCTCGCCAATCCCGACCGCGACCTCGATGTTGCTGGCGTTGCTCGGCCGCGCGAGCACCGACACTTCCAAGAACGCATCCGGCTGCCCCACGACGACGTCGACCTGATTGGTCAGGGCGCCGTTCGCCTGCCTAAATGTCGCGGTGGTGTAGGTCCACGAGTTCGTGGCGTCGGTGATGCGCAGCGACCGCTTCTTGCGGTTGTAGTGGTTCCAGACGTATCGCTTGGCCTCGGAGTCCTCCGTCTGGTTCATCGCCGAGCCGCGGATGGTTCCGAGGAACCGGCGAGTGGTGGCGCCCGACTTGACGGGGATGCCGTCTTGGCTCACCAGCGCATCCATGCGCGTGGTGTCGTTCGTCCACGCGGCCGACAGCTCGAGCGTCAGCGTGCCGGCGTTGTCGAACAGGAACACGTCGTAATTGCTGCCCGAGGTCACCGTGAGCGCCAGCGACCGCTCGGTAAGGGTGACACGCGCCCAGCTCGTGCCGTTGTAGAGCGAGCAGCGGTTGCCCTGGTAGGGCGTGAAAAAGAGGGTGCCCGCCGCGGTGACGTCGGCCGTGGTGACCGGCACGCCCGTCGTCAGCGTCAACCGGCCTTGGCAGACGGTCGGGTCGGTCGCCGCAAAACTCAGGACCCCGGCGCCGTTGCTTTCGAGCGCGCCCGCCGCGTCGGCCGCGGGCCACTGCAGCGTGTAGGGCGACGCCGCCTGAATCTGCACCGAGCGCGTCAGCCCACTGACGGCCAGCGGATTGCCGGCGACCAGGAACGTGGTCGTGGAATCGGCCGCGCCGAGGAATCGCGCGTTCGTGGGGGGCGTGGTCGTGAACGCGCCCGCGGTCGTCGAGATGAAATACGACGCGCCGATCGTGAGCCCGGCCAGGCCGGTGAAGCGCCCTTGCAAGCGAATGGAGCCCGAGGCGCCGTTGGCGATGCCGGACGCCGCCAGGCCGACCATCTTGGCGGCGCTGCTCGAATACGTGTTGTCGGCGTCCGCCTTATACCAGCGGCCGGCAATGAGCCCGCCGCTGCCATCCGACATATAGACCACCTCGCCCGCGGCCAGGGTTTCACCCGCCGTCGCCACGTCGATATCGAGATTGGCGCCCGCGCTCGGGACGGCCGAGACGTTGTCTTGCGTGTAGATGGTCGCGCCGCCTGCGGTTTTGAGAATGAACTTGTAGCTAGTGAGCGAGAGATACACGCCGCCAGCGGGATTCCGCCCGTTCGCATTCAGCACGATCGGATTCGTGTTGGCGACGGTGAGCAGGTTGTCGCTGAAGGTGGCGAGCGGTGTGGACGTGCCCGCCGCGTAGGTTTCGAGCAGACAGCCGGAACAGGGGACGCCGTTGCTATCGAGAAACTGAATCTGCGGGACCGGCATCAGCGTGCCGGTTTGTGTCTGCGTCGGTGTGGGCAGGAGCGCCACGAGCAGCAGCACTGCGAGCCCGAACAGTCGTCGCATTCAACCCCCCAAAATGCAAAAAGCCCCGGCGAATCAACCCTCGCATATCGCTGCGAAGGGACTCGCCGGGGCTCGTTGAGAACGGTCGCCCTAGCCGGAATTTGTCGGTGCCGGCGCTCAGTATGCGCCGGTCAGATCAGATTTTCAAGTGCCCGACGACGCACGCTGGTGACCAGTGGGACATGCATCGGTCGTCGCCAGATCGAGGTCCTTCTTCGCGATTCCCCACGGTGCCGTCTCATCGCTCATCGTGTACAGGCAGACCGGCCCCAGATCATAGACGCGAAGGGGAGCCCGCCCTGGCCTCACCGACGCCGATTGGGCACCGAACGCGACGCACACGCCCCCAGCAAGCATCCCTAGCACCGCCGCAACAGCCATTCGTGTGTGACCCATTGGTGAACCTCACGGAGACATCATACGTCACCGCGCGGCCGCGGGCGCGCGCACCTGTCCCTGCCGCATCGCCTGCTGCAGAATCGCGAGCTTCTGCTTGTTCGACGTCGCCGAGAGCACCGCGTCAATTACCGGGTCCGACGCGCTGCGCAGCAGCCCCCGTTGCAGCATCTGCCGAATCTCCGGCGCCCGCCGCATCCCTTCGGCCGGGTCGGTGCGATACAGCTCCGCGGTGATGCGCATAGCGGCACGGATGGTCGCCTGCGCGCGGTTCGCGTCGGCCGGCAGCGCCTGCAGTGAGCGAATCGCGTCGCCAATGGCCTCCCGCTCAGAGAGTCGGCCGCGCGCTTCCTGCCGCTGCACCTTCGCGCCCGCCTGGCGCAGCCCTTCAACCTCGCCGTAATTGGTGATGCGGACGAACCGGCCGGCGACGTTCGACACGATCGGCAGTTCGAGGATCTTCTGCCCCTCGGTCAACTGCCGCGGGCGCGCCTCACCGGGGTAGAACTTCCACACGATGCCGCCGCCGAGATTCTGGAATTCCCAGCCGAGGAACTTCTTGACTGTGCGCCAGTCGCGCGCCCGCAGCTCGTCGTCGGTGAACAGGTTCCGCCCGCGGAACTGATCGTACGGGTTCTGCCCGCCTGCGAACGCCGCCACGTCCTCAGCCGTCGTGATGGCGGGCGAGACGCCGGGGAACTGGCCCGCCGTGTAGTCCACGACCTGCGTCATCGTCTGGATCACGTCGGGGTCACCCCGCGCAAGCTGCAGCAGTTTCCAGAACACGCCGCCGACGAGCCGCCCGCTATCGTCTTGCGGCACCCGGAGGTAGATGGTGTTGCCGTCTGCATCTTCACCGATCGGCAGCACAATGTAGTTCGTCCGGTCGTACTCCGTCGTGCGCTGCATCCATCGGCGCAGCGTCTCGCCCATCAGCCCCGCGAGCGCCGCCGCCATCAGGAGCTTCGGCAGCAGGTTCGCCTTCGCCGTTTTCCACCAGAAGCCGGCGCGTGTCGTGGGGTCCGTCGCCACTTCCAAATCCGACCGCCACGCCTGCGCAATCGCGTTCGAGAAGAGAAACACTTCGTTGGTGATGGGCGTCATGCGCCCGCGCATCTTGAAGTCGGGGCTGCCGACCTTGCGCCGGATGAAGCTGCGCTGTGCCGGCGTGAGCGACGCAATCGATCCTGGGCCCTTGAATTCGTAGACCGCGGCGGCCTTCGGCAGCGTTTCGATGAAGTCGCCGAGTTCTTTGATGCGGGTGAGGATGGCGCGAATCGGCTGGCGCAGCCAACTCTTCGCCGGCATCCCGAAGCCCGCGACGCCGGAACGCGCGATGATGTCCTCGATTTCGGTATCCTCGACGGTACGCGACGCGTTCAGGTCGTTTAGCGTGAACGAGAGCACACGCGCCTCTTCCGAGTCGAGGTAGTCCTTGTAGGCTTGCAGCTCCTTCGGCGTCATGGCCCGATCGTGCGGCATCCCAAACGCGCGCAGCCGCGCGAGTGGCACCGCCTGCACGTAGCGCCGTAGCGCGCGATGCAGCGACATGCCCGGCATGTTCTTCCAGAACCGGCCAAAGTCGCGGAAGAAGTTGAAGCCCTGAAAGCCAAGGTTCAGCGTCGTGAAGAGCGGCCGGAAGCCAATGTCCACGCCCTTGATGGTGATGCCGCTATTGAGCAGCCGCAGGAGCCGCACGATCGCCAGGTTCTGCCCCACCGTCTCGTTCTCCAGCGACGTCGCGATGTAGGGGTCCACGTAGCGGCCGACACGCGTCCCGTTCTCCATGAACGTGATGAGTTTCAGGTTCGGGTCCTTCGACGCCACCGGCACGTGCGTGCGGCCGTTCCACGCCGTGTTCGCGGGCTGCACATCGGTCGGGAAGTGCTTCGAGAGAAACGCGAGGCTTTGCCGTTTGACCTTGTTGTGCTCCATCGCGCGGAGCGTCACGAGCAGCTTCAGAATGGTGGCGTTCGCGACGTTGCCGATATCCTTCAGCGTGCCGGTCTGCTTGAACACGCGCGACGTCACCTGATCACTCATGTGCTCGATGACCCGGAAGGTCGCATACGCGGGATTCTTTTGCATCTCGGCCCGCAGCTCGTCGGTGTAAAGATGCTGGGCCTCCGGCTGCGCGAGCACGTCTGTGATGGCGGCGCGGAATTTTGTGAGGATGTCGGCGAGCACGCGCGTGCGCTCGCCGCCCAGCTCCTGCTTCAGCGCGGCATACATCTCCGTCGCCGCATCAGGGCTCAGCCCGCGCGGGTTCGCCAGCTCGGAGCGGTCGCCTGCGATGATGCGCTCGAAGAAGAGCGCCTCCCCCACCGCGTGCCACGACAGCTCAACGTCGTCGGCCGCCTTCAGGAGCGGCGCAAAGGTTTTTTCGACGAACGCTTTCTGCTGCGCGCCCAGGTGCCGGCGCTCTTCGAGCAGATAGCGCGGGTCCAGATCCTCGGGGATGCGCACGCCCTGCTTTTCGAGCGTGTTCACACGGTCAATGAACGCATAGTTGTTGTCGACCAGATCCAGCTTCAGCTGGAACCACAGGTCTTTGCCCCGCTGCTTCAGCGCGGCCAGGCGCCGCCGTTCGAGTTCCAGCGCGGTGGTGTCGCCTTCCTCGAACATGCGTCGCACCCCCGCGCGCCGCCGCGCGATGAGTTCCTCCCGCGTGCCCGCCAGGATGGCCTGCAGGTCGAAATAGGCGGCCTTGACGTCGGGCTTCTGGTCGAGCCCCTCGAAGAACAGCCGGTAGAACGTCGGCGCGGTGCGCTCCAGCCCACCGGGGTCCACGAGCAACCCGGAGAGCGCATCCGCGTAGAGTTCGCGCGCGCTGTCCCGGTAGCGGGCCATGCCCGCGGGCGCCGTCTCGCGGTCCCACGGCCGCCACGCCTCCGAGAACGCCATGAGTTCCGCCTTGACGTCCTTGTTCGTGATCGTGTTGCCGCTCACGTCGGTGAACGTGTGTTTCAGGAAGCTGTGCAGCGACTGGAGCCGCCCGAGCAGGTTGCCGCGCTTCAGCGTCTGGTGCGGCAGCCAGTCCACGAGATGGCCGATTTCGTGCGCCAGCGTCTTGGCGAGCTGATACTCGTTCCCCTTGGTGAACAAGTCGGCCGCCAGGCGGATGCCCTGCATCCCACGGAATTCGCCGCGCTTGTCCGCTTTGCGGAACGACGCGGCGACGCCAGGCACGCGCTGCAGCGCGCGCGCCAAGTCCACCAACTCGGGGAATTCGACGGGGTTGATGTCCGAGAGGCCCCCGCCGTGGGCAATGGGCGGCACGCCGCCCGCGCGTGGGGCCTCTTCGACGAATGTCCCCACCGCGGCATCACCCGAGACACGCCCACCGGTCGGCCGCCGCACCGGCTCGCGACCGAAATCGCCGAGGTCCTCCGCCACGTCGCTGTCGTCCTCGTCCTCGCGTTCCGCCTCGCGGTCGGCTTGCTCTTCCTCCGTCGTTTGCACGAGCGCGCCGACCTTGGCCGCTTCCTCCTTCTGGCCTTGCGCGTCGAGGTTGAGCAGCTGCTCCAGTTCCTTGAGCCGCGCCCGCAGCGCCTGCAGCTTGTCGGTGTTGGCGAACGGTTTCGCCACCTCTTTTTTCGCGACCTCCAGACTGCTGTCGAGCGTCGCGAGTTCCTGCGTGGCCCGGTCGAGCGCCTTCTTGGGGTCGTTCTCAAGGAAAATGGCGAGCGAGTTCAGCGCACCCGCGCCCGTGGCGGCGTTCTTCTCCATCGCCGCGTCGCCCTTGACGATCATCCATTTCGGCTGCACGACGGGCGGGTCGAAGACGTTGGAGATGGCGAAGTAGCCATGCACGTCGACGCCCGCGGCCGTGCCGATCGCCACGTCCGGCGTCACAAAGTGATACGCGTCGAGCTGCTTACGCCGGCCGGTGCGGCTCTGCTCGAACCTCTTGACGATCGCTTCCGCGGCCTCCTGCCCCTTCAGGCGCTTGCCGTCAATGGTGATGGCGAAGTCTTTCCGGTCACCCAGGTCGATCGCCTCGACGAGCGTGTGCGCGTTGGCGATTTGCGCCTTCGTCGCCGCGATCTGCTCCGGCAGCGACGCCAGCTCCCGCTGCAGCCGCCACTTGCGCCGGTCATGGTTCGCCTCGCTCGCCTCGAATCGCTGCACGTCGCTCTGCGTCTTGGCGTGCTCCATGATGGCCGGATTGCCCGAGGCGGCGCCCTTGGCCTGCGCGTAGTTCAGCACGACGTCGTCAGCGTCGTCGGTCTCGCGCGATGTCAGATCCCCCTTGAGCGCCTGACGGATGAAGCGCGCCTTGTTCTCCAGTAGCTGCCAGAGGTAGGCATCGAACGAGCGGGCGGTGACGTAGGTGTGAATCTCGACCTCGAAGTTCGGGTCGTAGATGTCGGAGTCGGGGTCGAGGAATCCGTTGCCCTGGCGCAGAATGCGCCCCTCGCGCTGCTCGATATCGGACGGGCGCCACGGCGCATCCATGTGGTGCAGTGCGACGAGCCGATACTGCACGTTCATGCCCGCGCCCATCGTCTCGCTCGACCCCACGAGCACGCGGATGTCGCCCGCGTTCATCGCGTCGAAGAGCGCCTGCTTGCGCGCGTCGGTGTTGGCCTCCTGAATGAACGCGATCTGCTCGCGCGGGATGCCCTTCTCGACGAGCGTGTCGCGCAGCGCGTCGTAGACGGTGAAGCCATCCTCAGCCGCGCGCTTTTTCTTCCCTTTGATCGCGGGCGTGCCGAGGTCCGCGAACACGAGCTGTGTGCCCTTCTGCTTTGACCATTTCTGCCAGCGGTCGAAGATGTTGTCGGCGACCTGCTCCACCTTTCCGCCCGGTGGCTGCTCCAGTCCGACGAGACGCAGGTCCAGCGCCGCCTTGCGGCCGTCCGTCGTGATCTTGAGCGGGTTGTCCACGCGCGGGTCCGGCTTCTGGCGGCCGTCGAGTCCGAGCACCGCCGCAAACCGCTCCATCAGGTCGTTGACGTAGTCGTCGAGTTCCGGCGTGGCCGCGACGGTGTGCACCTCCGCCTTGCCACCTTTGAGTGGCGGCGTCGGCAGCTTCAGCATGTCCGCGGTCTGCACGTCGGCGAACGCGCGATACATCTGAATCAGCTCGGGTAAGTTCGTGAACTTCGCGAAGCGCGTCTTTTGGCGGAAGCCGCGGCCGGTCGGCGAGATTTCAAACGCGGTGACTTTCTCCCCGAACGTGGCGGCCCAGCCGTCGAACTGGCCGATGCCGCGCTCATTGAGCGACGCCTGCGCCAGATAGCGCATCAACACGAACATCTCGGCCATCGTGTTGCTGATGGGCGTGCCGGTGAGGAACACGGTGCCCCCGGTCGGATTCGCCTTGGCGAGATAGCCGCTGCTCTTGATGATCAGATCGAACGCGCGCTGACTCCCAGGCCCCGCGGGCACGCCCGCGACGCGCGTCATCTTCGTCGGGAAGCCCAGCTTCTTGTAGTTGTGGGCCTCGTCCACCATGAGCATGTCGACGCCGAGCTGCTCGAACACAATGACGTCGGTGTCTTTGCTCTGCCGCTCCTTCAGGTTGCGCAGTTTCCCGTCGAGATTGAGCTTCGCTTTTTCCAGCTCCTTGATCGTGGGGTCGTTTTTGCCCAGCTCCTGTCGCGCGCGTCGGAGTTCCTCTTCGTAGAGTGCCTTCTCCTTCGAAATGTGGTCCTCCATCGTCGAGGCGCTGACCTCGATCATGCCGAAGTGGCTCATCGGCACAATCACCAGATCCCAATCGCCCGTGGCGATGCGGTTCAGGAACCGTTTGCGGTGCTCCGGCTCGAAGTCTTTCTTCGTGCTCGCGAGCACGCGCGCGGCCGGATAGAGCCGTAGCACATCGCGCGCCCACTGCTGCACGAGATGGTTGGGCACGACGACCATCGGCTTGCGCGCCAGGCCGAGGCGCCGCTTTTCGAGTGCCAGCGCGATACCGGCGAACGTCTTGCCGGCGCCGACGACGTGGTGCGCGAGCGCATTGGGCTGCTGCAGCCCGCGCCAGATGAAATTCTTTTGATGCGGCCGGAACTGAATCGCGGGATTGGTGCCCGGCAGCGACAGGTGCGAGCCGTCCGGCTCCCACAGCCGCATCGTGTTCATCGTGTCGTTGTAAATCTTCGACAGCTGGGCCGCCCGCTCGGGCTGTTCCCACACCCATGAGCGGAATTCCTGCGCGATGGCGTCCTGCTTCTCGCGCGCCGCAATCGTGTCTTTCTGATTGACGACCTGGCGCTCCTTCCCGTCCGGGTCCCTGACGGTGTCGTAGACGAGGGGATCGCCGAGGTTCAGCGACGCTAGCAGTAACGTGTCGGCCGATTTGCGCTCGGTGCCCCACTGCGCGGTGTTCTGCACCGACTGCCGCCCGTAGAACCGGCGCGTGTCGGCCGACCACTTCGCCATCGCCTGGCTGTAGCGGAACGTGAGCCCATGCAGCCCGAGATGCGCGGCGAAATCATCAATGACGTCGGTGGGCACCCACGGCGAGCCGAGCCGCACCGCGATGTCGGTCGGCTCCAAGTCGGCCGGCTGCACTTTCTTGAGCGCCGCGACGTTGGCCGCATACTTCGGGTCTGTCTTCGCGGCGGCCTCCGCGGCGCGCAGCTTCGCTTTGACGTTGCCCGACAGATACCGGTCGGCCTGTTCCCACGTGTTGCTGTGCGGGTCGAAGTAGACGAGCCCATCGAGCGCCGCCTGCAAGTCCGTCTCTGACTGCCCCGTCAACTCCGACATGCGGCGCCAGTCCACGCGACCGGTTTCGTTCAGCGAGACGAGCAGCGCCTCCTTCGGCGTGCCGACGGATTCGACCGGGATATGGGGCCGCAGCGTGCGCTTGGTGAAGATGGCGGCCTTCTCGGGCGTGGCCGCTTTGGGCTTCCAATCTTCAAGCGCCAGCAACGTGTAAACGTCGGGGTCCTCGCGCAGCGCGCGGTAGTTCTGACGCTTCGCAATGTAGCCGTGCGCGCGCACGAACGCGTCGTAGTGGTGCGTGAGCGCCTTCTGTGACTGCTTGATCTGCTGGTCCGTCGATGTGGGCGAGAGCATCGCCTTCATCACGACGCGCAGCGCATCGCGCACGGCGAGCAGCCCCTTCACGCGGCCACGGTCCGCGGGCGACAGGTCGGTCATTGCCACTGCCTGGCCGCGCTCGCGAATGAACAGGTGGCCTTTGTCGTCTTGGAACCACGAGCCCTCGCGCGCTTCGGGCGGCACGCTCACCGTCGCGGGCACCGGCACCTGCTGCTCACGTGTGGGCGTCGCCGCCTTGGTGGTCGGGCGTTCGTAGACCGCGGCGGGCAACTGCTGCATCGCGTCGCGCAGCTGCTCGGTCAGGTCGCCGGTTGGCTCGACGGTATATTCATAGCCGCCGCGCATGGAGCCCGTATTCGCGTGCCGACCGAGCACCATCTTGGAATGGTTGACGAAATACCGGTTGATGTGGTGCCCGCCGTCGATCCCCGCGAGTTCACTGGAGATCCACTCGACACCGTTCGAGCGCGCGCCCTTCTGCAAAAAGATGATGTCGGTGACGACCTCCGTGCCCGCGTTCGCCTTGAACGCGGTATTCGGGAGACGCACTGCCCCGAGCAGCTTCGCGCGCTCCGCGAGATACGTCCGCACGCCCGAGTCGCGCGCGTCCATCGTGTAGTGCGACGTGATGAACGCCACGACGCCGCCGTCGCGCGCCAGGTCGAGCGCCTTCGCAAAGTAGTAATTGTGAATCGACGACGTCAGCGATTTCGGCCGCCCCTTGAACGCTTTGTCCGCGACCTGATAGTTGCCGAACGGCACATTGCTGACGACCAGATCGAAGCTGTTCTCCGGCAACGTCGCCTGCTGGAATCCGGTGACCTGGACATGCGCGTTCGGATACAGCGCCGCGGCGATGCGCCCGGTGATGCTGTCGAGCTCCACCGCGGCGCGCGACGCCTTGGCTGCCATCTCCGCGGGCATCATGCCGAGGAAGTGCCCGATACCGGCCGCGGGCTCCAACATGCGAATCGGCCCAGACACGCCGAGCCGCGTGAGCCCGTCATACACGGCTTGAATCACCGGCAGCGATGTGTAGTGCGCGTTCGGTGTGGAGGCGCGCGCCGCGGCGTATTCCTCGTCGGTCAACGCCTCGCGCAGCTCAGGGGAGTAATCCTTGTGGCCTTCGTTGAACGCGTTGGACAGGCCGCCCCATCCGACGTATTTGACGAGCGTCTGCTGTTCGTCGGGGGTCGCGGGGCGCTGCTCGGCTTCGAGCGCCTTGAGTGTCGTGATGGCCGCGAGGTTGTTGGCGATGCGCTGCTTCGCACCGCCTACGGCGACCGCGTCGTCTACACTGAGGCGGAGGTCTCGGGGTTCCGCTCGGGCGGGAGGCTCGGCAGGTCGTCCTCGCTCGGGAGGAACGCCCACTCTTCCCGGAACATCTCCTGCGCCTCGTGCGCCGGTGTCCCGTTCCGTATCGCCGCGCTCTCCGCGTTCACGGTCCGGTCGGCCGCCAGGTTCACGGCCTTCTGCAGTTGCCCCTTCGCTTCGAGCGCCTGCACCATCGTCGGGCGGTGTTCCCGCCAGTGCGTCTCGATCGCGCGGTGGAGTGGCAGGGGTGACATCGGGTGCCTCCCTCTGAGGCTCATTCTGCGCCGTTTCGGGGGCGGGCGCAACTGCACGAATCTCGTGCGCCTGGACCTGCACCGGCACGGTGCTGGCCGTGCCGACTGCGATCGATTTTCCTCGCGGGCCACCAAACGGCACGATCGGCTGCATCCGCAGCGTTGGATGAATCACACGTGTGCGACCCTCGTCGTCGGTCGCTTTGTCGACGGTCGTCTGTTGCCACGTCCCGTCGATGAGCACCTCGACGGCGTCACCTTCCGCAAAGCGGTTGCCTGTGAACTGTGCCCTTGGCGCGGACGGCTGCGCAGCCGGTTTCGGAGATGGTGTCGCGGGCTTTACTTCTGCTGGCGCCTTCGCGCCGAGCAACTGCTGCACCCGCGCGATCGCCTGCGGCTGGTCGACGCCGGGCTCCGTGCGATACCACACGCGATTGGTCTTGGCCCATCGAAACTTGTTCGCCTTCAGCGTCGCGAGCACCTCGGGCGCCGGCCGCGCTGGGAAGGACACCTCAATCGATCGCCGCGGCGTGTTGTAGCGCACGGTCGGCTGCGGGCCTGTCGGAGCCGGAGTTGGCGTCTCTTGCTCTCCGGTGGCAACGGCTGGTGTCGGCTGCTCTTCTTCGGTAACCGCAGGCGTCGGTTCCACGGAGGGTTCACCTGCGAGCGCCTCGGCGGCGCGTGCTTCGACACCACGCCTCTCGGCCTCGAAATCAACACCGACAATATTTGACTCAGCCTCGGACCACGTGCCGTCGTACGTCTCTGCAAGATCCTTCAGTTCCTTCTTCCATCGCTCTATGTTCGCGGTCTTTCGCGCGTTCGCCGGGTTGGACAGCATCTCCTTGAGACGCCCCATCGTGTAGAACCGATTCTCTTGTTCCTCGCGGATGATCCCGAGTTGAGAGGCGGCGTCATCATCCTCTTCATTGGTTTGCCTATATGGTGAGTCCGGTGCCCACTCAGGGGCTGTAGGTTCCGCTTCCTCGGCGCGGAACGTGCCCTGCGGTTCGGGCTGCGCCTCCGCGGCCGGTTGGACTTCGGGATGAATCGTGGCAATGAGGCGCCCGGCACCTTTCGCGCCAGACAGCAACGTCTTGATGACTCCGTCGTCGAGCCAGACATTTATCGGTCGTCCCGACTTATTCGCGGCTTCCTGCGCGAGCATCACCGTGTCAGCCGATGCCGCAGGGTTCGCCGACCGCTCAAGCGCAGCCTGATAGACCGCGCGCTTGGCAGCGAGCCGGTCGTCCTCGCTTGGCACCTGCGACTCCGGTGTAGCCGGTTCGACGGGCGTGGCTTCCTCCGCGCGGAACTGTCCCTGCGGCGCCGGCATCGCAACAGGCAATGGTTGCGCGACAGGTGGCGCAACACTTGGTTGTTGCGCAACCGCCTCACCCGGCAGCGGACCCGGAATCGGCATCACCCGAGGCGGGAGGGAGGCGGGAGAAATAGCGGGAGTGGGCGGGGCGGCTACGGCTGATGGCCGCGCAGGCGCGACGGCGAGCGCCGCGACCTGCCCACCGCCCCCCATGACGGCGCCGGCCAGCGTGCCCATGACGGCGGCCATCTTCACGTTCTCATCCCACGGCCGATCGGCCGCGATGTTCGAGAGCACCTGCTCCTGCACCGACTGCGGGAGTTCTTCGAAGAACCCTTCCTGCATCGCGCCGTAGACGATCCCCTTGACGAGCGTCGCGCCAGCCACCTGGTCGCGCACGCCCGCGGCCAGCAGCGTGTCCACATCGACGATGCCGAGGGACCGCGCGAGCTTCGCGCCGAACGCCCCGAGCGTGCCGGTGACGACGCCGGCCGTCGCGGCGAGCCCAGCCTGCGTCGGTGTGAGCGTGCCGGTTTGCTGCCGCGTCCCTTCGGCCGAGAGGCCCGCCGAGACG
>JBOGIR010000085.1:0-11164 GCA_050742335.1 Vicinamibacterales bacterium | reverse complement strand
CCTACCTTGCGGCGACGCTCGCTGTGGCGGCTCTGGTGCCGGCGCTCGTCCTTCTCCTGCGCCCTGGATCTGACGAACAGCCCCCGGTGGCTGCGCCGAGCCACGGCGGCCAGATCGTCGCCTCGATCCGTGCCGAGCCGCGGTCGTTCAACCGCCTCGTGGCGCGGGATCAGACGACGGAGTTGCTCAGCATCCTCACCCAGGGGCGACTGGCGCGCGTCAACCGTGCCACCTTCGATCTGGAGCCGTGGCTGGCGGAGAAGTGGGAATCGAGCCTCGACGGCCGCGTGCACACGCTGCACCTGCGGCCCGGAGTGACCTGGTCCGACGGCGCGCCTTTCACGTCGGCCGACGTGCTGTTTTCGTTGCAGGCCGTATTCGATCCCAAAGTAGACAGCGTGCTTGCCGGCATCCTGCGGGCGGGCGGGCAACCGATCCGCGCCACCGCACCCGATGCGCAGACCGTGGTTATCACCTTTCCCGCGCCTTCAGGCCCGGGGCTGCGCCTTTTCGACCAGCTTCCGATCCTGCCCAAACACAAACTGGAGGGGGCGCTCGCTGCCGGCACGTTTGCCTCCGCGTGGAACAGCACGACGCCGCCAGCCGACATCGTCGGCACCGGTCCGTTTGTCATACGCGAGTATCAGCCGGGGCAACGTGTCGTGCTCGACCGCAACCCGCGCTACTGGCGCCGTGCGGCCGACGGCGGAGCGCTTCCCTATCTCGACCGCATCGTCCTCGAGATCGTGCCGGAGCAGAATGCGGAGCTGCTGCGGTTGCAGGGCGGTTCGACAGACCTCACGTCGAGCGAGCTGCGGCCGGAGGACTACGTACCCGTGCGGCGGGCGGAAGAGCAGGGGCAGTTGCGTCTCGTCGAACTGGGGATCGGTCTGGATGCCGACGCGTTCTGGTTCTGTTTGAAACCGGAGGTCAAGCGCAACGATCCGCGGTTTGCGTTCGTGCAGCGGCCGGAATTTCGTCAGGCGATTTCACATGCGGTCGATCGGGACGCGTTTGCCCAAACAGTGTTTCTCGGCGCCGCCGTGCCGGTGTGGGGGCCCATTACCCCGGGGAACACCCAGTGGTTCTGGGCCGACGTGCCTCGATATCCCCACGACGACAGTCGCGCACGCGCACTGCTCAAGGCCGTTGGCCTGGAGGATCGCAACGGGAATGGTGTGGTGGAGGATGCTCGCGGCACCGAAGCGCGTTTCACCGTGATCACCCAGCGCGGCATTGGCTGGTACGAACGAGGCACCGCGGTGCTTCGCGACGAGCTGGGAGGCATAGGCATCGCGCTCGACGTCGCGCCGCTCGAGTTCGGCGCGATGATCCAGCGGATGCTCGCGTGCGATTACGACGCGATGTACTACCGGCCGATCACCACCGACCTCGATCCCGCAGGCAACCTCGATTTCTGGCTCAGCTCGGGTTCCGCGCACTTCTGGAATCTGGAGCAGCGCGCTCCCGCCACCGAATGGGAGCGGCGCATCGACACGCTGATGCTGGAACAGGCCGCCGCCGTCGACGCCCAACAGCGGCGCGAGCAGTTCAACGTCGTACAGAGCGCCGTCGGCGAGAATCTGCCGGTCCTCCATTTTGTGGCGCCCCGGATGTATTACGCCCACAGCGTGCGACTGCGCGGTGTCGTGCCGTCCGTGCAGCGGCCTCCCGTGCTGTGGAATGCCGACAGCCTCAGCGTGGCGCCCGTTGATTGAGTTCCTCGCGCGGCGTCTGCTGTTTGCGCTCGCGCTCGTGCTCGTCGTCTCGAGCGCCGCTCTCTTTCTTGCGCGGCTGGCGCCAGGCGACGTCACCGCGCAGCTTGGACCGTTTGCGAGCGCCAGCGAGATTGCCGGGACACGCGCCAGGTTCGGTCTCGATCGCGATCCCGCCAGTCAATGGGTGGCATGGTCAGCCCGCGCCATCCGCTTCGATTTCGGCGACTCGTTCCTCTACAACCGGCCGGTGCGCGGCCTCGTGCTGCGCGCGGCCGCCAACACCGCGGTGCTGGCGGTCGCCGCGCTTGTCGTTGCAACGCTGCTCGGCATTCCGCTCGGTATCGTGTCGGGCAGCAGACGCAACACGAGCGCGGCGCTGATTCGCGCTGTGTCGCTCGTGTGCCTGTCGGTGCCGCCGCTCCTCACGTCGCTGCTGCTGGTCTTCATTGCGGCGAGCACGCGCTGGTTTCCGACCGGCGGCATGACGTCGGTGGATGCGATCGATCTGCGCGGTTCCGCGTGGCTCGCGGACGTCGCGATGCACCTGCCCCTGCCGGCGCTGGCGCTGGCGCTCCCGATTGCCGCCACGTTCGAGCGGCTGCAGTCGCAATCGATGGCCGACGCACTGCACCAGCCGTTCGCGCTTGCGGCCGTGGCCCGCGGGCTCTCGGCGCGTGACGTCGTCTTGCGCCACGCCTGGCGCGTGTCGCTGCGACCGGTGTGCGGCGTGTATGGCCTGGCCGTGGGCGCGCTCCTGTCGGGCTCATTCGTCGTGGAGTTTGTTACCGCGTGGCCGGGCCTTGGGCGCTTGATGTATGAGGCGCTGCGGGCGCGCGACATTTATCTCGTGGCGGGATGCGCGGCCATTGGCGGGCTGTTTCTCGCGCTCGGCAGCCTGATTGGCGATCTGCTGCTGGCCGCTGCGGATCCGCGTGTCCGCGAAAGACAGGCCGCATGAAGACGGTCGGCCAGTGGCTCCTCGCGAGCGTGGCGTGTGTGGCGATCGCGGCGCCCTGGCTGGCGCCGAATCCGCCGGACCGCCGGTTTCCCGGGTCACTGTATGCGCCGCCCAGTGCGGTTCATCTGATTCATGAAGGGCCGCGCGCGCCGTTCATCTATCCGCAGCGGCTCGCAAGCGCCCTCGAGCGGCGATTCGAACAAGACAGGTCGCGTCCGGTTGCGCTGCGATGGTTTACGGACGGCCGTCTCGTCACCCTGCCCGAAGCGGAGGGCGGTCCGTTGCTGCTGTTTGGCGCGGACAGTCTCGGCCGCGATACGTTCGCCCGCCTCCTGTACGGCGCTCGCACGTCGCTGGCGCTGGCGCTCATCTCCACCGTGGCCGCCCTTCTCGTGGGAGCGCTGGTGGGCGGCGCGGCCGGTTACGCAGGCGGCGTCATCGACGACCTACTGTCGCGATTCACGGACTTCGTCCTCATCCTGCCGGCAATCTATGTGGCGCTGGCGCTGCGCGCTGTGATGCCGCTGGTACTTCCGCCCGCGACGGTGTTTGTCCTGCTCACGGCGATCTTCGCGCTCCTCGGATGGCCGATCGTCGCCCGCGGCGTGCGTGCCATCGTGGCGTCGGAGCGCGAGCGCGACTACGTCGTGGCAGGCCGCGCGCTCGGCGCCAGCCCGTGGCGCCTGCTTGGCCGGCACCTCCTGCCTGCGACCTCGGGCTATCTTGCGGTACAAGCCACCCTGCTGCTGCCGGCATTCATCCTGGCCGAGGCCACGCTGTCGTACGTCGGCCTCGGCTTTCCCGATGCGGTGCCCACGTGGGGCACGATGCTGCAGGAGGCGGCGAACATCTCGCTGCTCGCCGAGGCGCCGTGGATGCTCGCACCAGCGGCCGCCATCTTCATCGTCGTCCTCTCGGTGAACCTCGTGGTGCAGGGAACAGGGCGCGCGCCTGTACAATTGGAACGATGAAACAGTTCACCGGCATGTTCACCCCGATTGCCACGCCGTTCCGCAGCGACGACACGCTCGATGAGCAGGGACTGCGCTCGAACGTGGCGCGCTGGATGACCACACCGCTCACCGGCCTCGTGGTGCTCGGCTCGAACGGCGAGGCGCCGCAGCTCGATGATGAGGAGGCGGACCGGGCGATCGAGATCGTTCGGGCCGAGATGCCGCGGAACCGGCCGATGATTGTGGGGACTGGGCGTGAATCCACCAGGGCGACGATCTCCGCGACCAGGCGGGCCGCCTCGGCTGGCGCAGACGCCGCGCTCGTACGGACGCCGGCTTTCTTCAAGGCGCAGATGACCACCGATATCTTCGTGCGCCATTACGTCGAGGTGGCCGACGCCTCGCCCGTTCCCGTGCTGCTCTACAACGTGACGATGTATACCGGCGTGAACCTGCCGCCGGATGCCGTGGCCAGGCTGGGCACGCACCCGAATATCGTGGGCATGAAGGAGTCGGGCAGCGATCTCGCGCAAATTGCCGAGTACATCGCGCGTACGCCGGAGGACTTCACGGTACTGGCCGGGTCGGCCGCGACGGTCTTTGCGGCGCTGTGCGTTGGCTGCGACGGCGCGATTCTCGCGCTCGCCCAGCTCGCGCCCGAGGCGTGCGTCCGGCTGCAGACGCTGGTGCGCGAAGGGCGCGTGGAAGAGGCGCGCGCTTTGCAAAGCTGTCTGATTCCGCTGGCGCGTGCTATCGGCGGGCAGCACGGCGTGCCCGCGCTGAAGGCGGCGCTCAACCTCATGGGATACGCCGGCGGGACTCCCCGGCCGCCGCTGCGTTCCGTGCCGCAGCAGGTGATCGACACGCTTCGGTCGCAGCTCGAGGCGTTGGGCTTACTCGAGCGCGTGGGAGCGTAGACAGGCCGATGCCCCTGTAGTACGTGGGGCCGGGTTCCGCCGAGCAACAAATCGCGGCGAAGGCGGACCCGGCGGAACGGTGTACGTAGGCCGGGTTCCGCGGAGCGAAGAGTGGGCGGACCCGGCAGAACGGGTGCCATGAATCTCCGAGTGACCATTCTGTTGGCGCTGGTGACATGGGTCGCCGCCTGCGCCACCAATCCGGTGACCGGCCGGCGCGAGGTCTCGTTCATGAGCGAGGCGCAGGAGATCTCCATCGCCAACGAATCCGAGTCGCAGATCAAGGAAGAGATGGGGGTCTACAACGACCCCGAGCTGCAGCGCTACGTCGCCGAGATCGGCTGGCGCATGGCGAAGATTTCCGAACGCGCGCACCTGCCGTGGCGTTTTACGGTGGTCGATGTACCCGCCGTGAACGCGTTCGCGGTCCCTGGCGGTGCGATCTACGTGACGCGCGGGATCATGCCGTTTCTCGACAGCGAGGCGGAGCTGGCTGGCGTCATCGGCCACGAGATCGGCCACGTCACGGCGCGCCATTCGGCGCAGCAGTACACGCGACAGATCAGCGGGCAGGTGGGCCTGGTGGCGCTTGGCATCTTCGTGCCGGCGGCGCGTCCGTTTGGCGACGTGTCGGCGCAGGCGCTCGGCGTGCTGTTCCTCAGATACGGCCGTGACGACGAACTGCAGGCGGATCAGCTCGGGGCGCGATACGAATCGAGGCTCGGATGGGATCCGGCGGGCGTCCCGGCGTTTCTCTCGACCCTTGGCCGACTCGATGAAGCCGCGGGCGACCGGCGTGGCGTGCCGAACTGGCTGTCCACGCACCCCGATCCGCTCTCGCGCGTGAAAGAGATTCAGTCCACGGTTCAGGAGTTGAAGGCCGCTGGCGGCACATTTTCGACCAATCGCGACGCGTTCGCGCAGCGCATCGACGGCATCGTCTACGGCGACAACCCGGAGCAGGGGATCGCGCGCGGCAGCGCCTTTCTGCATCCCGTGCTGCGGTTCCGCATCGACTTTCCAGAGCGCTGGGAGATTGCCAACAGTCCGCAGCAGGTGGTGGCAAAGGCGCCGGGCGCCGACGTGTTCATGATCCTGCAGCTCGTCCAGAAGCCGAGCGGGCGCAATATCCAGGAGATCGCGCTGAACAGCATGAGCGGCGCCGGCTTCCGGTCCGTGCGGGGCGAGCGCACGACGATCAACGGACTCGACGCGTATGTCGGCGTGTACCAGGGGCAGATTCAGGATCTCGGTGAGGTGGCGACGCGCGCTGCACACATCGCTTATGACGGAAAGGTCTACATCGTTGCGGGCCTCGTGCCGACCAACGCGTTCCAGCAGGCAGACGGCGCGTTCCTCACCAGCATCCGCTCGTTCCGGTCGATGTCGGCCGCCGAGGCCGAGGACATCCGGCCCAATCGCGTTGACTTTTACGTCGTGCGCGCGGGAGACACCTGGGCATCAATCGCAGAGCGCTCCGGCGGCGCGATCACGCCCTCGACGCTCGCTGTGATGAACAATTCCACCGCCGGCTCGGCCCCCCAGCCCGGCAGCCGCATCAAGATTGTGGTGGGTGGGTAGTTGGGTAGTAGGTAGTAGGCAGTAGGCAGTAGGCAGTAGGCAGTAGGCAGTAGGCGGTGGGCAGTGAGGAAGGTGTACGTAGGCTGAGTGCCGCCGCGCCGAGAATCGTGGTAAGGCGGACCCGGCGGAACGGTAGGCAGTCGGCAGTAGCTGGTAGCTGGTAGCCATGGTCAAAGTGGACCCACGCGTGCTCCGTGCGTCGCTGGTCGCAGCCGCCGTCGGCTTCGGCGTGGTGGCGTACGTCTACCTGACGCTGCCGGACGTGCGGGTCCTGGCCACCGAGAATCCCTCGACCACTGCTTTCATGGAGCTGCGCGCCGCCGAAGCCGCCCGCGAGGGGCGCAGGGTCCGTCATGTCCAGCGCTGGGTGCCCTATACGCGAATCTCGCAGCCGCTGAAACGCGCGGTGCTGGTGGCGGAGGACGCGGCGTTCTGGGATCACGAGGGGATCGACCTGGAGCAGATCCGCGAGTCGATTCGGGTGAGCTGGGAGCAGGGACGCGGGATTCGCGGAGCGAGTACCATCACCCAGCAGCTGGCGAAGAACTTGTATCTGTCGCCGTCGCGCGACCCGCTGCGCAAGCTGCGCGAGCTGATCATTGCGCGCCGTCTCGAAGCGGCGCTCCCCAAGGCGCGGATCTTCGAAATCTACCTGAACGTCATCGAGTGGGGCGACGGCATCTGGGGCGCGGACGCCGCGGCGCGCACCTACTTCGGTGTTCCCGCGTCGGCGATCGATGCGGAGCAGGCGGCGCTGCTGGCGGGCGCGATCATCAACCCGCGTGTGCTGAACCCGGCTCGCCCCACCGCCCGGCTGTACGGCCGCCAGCGCCTCATCCTGAGCCGCATGGGAGACGTCACACCCCCGACGCCTGCGCCTGTCGTCACGCCCGCAAGGTCAGCCGCAGAGGCCCTGCTGGCTCCTTCTGAAACCGGAGCATCGCCGCTCGCGGGAGAGGAGGCCGAGGAAAATTTCCCGATCGATCCTCTTCCGTCGCCTGCGGGCGCACTGGCACCGGAACCATTTCCCAGATCTGCACCAGCGCCGGAAACTGCCGAGGCAGCGTCTCAGCGATAGCGGCACATCATCCCGTCAGCAAAAAAACTTCTTACTGTTCAGTGGACCTGCGCCGACGCGGGGCCGATAAGACCTTATAATCGACGCGGCTCGTTCTCGTCACAACCGAAACTGCAACGCGCTGAACCGCGCTGAAGGACGCTCCTGTTTTTCTTCAGACGGGATCTCGCGCCCCCAGCCTGTAAGGCGGACGGATTGGGATGGTCAATTACACCGAGCGCCTGTTCCTGCTCATGCAAGACATCGTGGCGCGTGTGCCCACGCTGTCGTTCATCGACATGAAGCGTGTGCTTGTATTTGCGCGTTCCGGTCGCACGAGCGCCGAGGGCGCCTACGCCACGTGCCACTGCATCTGCCTGCCGCCGAGCGAGCCCGGTTACTACTACTGGCGCGATCGCGACACCGGACGGCTCACGCGCCGCTCCGAGTGGTTCGTCACCAGGTCGCCGGAAGTGCGCGTCGGCGAAGAGCCGATCGACTACATGGTGTCGTTTACGCTGCCGCGTTTTTGCGATCAGATGCTCGCGCGCAGCCGCAAGCGCGCGCACTACAAGGGGCAGCCGAACTGGGTGGCCAAGCTCGATACCATCGTGCACGAGCTCTATCACATCGATCCCGTCCACCCGGGCATCCGCCGGATGGAGCGCGCCGACGGTACGTATTCAGCCAACTGCCACGGCGACCGCTTCTTCACGGATGTCGTCGCGATGGTCCACCAGTATCTCGATTCGAAGCCGGATCCGCAGTTCTCCGACTTTCTGCGGCACACCTTCGACGAGTTGACGACCCGGCACGGCGGCATCGTCGGCACGGCCTTCCGTAGCTTTCCCTCCTACCCGCAGCGCTACACGGAGGTGCTCGATCCGCAGCCGGCGCCGCCGGCCGACGTGCACTGCCGCGTGGAGCCCCTGAAGCTGCCGCGCGTCATCACGGCGTACACCGAGGACGATCTCGCCACGCGGCAGTTCCTGCGGGACACCACGCGTCACGTGATCCGCACGGGCGACTTCGCCGCCTGACGATCAGTACTCAGTACGTAGTGTCCGGCTTTAGCCGGACCTCTGCATGGGCCACAGGCGACGGGCCACGGAGACACGGAGATTCTTTTCGTACGTGGGCCGGGGTTCCGTCGCGCAGGGAATCGGGGCAAGGCGGACCCAGAGAAGACGTCGTACGTAGTGTCCGGCTTCAGTCAGCCTTGCGCCTACCGTGCCTGCCGCGCTCCGGCCCAATTCAACAGGATCGTGATTGGCGAGGCTTCCTCGGTCGTGGCCGCGACGAGAAACCGCTGGCCATCGCGTGAAACAGTCCACGTGCCTTCGGGCTTCAGAAAGAGCGCCTCAGGCGTGCCGACCTCGATGCCCGAGCCAACGAAGCGTACAGCCGACACCATGAGGCGGTTTTCCAGCGTCGTTAAGAACAGCTCCCGCCCGTCTCCACGCCATTCCGGATTGGTACCGCCGTCGGTGGAAACCTGGACCCTGGGTCCCGGGCCGGGGAACGGCTGCACGTAGATTTCAAAGCGCCCGCTTTCGTTGGACTGGTACGCGACCCATCGCCCGTCTGGTGAAAAGCGGCCGAAATTCTCGGCAGGTGGGCCCTGTGCCACTGGGAAGGGCTTTCGGTCGCCGAAGAGCGGCAGCGCCCACAGGTCGGCAGCGGTCTTCGGATCGGTGTTTCGAAAGAGCACAAAGCGGCCGTCCGGAGACCAGTCATTGGCCGCCTTGTCCGTTGGTGTCTCCAGTAACAGTCGTTCAGGCTCCGCCCCGTTCACCACCCGTTCGTAGAGGTCGAGATTGCCCGCTCGCCTGTCGGAGCTGAACACGATGCGGCTTGCGTCTGGAGACCAGCGTGGCAGGGTGTCGGCTGCCGGATCCACTGTCAGCCGGCGGAGGTTCCCCCGTACGATATCCATGAGCCAGATGTCCGTATTGCCTTCAATCGTGCGAGTCAATGCGGCGGTGCGCCCATCAGTGGTCAGTCGCACCGCGCCAGGCTGCGCCGGATCGGATTCACCCAATGTGCCCATACGCCGGCCCGAGCGGTCGAGCCAGACGAACTGCCGCTCTCCGGGTTGAGACCGATACGCGATTGGACCTGCGGCAGAAGCGGACACCGCTGAATATCCGTTGACGACGTCCACCAGGACCTGACGGGCAACGGTACGAGGCTCACCGGCGAGCTGCCACGTGTCGAGATCGAGCCGTTGTGCGACAAGCGCGCCCTCCTGCGCGAAGACCAGAAGGTCCGGTGGAGCGAACACCGCAGCCGACTCGGCACGAAAGAGACGACGCACTTCCGCCGAGTCGAGTGAGCCGAGGTACACGCCCTCGCCCTCCGGCGATCCGAAAGCAAAGAAGATGAAACGACGGCCGTCGGGCAGGAACTGGGGATACACGTGACCGGAATGGCGCGGCGGATCGACTCGTGTGACCTCCGCCACCTCTCCGCCAGCCGCTGCGACGCGGTACAACGGACCGGAGAAGGAGCGGGCAAACAGAATCGTGCCGTCAGCACTCCAGGCCATACCACCTGGGCCCGATTCGCTTGCCAGCGTCTGGATTCTTCCATCGGCGAGGTCGAGCCGTTTCAATTCGCCGCGCAGGAAGAAGCCTATCGATCGGCTGTCGGGAGACCAGAACGGGGTACTTGCCTGCTCGGTTCCGGCCAACGGCTGAGCGGCTTCCGACGCCAGGGAGCGAATCCACAACTGAGGCTCCGATCCTTCAGCGGCTGATCGGAACACGACGCTGCGGCCGTCGGGGGAGACGGCAAATGTGTTGATGCCAACTCCACCTGGCCTGTCGATCTGGAGGCGCATTTCGGGGGCATCGGTGGGCGCAGGCTGCATGTAGTAGGCGCCGGTCGCCGTGATCGCAGCACCCATCACGACGGTTCCTGCCCAGACCGCCCGCTCGCGCCGCGAGGAGGTCGAGACAGTAACGGCGCTTGCACGTGCGCCTGCCGGCGCCGCCAGCGCGTCGTCGATCTCAAGGCGTGCCACGCCGATGTCCGGCAACCGGCGCTTGCGATCCTTGTCGAGGCACCGGCGCAGCAAGCGTTGCACGGCCGGTGGAGTCGCTTCTGAAATCGCCGTGAAATCGGGGTCGCGCTCGAGGATGCGTGCGAGGACATCGGTGATTTCCTCGCCCTCGAACGGGCGCCGGCCGGTCAGCATCTCGTAGAGCACGCAACCGAAGGCCCAGATGTCCGTACGTTTGTCCACGGGCTTGCCACGTGCCTGCTCGGGACTCATGTACGCCGCGGTTCCGAGAATCGTTCCGAGGCGCGTGGCGGCCGGGCTGGTGATCGTGGGCGCCATCGAGGACCCCGCAACGCCCGCCGGCTCCGGCTCGAAGGCCTTCGCCAAGCCGAAGTCGAGGACCTTGACCATGCCGTCGGAGCGCACCTTGATGTTGGCGGGTTTCAGATCGCGATGGATCACGCCCTGCTCGTGCGCGGCCTCGAGCGCGTCGGCAATCTGCTTTGCGATGGCGAGTGTCTCGTCAAGTGGGAGGCTGTTGTAACTTGGGCCTTGTGCCTTGTGACTTGTGCCTTGTCCGATGCGCTCGGCCAGCGTCGGTCCTTCGACGAGCTCCATCACGAGCGCGTGGATGCCCGAGGACTCTTCAAACCCGTAAATCGCCGCGATGTTGGGATGGTTCAGCGAGGCCAGCAACTGCGCCTCGCGTCTGAACCGCGCGAGGCGTTCGGGATCGCTGGCGAAGTGCTCCGGCAGCACCTTCAGCGCGACGTCGCGATTGAGCGTCGTGTCACGCGCGCGGTACACCTCGCCCATCCCACCGCTGCCGATGAGACCGACGATTTCGTACGGGCCGACGCGTGATCGCGCGCTGAGTGTCATCGTGCCAGGACGTCCGTCAAATCATCAATCACCACATCATCGCTCACCGAATGCACCACAGCCCATACCTCCAGCGCCGAGGAGGGCGGTGACC
>JBOGIR010000084.1:0-7836 GCA_050742335.1 Vicinamibacterales bacterium | reverse complement strand
GGAGCTGGCGTGCTGCGGCCGCTCGAGCCCTCGCAGCGCGGTCCGGCCACCGGCCAGCCTCCGCCAAGGCTTCGGCGGCCCGCCGTAGCTTCAGCGAAGGCGGGAATCGGGATTCATCATCATCAACACAACCGAACTCCGGAGTAGATTCGGATGAAGAGCGCAACTTCCGCTCCTGATGCGACGTCGTCGGCCACACGCCGCGGTGCGTTCACGACCGTGTCGGGGCGTCCCATTGCCGCGCTCTACACGCCGGCCGACATGGCATCGCTCGACTATGGGCGCGATCTCGGCGATCCCGGCGAGTTCCCGTACACGCGAGGTATTCATCCAAGCGGCTATCGCGGCAAGCTGTGGACGATGCGGCAGTTCGCCGGATTTGGAACGCCGGAGGAAACCAACGAGCGGTACAAACAGCTTCTTGCTGCGGGCGGCACCGGGCTGAGCGTCGCCTTCGACCTGCCCACGCTCATGGGCCGCGATCCCGATCACGAGCTGTCGCTCGGCGAAGTCGGCAAGTGTGGCGTGAACGTGGCGTCGCTGGCCGACATGGAGGCGCTCTTCAGCGGCATCGACCTGGGCATCGTCACCACGTCGATGACCATCAACTCGCCGGCGGCGATGCTGCTCGCCATGTATCTCGTCGTGGCGGAGAAGCAGGGCGTCGGCTGGCAAACCCTCTCGGGCACCATTCAGAACGACATCCTCAAGGAGTTCATCGCGCAGAAGGAGTACATCTATCCGCCGCGCCCGTCGATGCGTCTTGTCACCGATGTGTTTGCCTTCTGCGCGCAGCACGTGCCGAAGTGGAACACCATTTCGGTGAGCGGCTACCACATTCGCGAAGCCGGTGCGACGGCGGCGCAGGAGCTGGCGTTCACGCTCCGTGACGGGATCGAGTACATCCAGCACGGCATCGACGCTGGTCTGTCGGTAGACGACTTCGCGCCGCGCGTCTCCTTCTTCTTCAACTCCCACAGCGATTTTTTCGAGGAGATCGCCAAGTACCGCGCGGCGCGCCGTATCTGGGCGCACGTGATGCGCGACCGCTTCAAGGCGAAGAACCAGCGGTCATGGCAGCTGCGCTGTCACGCGCAGACGGCTGGTGTGTCGCTCACGGCACAGCAGCCCTACAACAACGTGGTGAGGACGACGCTGCAGGCGATGGCGGCCGTGCTGGGCGGCACGCAGTCGCTCCACACCAATTCGCTGGACGAAGCGCTGGCGCTGCCGACGGCCGAAGCCGCCACGCTCGCGCTGCGCACGCAGCAGATCCTTGCGTACGAGACCGGTGTCACCGCCATCGTCGATCCGCTGGGCGGGTCCTATTTCGTCGAGAAGCTGACGCACGACTTGGAGGAAGAGGCGCTGGCCTACTTCGACACGATCGACCGGATGGGCGGCATGGTGGCGGCCATCGAGCGCGGCTACCCGCAGCGGGAGATCGCCGAAAGCGCCTACCGGTTCCAGCAGGCGGTCGAGCGGGGTGAAAAGATCATCGTTGGCGTGAACGAGTTCATCGACGAGGAACAGCAACCGGTCGAGGTCTTGTACATAGACGAGTCAGTGGCACAACGGCAACTGGCCAGGCTGCAGCAAGTGAAGGCCGCGCGCGACAACGATCTGGTGCGGCGGTCGCTGGAACGGCTGCAGGCGGGCGCGCGGGGCCGCGACAACACGATGCCGCTGCTGCTCGATGCGGTCCGCGCCTACGCCACGATCGGTGAGATGTGCGATGCGCTGCGCGAGGTGTGGGGGGAGTACGAGGAGACGCCGGTGATTTGAAGGAGTAGTAGGCAGTAGGCGGTAGGGCGGTAGGCAGTAAGCCCGACCGTGGGCCCTTACGGCCTGCCTGCCCTCCTGCGCCGCTCAGGGCACTTCGAGCAAGCGCGGGGGTGGTGCGGTGTAACGCCGCGCCCTACGCGAGTCTTGAAACCTGTCCGCCGACTGTCTGCCTACTGCCTACTATCTACTGCCTACTAACCGAGATGGAGCAAAGAATTCGAGTCGTGATCGCCAAGCCGGGGCTCGATGGGCACGACCGCGGCGCCCGAGTGATTGCCCGTGCGCTGCGCGACGCCGGGATGGAGGTTATCTATACAGGCCTCAGGCAGACGCCTGAGCAGATCGTGGCGGCGGCGTTGCAGGAAGATGCCGATGTGATAGGCCTGTCGATTCTGTCGGGCGCGCACATGCACGTCTGCCCCCGAATCATGGCGCTTCTCCACGAGAAGGGGTTGAAGGACGTGCTCGTCGTCGTCGGCGGCATCATTCCGGACATCGACATCCCCAAGCTGAGAGACATCGGCGTCAGAGGCATTTTCCTGCCGGGCACGCCGATGCAGGAGGTTGTCGAGTTCATTCGCAAGAACGTGCGGTCTCGTGTGGAATCATTGTGAGTGATGTCTGACGTCCGCGATCTACAGCATCCCATCACCCTGCCCGACAAACCGGCGCTCGAAGGCCTCGAAGCGAAATGGAATGCGCGCTGGGAGCAGGAGGGCACGTACCGGTTCGACCGCCGGCGCGAGCGTCCCGAGGTGTACTCGATCGACACGCCTCCGCCCACGGTGAGCGGCTCCCTGCACGTCGGACACGTGTTCTCGTACACGCACACCGACATCATTGCGCGGTTTCAGCGCATGCGTGGCAAGGAGGTGTTCTATCCGATGGGATGGGACGACAACGGCCTGCCCACCGAGCGGCGCGTGCAGAACTACTACGGCGTGAAGTGCGATCCGTCTCTTCCGTACGATCCGGCGTTCCAGCCACCGGAGAAACCAGGCAAGCAGCCCGTCCCGGTATCGAGGCCGAACTTCGTCGAGCTCTGCCTTCGACTGACGGCCGAGGACGAAAAGGCGTTCGAGCACTTGTGGCGATACCTCGGGCTGTCGGTCGACTGGTCGATGACCTATGCCACGATCGATCGCCGAGCGCAGAGGGCGTCGCAAGCCGCGTTTCTGCGGCTGTTGGCGCGCGGCATCGCCTATCAGCTCGAAGCGCCGACGCTGTGGGACGTTGATTTCCGTACGGCTGTGGCACAGGCCGAGCTCGAAGACCGCGAGCAACCGGGCGCGTATCACCGCGTCCGCTTCGAGCGCCCGAACTCGCCGGCCGCCCCAGGGGAGGGGAGCTGCGTCGACATCGACACCACGCGACCCGAGCTGATTCCCGCGTGTGTTGCGCTCGTGGCGCATCCGGATGACGCGCGATACCAGCCGCTCTTCGGCACCGAGGTCGTGACGCCGCTGTTTGGCGTCCCCGTGCCGGTGCGCGCACATGCCCTCGCCGACCCGGAAAAGGGAACAGGCATCGCGATGATCTGCACGTTCGGCGACCTCACCGACGTCACGTGGTGGCGCGAGCTGGCGCTTCCGGTTCGCGCCGTCATCATGCCGAACGGCACGCTTCGGCCGCTCACGTGGGGGACGCCAGGGTGGGAATCGCGCGATTCGGCGCGCGCGCAGCAGGCGTACGACCAGCTTGCGGGTTTGGCGGCTGCCAAGGCCCGCCTGCGCATCGTTGAACTGCTCCGGGAGTCGGGCGACCTCGTGGGCGAAGCCCGGCCCATCACGCATCCGGTGAAGTTTTTCGAGAAGGGCGATCGCCCGCTCGAAATCATCACGAGCCGTCAGTGGTTCATCAAGACGATGGAGTATCGGGACGCGCTGCTGGCGAGAGGCCGCCAACTGCGGTGGCACCCTGAGTACATGCGCCACCGCTACGAAAACTGGGTCAATGGCCTTGCCGGCGACTGGTGTATCAGCCGGCAGCGATTCTTCGGTGTGCCGTTCCCGGTTTGGTACTCGATTCGCGACAACGGCGGCATCGAGTACGAGCGGCCGCTCGTGCCCGACCCCTCGCGGCTCCCGATCGATCCGTCCACGGATGTGCCGGAGGGGTACCGTGCGGATCAACGCGGAACCCCAGGCGGTTTCGTTGGCGATCCCGACGTAATGGACACGTGGGCCACCTCGTCCGTGACGCCGCACATCGCTGGCGGCTGGTTGGAGGACCCGGACCTGTTCGGTCACGTCTTTCCGATGGATTTGCGAGCCCAGGCGCACGACATCATCCGTACCTGGCTGTTCACGACGGTGCTGCGGTCGCATCTCGAGCATCAGTCGCTGCCCTGGAGCAACGCCGCCGTCTCCGGCTGGGTGCTCGATCCGGATCGGAAGAAGATGTCGAAATCGAAAGGCAACGTCGTGACGCCCATGGCGCTGCTCGAGCAGTTCGGATCGGACGGCGTGCGCTACTGGTCGGCAAGCGCTCGACCGGGTGGCGACGCGGCGTACGACCCCAACGATCCCGGTGAGATCAAAGTCGGCCGGCGCCTTGCCATCAAGATTCTGAACGCCGCCCGCTTTGCGTTGCTGCAGGCCGAACCGCGCGGACCGATCGCCGAGCCGCTCGATCGCGGCATGCTCACCGGCCTGTCGCACCTGGTGCAGGAGGCCACGGACCTCCTCGAGGCATACGACTACGCGCGTGTGCTCGAGCGGACCGAGCGCTTCTTCTGGTCGTTCTGCGACGACTACCTGGAGCTGGTCAAAGCGCGGCGGTACGGCGATTTCACGCCGGAAGGGTCGGCGTCGGCCAACAGCGCCATGCTCGTGGCGCTGTCGACACTGCTGCGGCTCTTCGCGCCGTATCTGCCGTTTGTGACCGAGGAAGTGTGGTCGTGGTGGCGTCCGGGGTCGGTTCATCGGGCGCAGTGGCCAACCGGCCTCGAAGTGGTCGAAGCCATCGGAGGGGAGGATGCCGCGGCGCTGACCGTGTTTCTCCAGACCCAGGCGGCCGTGGCCGACGTGCGTCGTGTCAAGGCGCTGGCGAAAAAGTCGGGGAAGGCCGTGATCGAGCGCGCCGTGTTGCCGGCGGCGTTCGAGTCGCTCGTGCCCGCCGCACGCGATTTCCAGGCGGCCATGCACATCCGGGAACTGGCGTTTGGCGACGTGACGGAGCCGGATCTGAAGTTTGCCGAGGAGCCGGCCGCGTGACAGGCCTCGCGCTCGAACCGCTCGAGCCCGGCATGTACCGAGAAATCGTCCGCCGGGCGCTGGCGGAAGATTTCGGCTGGGGCGACGTCACGACCGAGACGGTCATCGACCGCGATCAGAAGGCGCGAGGTGTCCTCCTCGCGAAGGCGCGCTGCGTGATTGCCGGTCTCGACATCGCGTCGGAAGCATTTCGGCAGATGGACCCGGCTGTCGCGGTGACGGTGCACTGCACGGACGGGACGATGTGCGCGCCCGGGGTGGTGGTTGCCGAGTACCGGGGCTACGCGGCCGCGATGCTGACGGCAGAGCGGACCGCGCTCAATTTCCTGCAGCGGCTGTCGGGCATCGCCACGCTCACGCGGCAGTTCGTGGACGCGGCGGGAGGGCGCATCACCGTTCTCGACACCCGCAAGACGACGCCGCTGCTGCGCGCGCTGGAGAAGTATGCCGTGCGCGCCGGCGGCGCGAGCAATCATCGCAGCGGCCTCGATGACGGCATTTTGATCAAGGACAATCACATCCGGCTGGCCGGCGATGTCGGCGCGGCCGTTACCCGGATGCGCAAAGCCAATCGCGAGATGCCGACCGAAGTGGAGGCGCAGACGCTCGACCAGGTGGACGATGCGCTCCGCGCCGGCGCCGACATCATCCTGCTGGACAACATGTCGGTCGCCGACATGATCGACGCCGTGAAGCGGTGCCGCGGCCGTGCGAAAACCGAGATTTCAGGAGGCGTGACGCTGGCGCGCATGCCGGAACTGGCGGCCACCGGCGCCGACTTCGTCTCGATCGGTGCGCTCACCCACTCGGCGCCCGCCGTGGACCTGAGCTTCGACGTTGAACCGGCCTGAATCCCTGGCTTTCCCCTTTGCTCCTTACCCCTTGCCCCTTCCCCCTTCTCCCTGTCCCCTTCCCCCTGACCTCGCCGAGCCGTTGGCGCAGGCGACGGCGCGCCTCGGTCCGTTCGGCCGGCAGATCTTCTGGTATCCGGACATCTCGTCGACCAACGACGTGGCGGCGTCGCTCGCGGAACATGGGGCGGCCGAAGGCGTGGTCGTCGCCGCACATGCGCAGTCGGCGGGGCGCGGCCGCCAGGGACGGGCGTGGGTCTCGCCGCCCGGTGCGGGGTTGTACGTGTCGACTGTGCTCCGGCCCGATCCGCGCGTCGCCTCGATGGTGACGATCGCGGCAGGCGTCGCGGCGGCTGAAGGCATTCAGGCAGCGACCGGCCTGGGCTCGCAGCTCAAGTGGCCGAACGACGTCTACGTGGGATCACGCAAGGTCGCCGGCGTGCTCGCCGAAGCCAGTACGAAGGCGGGCGGGGCGCCGGCCGTTCGGTACGTCGTGCTCGGCTTCGGCATCAACGTGATGCCGGCGGCCTATCCGCCCGACATTGCGCCTCGGGTCACGAACCTCGAAGGCGAACTCGGTCGCGCCGTGGATCGCGGCCTGCTGCTGGTGGAATGTCTCGCGGCGCTCGCCCGGCGGTACGCCGATCTGGCAGACGAGCGACTGGGCGATGTTCTCGAGGCCTGGCGCAGACGCGCGGCGTCGACCCTGGGACGGAAAGTACGATGGGAGGGGACGGGTGTCCCGGTCGAGGGCATCGCTGACAACATCGACGAGACCGGCGCGCTCATCGTGCGGACGCGTTCGGGGACGATCCGTGTGACGTCTGGCGAGGTGGTGTGGTTATGACCGCCTCCGGCAGCGAGGCGTGGGTATGTCCTTCGCAAAACCGGCTCAGCTCGTTGGAACATCCATCTTCTGCCGATCATCTGGAGCTCGCTTCGCGCTTACGCTGTCTACGGTTTTGCTCCGAACATACCCACACCTCGCAGCCGCACCGCCTTAGCGTACGTGGGCCGGGTGCCGCGAGCGCGGGAGGCAGTCGACGCGAGCGGACCCGGCGAACCGAGAACACGAACTGAGCACGAGGCAGCGAGACGCGTGAACGACGAGCGAGACGATTATTGCCGGCAGGTCGAAGCGTATCTGTGCCGGAAGAACGACGGGCATCTGGTGCGGATCGTCGGGCCGGCCTTCGACCAGGTGTGTGGGTGGGCGACGAAGGGGATTCCTTTGAAGGTGGTCTGTCGCGGCGTTGACCGGTACTTCGAGCGGTACTACGCCAAGGGACCACGACGCCGGCCAGTACGGATTGAATTCTGCGAAGCCGACATTCTGGACGCCTTCGACGACTGGCGGCGCGCGGTCGGCGTCGGCCGCGCGGACGAGGCCGGAGGGCAGGCTAGTGAGGCGCGTGGCGACGCCGCCCGTCCGCGCGAATCGCTGGCGGCACACCTCGACAAGGTCGTGGCGCGCCTGGTGGCTCGGCGCGCCGGATCGGATCGCTCGCTCGACGCGACGCTCGACGAGATGGTGCGCGAGCTGGACGCCGCGAGCGCGGGCGCGAAGCACCTGCGCGGCGAACGGAGGGACGCGATGCTGCAGCGGCTGCGCGACCTCGATCGCCGGCTCGTGGAGGCGGCGCGCGCTACCTCCGATGCCGATACGCTGCAGCGCCTGGCGGCGGAAGCCGACGAGCAGTTGTCGCCGTTTCGCGACCGGATGCCTGCCGATGCGTACGCGCAGTCGCGGCAGGCGTGCATCGACCGGCTGCTGCGCGAGCACGCGCGGCTCCCGACGATCGCGTTCGACTGAACCCAGCGTGCCTGGAACCACGAAGATCGAGAAGATCTCGAGTGCTTGTCTGATCGCGCAGCTCAGTTGTGTCGATGATGATGAATCCCGATTCCCGCCTTCGCTGAAGCTACGGCGGGCCGCCGAAGCCTTGGCGGAGGCTGGCCGGTGGCCGGACCGCGCTGCGAGGGCT
>JBOGIR010000083.1:0-7582 GCA_050742335.1 Vicinamibacterales bacterium | reverse complement strand
GGTGTCGATCGACAGCCTGACGGTGATCAGCGGCGGCAGCACGCAGCGCACGCGCATCAGCCAGCGCCTGTCGAACCACCGGCGGTTCCTCACCCGTGGCCGCCTCCTGGATTGACCAACCGCGCTTCACAAATCGTACGTAGTGTCCGGCTCTAGCCGGACCCGTCGTGTACGCGACGCGCTACGTTGCCTGCACGGGCGCCGCGAAGAAACGCCGGCACGGGCGCGCGATCAGACGCGCCATCCGGTTGGCGCGCGCGTGCCGTGCGCTGTCGGTGGCGATCCCGGTGTTTGCGTACATCTGGCGGTAGAGTTTTGAGATGAGCACGAACGCCAGACGCGATTTCAGCGTCTTGACGCACCGGGCGCGCTTCCAGATGGCGGGCAGGCTGTAGAACTGATCCCAGACCGCCTGCGTGTAGTTCCGGATCTGCTCGGGCGCGAGATGCGGATGGGGCATGTAGACCTTGGGCCGCCGCGCCGTTGGCAGCAGCCAATGACGCGTCATGGGGACGTTGTCGATTGTCGTCGGATTCGTCTGACTGCGCTCCCAGCGCTCGAAGTCGACGGTGCCGGGGAACGGCTGCAGCAGCACGAACTGCGCGAACGCGACGTCGGCTGAGAGCGCGAGCGCGGCCGTCGCCTCGAACGTTTCGGCCGTGTCGGTTGGGAGACCGAAAATGAACGATGCGAGGACGTGGACACCGTGCTGCCGGAAGACGCGCAGGCGTTCCGCGAGCGCCTCTCCCGAGAGGTTGAAATCCTTGTACACGGATTTCAACCCCTCTGGGGTGACCGACTCCACTCCGACGAGTGCGCCACGAATGCGAGCTCGATGCATCGCGTCGAGAAACGCGGGATCTTCGGCGGCTTCCATCGTGATCTGCGTCAAGAAGACCATCTCTTCCGGCAGCTCGGCGAGCCGTTCCATGAGCTCGAACCGCTCGCGCCGCAGCGCCTCCAGGTTCTGCAGGGCTGTCGGGTCGGCCCGGCGCCGCGCCATGGCCAGATCGCTCAGCGTGACGGGGTAGAAGTTGTCGTCGGCCAGCAGGACGAACCGGAAGCCTCGGCGGCGGAGCTCGCGTATTTCCTCGATGATGTCGCTGGGGCCCCGCGTGCGGGGCTGCTGACCGTCCGTCCGCCACACCGAGCAGAACGAACAGTGCTTGGGGCAGCCGCGCACGGTCTGGACCGACCCCCACATGTAACGGTCCTTGGGCAGCAGATCCCAGCGGGCGCCGTAGAAAGCGCGTCCATCGACGCGTCCGCCCTCATAGAGGTCGCGCGGTTGACGCGCCGCACAATCGGTCACGACTTGTGCCCAGACGAGATCGCCGTCGCCACGCACGACGGCATGCGCCCCGCCGTACTCGCGAGCCTCCCCGGGATACAGCGACGAGTGAATGCCGCCAAAGACGACGAATGCCCCGCGCGCGCGGGCGAGGCGACCGATTTCGTAGCCACGATGCGCGTTGGCGGTGTGGATGCCGATGCCGACGAGGTCGCCACTCTCCACTCGAGAAGCGTCGAACGGGTCGAGCGTCTCGTCGATCAGGTGCGGGTCTCCGTATTCGGAGGGTGTCGCGGCGGCGAGCACATACAGCCAGCGGGGCGTGATCACGGCGACGCCAAACGAGACGTCGCTCGGGTTGACGAGGTGTATGCGCATCGTATGGGGCGCTTAACCCTACCTCATTTCGAGCGGTTGCGGGGGAAGATTGCGACGAGGGGGCGGGCGAAAATGCCGGCTAGTCGAGGCGTCGGTCGAAGGTCCGAATGGCCTCGACGATCATATCCGCCGCGTCGCCGAAGAACCGGGGGTCGATTCTGTCGGCCGTGTCGGTCGGCTCGTGGTAGTCGGGGTGATCGTCCACGCCGAAGTAGACGAACGGCACGCCCGCGTCGTGGAACGGGCCGTGGTCCGATGAATGGGTCCAATCCTCGAGCCCGCCGCTCGCCCGGCCAGCCGGGCGGTCGTGGCCGAAGAGAATCTTGACGGAGCTGCGCGTCTGCACGTCCTGCAGAATCGGAATCTGCCAGGGCGAATAGTACGAACCGGCCGCGTAGATTTCGTGTGCGTCGTTGCGCGACACCATGTCGAGATTGATGTTCAGCCCCACTCGGCCGCGCGGAAGCCGATCGGATGCGAGAAGCGCTTGGGCTCCGTACTGGCCCAGCTCCTCCCCATCGAGGGCGGCAAACACGATCGAGTGCCGCGGCTGCGCCGTCCTGAAGTGACGCGCCGCCGCCAGCAGCGCCGCGACACCGGACCCGTTGTCATCGGCGCCAGGGTAGAGCACCCCTTCCTGAATGCCCATGTGATCGTAGTGGGCGGTGATCACGATCGTGGCGGCATTCGGATCGCGGCCGGGAAGGCGCCCGACGATGTTTGCCGCGTGGTACTCGGTGCGATACGGGCGGCCGCCGGGCAGAATGGCGCGAATTTCACGAGTCGCGAAGGTGAAGGGCTGCACAAGACCTGAGCCGTTTGTCGACGTGAGGCTGATTGACGCAAACTGCTGCGCTATCCACTCGCGGGCCTTCGAGTTCCCGGCAGTACCGGTCCGGCGCCCCTCGAACGACGGTGACGCGAGCGTCGTCACATCGCGCATCAGTTGCGCCCGGTCGACGTGCCGCGCCGCGTTGCCACCGGCTGCGCGAACCTGCGGCGGCGCATCGGATGCCTGCGCCGCTGCGGTCGCCGATCCGTCCCGCCAGGTCGCCTGACAAAAAACGACGGCAAGAAGGCAGTAAGGCAGGAGGACCGACCGCGCGGGACGCGACCCGTTCATAGACGCAGTGTAACAAGCAAGTCATAAGTCACAAGAGACCAAAGACCAAAGACTAGAGACCACAGCCGAAGGCCCGAAGGCCCAGAGCCGACCGGGCACTGGACTCTCCGACACGGACGCGGTAAAAAGGCAGCACCGTGCTCAGGCGCGCATTTCTCGGAACCCTGCTTCGCTTCGGTCCGGGCTTCGCCGCTACACACCTCCTTCCTGCGGCCGGTCTTGCGCAGCAGGTGTCCAAGGACCGCCTGATCGTCCGATCGCCGCGCCCCGAGGATCTCGAAACGCCCGTGCACCTCCTCACGTCGTGGATCACCCCGAACGATCTGTTCTACGTGCGCTCGCACTTCTACACGCCGTCGATCGAGGCGAGTGCGTGGAGGCTTCGCGTTGACGGAGAAGTCGAGCAGCCGATCGACCTGACGCTGGAGGATCTGCGGCGTGTCGCGTCGAGCACGCAGGTGGTGACGCTGGAATGCGCGGGAAACGGTCGCGCCTTCTTCGATCCGCCCGTTGCCGGCGTTCAATGGGAGAAGGGCGCGGTCGGGACAGCCGCGTGGACCGGGGTCCGGCTTGCCGACCTCCTGAGCAGGGCGGGCGTGAAGTCCTCGGCGCGCTATGTGTGGCTCGACGGCGCCGACCTTGGCATCGGGCGCGCCCCCGATTTCATCCGGAGTCTGCCGATTGACAAGGCGCTGCACCGTGACACGCTGCTCGCCTACCAGATGAACGGCGAGACCTTGCCCGTTCCACACGGTTTCCCGCTGCGGGCGGTAGTGCCGGCGTGGGAGGGTGCGTATTCCGTCAAGTGGCTCACGCACATCCAGGTGAGCGCCGGCGATCATGATGGCCCGTTCGTCCAGTCCGGCTATCGCTATCCCCGCCGGCCGGTTGCACCAGGAAGCACCGTGCCGCCGGAGGAGATGGTGCCGCTGAGAGACTTGCCCGTGAAGTCGCTCATCACCACGCCGGCGACCAATGCGGTCGTCCCGGGAGGAGCGCCTGTTCGCATTTCAGGGTTCGCCTGGGCGGGCGAGGCAGACATCAGACGCGTCGACGTGTCCACCGACAACGGGCGCACGTGGGCGCCGGCTCGGCTCGGGCGCGATCGGTCGCGCCATGCCTGGCGTCAGTTCGAATACCTCTGGCGCCCGAGCGAGGGCGGATCGTATCTCGTACTTTCGCGAGCGACCGACAGCCGCGGCCTCACGCAACCCATCGTGCCGAACTGGAACCCCGCCGGCTATGTCTGGAACGCGATCGATCAGGTGCGCCTCAATGTGGCGGTGTAGTCCGGCGCTCCTTGCTGCGGCGACGATCTGGTGCGCGTCGGTCGTTCTATACGGGGAGCCCGTTTTCCCCCAACGCAGAGACGATGCAGTCCAGCGTGCACAGGCACTTCCTCCGGGTGATGGCGCCGCCATCGTCCGCGCCAGTTGCACGACGTGTCACGGGATGTCTCTGATCGTCCAGCAGCGGCTGTCGCGCGATGGGTGGTCGCGCGAAATCGACAAGATGGTTGGGTGGGGCGCTGTGGTCGCCGGCGTCGAGCGAGAGGGGTTGTTGAGCTACCTGACGACGCACTTCGGCGCGAGTCCATCTCCGTTGCCGGGTGAGGTGGTGGAGAGTGGCGCGGCGCTTCTGAACACGCGCTGTCAGACATGCCACAATCTCCAACTCGTGGAGCAGCAGAAGCTGGATGCGGCGGGATGGCGGCGCGAACTGGACAAGATGATCGGCTGGGGCGCGGCGCTCACCGATGCGGAAAAGGACGCGCTCATCGTGCACCTCGCCCGCCGCGGCGTGCGGTAACGACGTGCGCCAATGGCGGTGGATTCGGTGTGGACGGTCGTGTTAACGTAGCCGGCTGTCGGGCCGTCGAAGTCCATCCCGAAACTCGCTTCACTTGATGATCACGGACCACCGAGGCACAGAGGCACCGAGGCCAATCATCAGCGTTTCTCGGTGTCTCGGTGTCTCGGTGTTCCGTATTCGGTGGCAACACAACTGAACTCTGGTGTTAATCAATTCGGATTGCAAGGAGATGGCGACCATGCGGTACGGAAAGGTGCTTGGAGCGGCGGTGGCGGCTCTGGTCGGATGCGCGTTCCTGTTCAGTCAGGGTCCGGTCAACGCGCAGGGACGCGGCGCGGCGGGGCAGATGCCGGCGGGTGTGCATGCGATGAAAGCGGCCAGCGGCGCGATGGTGCTGGCGAGCGGCACGATGATGACGCTGTACACCTTCGCGAAGGACATGCCGGGCGTGTCGAACTGCAACGACAACTGCGCGAAGAACTGGCCGCCGCTTGCGGCCGCGGCCGACGCGAAGCCGATGGGCGACTGGACCGTGATCACCCGGGCGGACGGCTCGAAGCAGTGGGCGTTCAAAGGCATGCCGCTGTACACGTGGAGCAAGGACGCGAAGCCAGGCGATACCACTGGCGAGGGGATGGGGCAAGGGGCCTGGAAGATCGCGGCGCCGTGACATCTTGTCTTTGGTCTCTGGTCTTTGGTCTTTAGTGGACCAAAGACTGAAGACCAAAGACCAAAGACTAAAGCCTAACGACCGGGCTCTCCCCCCAGTCCACCGCGCCGCGACCGATCAAGGTCCCCTCCAGCAGCGCGCGATGGACGTCTTCGACACTTGCCGGCGGCACAACCTGCGACACGACCGGGTGGATCTTTCCTGCCGCGACGAGATCCGCTGATTCGCGCAGTTCGGCTCTTGACGCGTAGCGCGATCCGAGCACAGTCATCTCGCGCAACACCAGCTCGCGCGGACTGAGCCGGATGTCCACGTCGCGGAACGTCGTGAGCACGACGAGCCGGCCGCCAAGCGGCAGCGCCTCGAGCGCCCACGTCAAGCTTTCGCGGGAGCCGAGCAGATCGATCACAACCGTGGGTTCACCGCCATCCCACACTGGACGAAGGTCGATATCGTCGAACGAGCGTGACTGCAGGGGCACGCCGCCCATCCGCCGGATGATGTCGAACTTGCTCTCGCTCGCTTCGAGGCCGGCCACCTGCGCTCCGAACAGTGCCGCCATTTCGACCGTGTGAATGCCCACGCCTCCGCCCGCGCCGATGATGACGGCACGGTCGCCCGGCCGGATGCGCGCGCGCGCCTTGCACACGTGCAGAGGGGTGGCAATGGCGTCGGGAATGGCCGTGGCCTGCACAGCCGGCACGGCTTCAGGAAGCGGAATGGCGTTGCGCGCGGGAAGCAGCGTGAACGGCGCGTACCCGCCGTCGCGATGCACGCCGACCCACCCGGCCAGATTGCGGCAGAGCGAATCGTCTCCGGCCCGGCACGCCTCGCACTGCCCGCACACGAGGTAGAAATACGCCATCACACGCGTGCCGACCGGCGGCGACGTGACGCCGGCGCCTAGCGCTTCAACGCGTCCGACGAGTTCGTGTCCGGGAACACGGGGGAGACGGGCGGAGTCGTTTGCGAGATCGCCTCGGATGCAGTTGAGCACCGTGAGGCCGATGCCGCACGCCTCGACGCGAATCAGGACTTCGCCCGGCGGTGGCGGTGGAACCTCGAACGATTCCCAGCGGAGTGGACCGCCCCACTGGTGGATGCGATACCCGTCGACTTTCATGCGCCTGCTCGACGCCCGGCGGCCACGCCAAACAACGAGGCCGCATTCACGGACGCAATGGCCTCGCGGTCGCCGGAGTTCAGTTCGATCGCGGACAGGTAATGCTCGAAGCGCGTGTCGGCCATGTCGAAGGGCAGGTCAGTCCCCAGCACGACACGGTCCGAGCCCACCAGCTCAACCAGGAACTGTAACGGCAGGCTCGCATGGGTAATCGTGTCGTACCAGAAGCGCCGAAGGTACGTGGAAGGCGGCGAGGCGATCGCCTTGTTCGTCTCCGTGCGTACGCGGAAGCCGTGATCCAGGCGTCCCACCTGATACGGCATGAATCCACCGGCGTGCACGAGAACGACTTTCAACGTTGGATGCCGATCCAGGAAGCCGGACAACACGAGACGACTCGCCGCCACGCATGTTTCCAGCGGGTTGCCCGTGAGGTTCGTCATGTAGAAATCCGCGAGCTGCGACCGCGCGCCCACGTAGTACGGATGCAGGATGACAGGCACGTCGAGCTCCGCGGCGGCGGTGAAAAACGGCTCGAACCGTGGGTCGTCCAGCGGAACAGTCTCCATCGTCGTGCCAATCTCGACCCCTCGCAGGCCGAGACGAACGACGGCATGGCGCAGTTCGCTGGCGGCGGCATCAGGATCCTGCAGCGGAACCACCGCCACGCCGTGCAACCGGTCGGATTGCGCGACGAAGGCGGCCAGCGACTCATTCGCCTCCCGGCAGAAATCGGACGCGGACGCGGTGTCGAGCCAGTAGAAGAACAGCGTCGGCGACAGCGACAGGATCGACATATCGATGTCGAGGCTGTCCATCTGCCGCAGCTTGGCCTCCGCGTCGAAAAACTCGGGCGACAGCGGATAGCGGTACCCCTGAGGATGAAGGAGCCACTCGGTGTCCCCCTGCCGCAGCAGTTCAACGCGGTCTAGCGCGCGGCCCGCGCGGGCGTCGGCGGCGAATGTGGGCGGAATGAAATGTGTGTGGATGTCGATCGTCATCGGCCGTGGTGCCCTCGACATGCGCCCTGCACCGGAGGTCGGTTGTGTTGATGATGATGAAGCCCTATGGAGGTCAGGCCGACACGGATCGCCTGACCGCGCGAGACGGCTCTGGGGATCAGCCAGCTCACGGAGCTGGCGTCGCGCGGCCACCCGCGGCGTCGCAGCGCGGTCCGGCCACCGG
>JBOGIR010000082.1:0-19594 GCA_050742335.1 Vicinamibacterales bacterium | reverse complement strand
GTGGGGTGCTTCTCGCGGAGCTGGCGTGCTGCGGCCGCTCAAGCCCTCGCAGCGCGGTCCGGCCACCGGCCAGCCTCCGCCAAGGCTTCGGCGGCCCGCCGTAGCTTCAGCGAAGGCGGGAATCGGGCTTCATCATCATCAACCAACTGAGCTCCGGAGAGATCCGGGGTTAGAGCGGGCTTGGGGCCTTCTGCCATGCCTAACGCCGTCGTCCTCCTGAGCGGGGGACTCGATTCCTACACTACTGCGGCGATTGCCCGCGCCGAGGGGTTCCGTCTGTTCGCGCTGACGATCCGGTACGGTCAGCGCCACGTCCTTGAAGTCGACGCGGCGCGTGCCGTGGCGAAGTGGCTCGGTGTCGAACGGCACGTCGAGCTCGATGTCGATCTGTCTGCATTTGGCGGATCGTCACTGACGGCGGGCATTCCAATACCGAAGGATCGGCCGCTGGATACGCGCGAGATTCCGTCGACCTACGTGCCGGCGCGGAACACCGTCTTTCTGGCGCTCGCGCTGGCGTGGGCCGAGACCGTGTCTGCGGCGGATATCTTCATCGGCGTGAACGCGCTCGATTACTCCGGGTATCCGGACTGTCGCCCGGAGTTCGTCGCGGCGTTCGAGCGGCTGGCGGCGTTGGCCACTGCCACTGGCGTCGGCGGCGGCACGTTTCGTGTGCATGCGCCCCTCATGACGCTGACCAAGGCCGACATCGTACGGAAGGGACATGCGCTCGGTCTCGACTACGGACTGACCCGTAGCTGTTACGATCCGGATCCACGAGGCCGGCCCTGCGGCCACTGCGACAGCTGCGTGCTTCGCGCCGCCGGCTTCGCACAGGCCGGTATCGCCGATCCGCTGCTGGGCCGATAAATACTCGTGGCACGTCCCCCGAAATCGCCGATACTCGCCACTCTTCGCCCATGTTGAACGTCTGGGCGCAGCCGCTCCGGCGGCAGCTCTTCATTGCGCTTCTGCTGATGCTCGTGCCGATGTTCGCCACGGCGGCGTGGCTGGGCCTGGCCACGTATCGCGAGCGGATGAATGAGCTGGCCGCTCAGACGCAGGCGACCGCGCTTCGTGCGGCGGCGGCCATTGAACGCGAGCTGACAGGACTGGACAGGATGGCCCGCAACATTTTGAGTCATCCCACCGTCCAGCGCCTCGACGCGGCGGCGGTCGATCTGCTGCGGCCACAACGGCTCGAGCGTCCGTTGCTCATCGACCTCGTGCTGGTGGACCGTGAGGGGCGGCTCATCGGGCGCGGCGGCTCGACGGGAGAAGTTCCCGCGGAGTGGGCGGACCTTGTGGCACCGGTTCTCCACACGCGCACCCGCGTCATGTCGGCGCTCCAGATCTCCGCATCCGGAGTGCCGTACGTCACCGTCTCCTACCCGGTGCGCGACGAAGCTGACACCATCGCCGGCGTGCTGGGCTACTACCTCAACCCGCAGTTGCTGCAGGACGCCTTCGGTCAGCAGCAGCTCCCCGAGCGGTCGATCGTCGAGCTTGTCGACACCGAGGGTCGCGTCCTCGCGCGGAATCTCGAGCCCGAACGCTACATCGGGCTGGCGATGGCCCGGGCCGGGAACAGACGCTCTCCGCAGCCGCTGCACGAGCTCGAAGGGACGGATGGCGTTCGGCGCATGTACGCGGAAGCGCCCGTTGCGCGCGGGCCCTGGATCGTATCGGTCGGCATTCCCACATCAGCGGCGTTCGACCGGGCGCTTTCTCTCTGGACGCGCAGCTTCACGATTCTTGCGCTCGCGCTCGGCGGATGGCTGCTCGCCGCGCTCGTGGTGTCGCGGCGGCTCACCACCTCCGTGGCGCATCTCGAGGCCGCGGCGCAGCGGATTGCTGCGGGCGACTTCAGTCCAATCGAGCAGAAGCCGATGCCGACGCGGGAGTTCGCCGGCCTGCAGAACGCCTTCGATCAGATGGTGCGCCGCTTCAACGAGACGCGCGTCGCGCTCGACGCCCAGATGGCCGAGGAGCGCCGGATGCGCCAGGAAGTCGAGTCACTCCAGCGCCAGATCATCCGGCAGGAACGGCTGGCGGCCGTCGGTCAGCTCGTGTCGGGCGTCGCGCACGAGATCAACAATCCGCTGCAGGCCATCCTCGGCTTTGCCGAGCTGCTGCAGATGCAGCGCAACGTGCCGGAATCGGTGAAGACCGACCTGGTGCTGATTCAAAAAGAGAGCGCGCGCGCCTGCCTCATCATCCGCAACCTGGCGCTGTTCGCACGACAACAAACGGGCGAGGCGGAGGCGGTCCACCTGGCCGATGTGATCAAGTCGGTCGCCGAGCTGCGTCAGCGCCGCCTCGAATCGGAGAACATCGAATTGCGCGTGGAAGACGCCTCGCGGCGTCACGTCCTCGCCGTGCTGGCAGAGCTTCAGCAGGTCGTGCTCAACTTCGTCGTCAATGCGGAGCAGGCGATTGTGCTCTCCGGACGCCAGCCCGGACGCATCACCGTGCGGACGCGCGACAACGGTGACCGGGTGATCCTCGAGGTCGAGGACACGGGCCCCGGTGTCAGTAGCGAGGACGAAGCCAAACTCTTCCAGCCGTTCTTCACGACGAAGCCCCCGGGACAGGGCACCGGTCTCGGTCTGTCGGTCAGCTACGGCGTCATCGACTCGATGGGCGGGCACATCGGCTACCGCAACGCCGCGACCGGCGGCGCGATCTTCTATTTCGATCTGCCGGCCGCATCGGCATAATCGGGGACAAGACGGGAACCACGAAGGCCACGAAGATCTCGAAGATCACTGACTTGGTTTAGTACTCGTGGTCTTCGCGACCTTCGTGTGCTTCGTGGTTCCTGTCGTTGTGCCTTGTGACTTGATGTGACCGATCGCATCTATTACATCGATTCGTACTGCCGCTCCTTCCGCGCCACCGTCACCCGCCGGTTCGAGCACGACGGTCGGCTGGCGGTAACGCTCGACCGTACCGCGTTTTATCCGGCGTCCGGTGGCCAGCCGTGCGACGCCGGGCGCCTCGACGCGGTGCAGGTGGTGGACACCATCGATGCAGAGGAAGTGATCCATATTGTCTCCTCCCCGCTTGCCGCTGATTCGACCGTCACGGGCGACATCGACTGGACCCGTCGATTCGACCACATGCAGCAGCACACGGGCCAGCACCTCCTCTCTGCTGCGTTCGATCGGTTGTTCGAGAACCCGACCGTGAGCTTCCATATGGGAGCGGATGCGTCCACGATCGATCTGGCGCGCGACGCGTCGCCCGCCGACATCGAGCGCGCCGTGGATGCCGCCAACGACGTCATCTGGGAGGACCGGCCGGTCTCTATTCGATTCGTCTCGCCCACGGAAGCGGCGAGGCTGCCGCTCAGAAAGGATCCGGCGCGGGAGGGCAGGCTCCGGCTGATTGAGATCGACGGTTTCGATGTGTCGGCGTGCGGCGGTACACACGTGAGATGCACCGGCGCCGTCGGCAGCATCGCCGCCTTGGCGTGGGAGCGGCACCGCGGCGGCACGCGCCTGACGTTCGTGTGCGGCGGGCGAGCCCTGCGGGCGGTGCGCGGTTATCGGGACGCCGTTGCGGGCAGTGTGCGCGTCCTCTCGGTGCTGCCGCACGATCTGCCCTCCGCAGTCGAGCGCATCCAGGCCGAATCCAAAGGGCTGCAGAAGCACGTACAGGAACTGCAGGGCAGGCTGGCCCGTTACGAAGGCAGACGCCTGGCCGCCGAGGCTGCCGACGCCGGTGGCGTTCGCGTGATCGTGCAGAGCATCGCGGGATGGGACGCGGCGGGGTTGAAGGCGATCGCCGCCGCGGCTATTGGGGCAGGAAAGGTCTGTGTCGCACTGCTGTCGACTGAGTCGCCGCTGGCGGTGGTGGTTGCGCGCTCGCCAGGCGTGCCGCTCGACGCACAACAGCTGTTGCGGCGGCTGATCGAGCGCTTCGGCGGGCGCGGTGGTGGGAAGCCCGACGTCGCCCAGGGCGGCGGACTCAACGCACCAGTACAGGACGTGCTATCGGCCGCGCGCGAGTTGATAAACGCAACGCTCAGTACGTAGTGTCCGGCTTTAGCCGGACCTGAGGTGATCTGCCGGACCTGGGATGGTCCGCCTGAAGGCGGACACTACGTACGCATGACAACACTTCTCACACTGAACACCGAGACACTGAGGCCAAATCAAATTCCTCGGTGTCCCGGTGCCTCGGTGGTACGTGGAAGCGAAAACAGATCAGCGCCTCCTGCTGAACTCCGCCAGCCGCACGGCGATGCGATCGATCGCCTCGACGGCAGCGCTGCCCGCTCCCTCAAAGTAATCGGCCATGATCGCGAAGGCGAGTGTTTCGCCGTCGCGCGTCCGCACGTATCCGGCCAGCGTCCGGATATTCGACATCGTGCCCGTCTTGGCGCGCAGGTTCCCCTCCGCGGCGGTTCTCTGCATGCGATTCTCGAGCGTCCCGTCGCGGCCAGCAATCGGCAATGCGGTCATCCACGGCGACTCTCCGGAGGGCTCGTACATTCGCTGCAGGATCGTGACGAGCACCTCGGCGGCCACGGCATTTCGTCGAGAGAGTCCCGACCCGTCGATAATCTGCCACGCGTCGCCGGTGATTCCCCAGCCCGCCAGCCGGCTGCGCAGTCCCTCCAATGCGGCATCGTTCGTCGGAAAGGCGCCACGCGGCGCATTCAGCCGCAGCACCGCCTCGCCATACAGGTTGATGCTGTCCTTGAAGAGCGGCTGCGCGATTTCGGCGAGCGTCGGCGACCGGTGGGTGTAGAGAACGATGGCGGTGCCCCGATCGACCCGCGGGATCACATCGTCGACGTCGAACGCGTCGCCGGTTACATCGATGCCGGCCGTGAGCAGCGCGTGCCGGAAGACCGCTGCAAACCAGAGCGTCGGATTCCCCGCCGAGACCTGCAGTCGCGCGGGAGGCGCTCCCGCTGGAATCGACCCTGTGACGGTGAGAAAGGGTTCTCCCGGTCGCTGCTCGGGCCAGACCAGCAGAGGCGAGCCGGGCGCGCCGGTGACGGTCCGGTTGGCGAGCGGACGGTACGCCGCGTGCGGCTCAACGCTCAGCGAGGTCGAACCCCCTGTCGATGCCGCTGGGGCGATCGAGACCTCCAATCTGTTTTCCGCAAGATTCAGCGCCCCGAACAGCACACCGGTCGGATACCCGAGGTCGTCCCACGCCCACGCCAGCTGCGGGCGCGGCTCCTCGACAGCGTCGTCGTCACCGATGACGCGACCGTCGACCCGCCGCAGGCCCAGCGTCTTGAGCGCCTCGACCCACACGCCCAGGTCGGTGCCCGCACGCCCGCCGATGGACGGGTCACCGGAGCCCACCACGAGCAGGTCGCCGTGCATGACGCCATCGACGATGGGCGCTGTTGCGCGAACCGTCGTTTCGAATCGGAAGTTCCATCCGATAGCCTCCGCGGCCGCCGCGAGGCTCACCAGTTTCGCCGTCGAAGCCGGCACCAGCAGCCTGCGTGGATTGAGCTCGAAGAGGCGTTCGTCGCGGTCGAGCGACTGGATGACGATGCCCCACGCGGCACGCCGAACACCGGGCGCATTGGTGGCGGTGGTGATGTCCTGTTCGAGCTGCTGGAGCGGATCGCGTGGAAACGAAGGAGTGACGGCTGCCGGTGCGCGAGCACAACCGAGTAAGTCGAAAGGCAAGAGGCAAAGGGCAAGCACGAGCCCCTTGCCCTTCGACCCTTGCCTCTTACCTTTCGACTTACATGTCATTTCATCCCGTCCACCGCCTTCATCGCTTCGTCGAAGAGGGCGGCGTCGACCTTCGCCGCGCCAGGTTCGTCGCCACGACTTGCAAACACCTCGTTGCCGGACCGGCCGAAGGTGACCGTCTCCGTCTTGTTCTCATCGAAGCGGACGGTCACTGACGCCACGGGCATCTTGAGAGACGGCGGCGCGGTCGGCTGGAATGAGTCCGCCCGCAGGTTCGACAGCTTCGTCAGCACGTCCTCGACCTTCGCCGTATCGACATTCTGGCCGGCAGCATTCTGCCAGGTGGTCTTGCCGTCCGCCTCGCGCTTTTCGAGGGCGACCGTGTCGCTGCCGCGGCGCAGCTCGAGGCGGCTGACGCTGAACGAGCGCGCATCGAACAGGTCCTTGCGGCGGAAGTCCGCCATATTCTTGCCGAGGTCGGTCGCCAGTGCTTCTTCGACGGTGAAGATCACGGGGCGCGCCGCATCCTTGCCGTAGTAGCCGCCGTCGTCCGCCTTCTGCCCCAGCAGCAGCGTCGCGCGCGAACTGCCCGTAATGACCGAGGCGGTCATCGACGGACGGTCCAGGCCGTACATACGCAGGTTGTCGCCGGTCTCCGTCACCACCTTCAGCATGTGCGTCGACGACAGCCGGGTGAGCAGGCCTTCGGTGGCAGCATAGTCCGCTCGGGCCGGCGCAGGCTTCGCGATACGCCAGTCGGTGCCGGTCCGCGAGAACTGCGTCGCGCTCGTGCCGCTGACGACCTCGATGCCGTCGACCTTGTCGCGCTCGAACTTGAGGATCGCCTTGTCGCGCAGATCGAAAGACGTCTTGGCAAAGATCGCGTCGAGAAACGCGGAGATCAGGATCACCCGTTTCTCCTCGGCCCGTTTGGCGTATAGGTCGCCGCCTGTAGGCGTCTTCTCACCCACGAGCAGCCGCTGAAGCTCCTTCTGGTCGCGCAGGCGGAACGCCACGTCGATGCGCGGCATGCTCAGACCGTACTGTGCGAGATCCGACGGGCTCTCCTCGACGACGCGTTGAACCTCGAGTGTCCCCAGGTTGCTCGTGACCGTGCCCACCACGCCGCCGTCGGCGTCCGCTTTCACGGGCTCGACGAGCTGCCAGGCATCGCCGGTCCGCTGCACGCGGGCCGTCTGGCCGTCCGGGCTCTTGAACTGCAGCTCCTCGATGTTGTCGGCCGTGAGCTCGAACACCTTCGGTTTCGCGTTCGGGTCGGCAGCTTCGTTGCCGGCATCGACGAAGTAGATGTACCCGACGAGCCCGCCGAGTACGACCAGCAGGACGATGGTCGAGGTGAGGCCGCGCATGTCAGCGCCTCCGCCACCAGGTATAGATCCCGGCCGCGAACACGAGTCCGGGAATCACCAGGATCGATGCCAGGAAGGCCATCGTCTGCTGACGCGGCGTCATCGTCACTCTGCGGTCGGCGGCCTCGGTGGGCCGGATCGCAATGAGATTTTCCTGCTGCGCCAGCCAGTTGATGGCGTTCGCAAACAGATTCGGGTTACCGGGCACGCCGGCGTAGGCGTTGGTGGCGAAGTCGGAATCACCGAAGACGACGACTCGTGTCTCGGGCTTGGGCGCAGTGCCGGACGTGCCCTGGCTTCCGGCGGGTGCCTCGGCCGCCGCGGATACGGCGGCGCCCACCGACAGCGGACCTGGTTTGTCGCCGCTCCCTTCGTCCATCTGCACGCCGCTCGTCAGCGACGCGAGGTTCGACTCCGCCCAGCTGCCGCGGCTCGTCTCGACAATCGTCTGGGCGGTGCGTCCGTTGACGCCGCCGGACACCGGCTCCACCGTGCGTGCGAGCGGGTAGATCGTCAGCGTCGAGAACTGTTCGGTGATCGCGTGGAGCGGATAGGTTGCCGCCACCGCAATGCTCGGCTCGTTGGTCGCGCCGCTCACGTCGACGACGACGTTGTTGCCGAGCGTGACGCCCCACTCCTTGATGAGCGCGTCGAGATTGGGCAGCGACACTGGCTGTTCGCCGACGGGTGGATCGATGAGCACCATCAGCTTGCCGGCGCGTGCGAGGTACCGTCTGAGCGCCTCGAGCTCCGCGGGCAGCACGTCGCTCGTCGGACCTCCGACGACGACCACGGTGGCGTCGTCTGGGACGTCTTTCTGCTGCGCGAGCACGAGGCGTTCAACCATGTAGTTGTCGCGCCGCAGCATACCGCTGAGCGCGCTGTAGCCGTCGCGCTCGGTCCGGTTGGGCTCCTTCTCGCCGTGACCCTGGAGGAAGTACACCTTCCGCGCCTGGTCGGACAGCGCCTTGATCACCCCGTTGGTCAGATCCTGCTCGCTGTCGGAGGTGACGCGCTCGCGGCGGCCCATGTTCTCCACGACCACCGTGCCGTACTGCTGAATCTCGTATTCCTTCGCGATGACGGGCCTGGCGTCGGGGTCGATGTATTCGACCGACACTTGACTGGATTGGTACGTATATTCCTCCAGCCGGTTGCGGAAGCGGTCGAATTCGGTCTGCCGGTCGAAGACGGTGAACTTCACCGGCGACGTCAATCCCTGCAGCACCTTGACCGTCTGCTCCGACAGGCTGTTCTGCCGGTTCGCCGTGAGGTCCCAGCGCTTGTTCTGCCGCGCCGACAGGTAATTGACCGCGACGACAATCGCGAGCGCGACGATCACGCCTGTCGTGGCGATGGCGCCGTAGCGCGCCTGCCGCCGGCGGAAGTAGGCGACGACCTCGCGCCACTGGCCGAGCGTGTACAGCACGACGAGCGCGAGGCCCGCCCATGCGCCCCACGTCGCGTATTGATCCCATTCGGGCCTGACGAAACGAATGGCGACCGCCCCGAAGACGAGCGCCGTGCCAATCCATCCGAGAATGCCGAGTATGCGATGCAACATGGCTTATCCGCGCCAGCGTTCGCTGTCGACCGCGCGAACGGTCAGAAACAGGCTGAACGCGATGAAGGAGACGTAATAGACGAGGTGCTTCGTATCGAGCACGCCTCTGGTGAAGTCGTTCAGGTGCTCGGTGATCGAGAGGTAATTGAGGATGTTCTGTGTCGTGGGACCCGTGAATGTCGCGATCCAGTTGATCACCCAGAAGAGGAGGAACACCGCAAACGTGATCATGCCCGCGACGATCTGATTTTTCGTGAGGCTCGACACGAAGAGGCCGAGCGACAGGAAGCAGCCGCCCATCAGCAGCAGGCCCAGATAGCCCGACAGCACCGGCCGCCACTCCGGGTTGCCAAACGCAAACAGGAACGCCATGTGAACCACCGTGACCGCCAGCATCGCGGCGTAGAGGACGAGGCCGCCGAGAAACTTGCCGAGCACGATCTGGAGGTCCGTCAACGGCGATGTCAGCAGCAGCTCGATCGTGCCCGAGCGCTTCTCCTCTGAATACGTACGCATCGTCACGAGGGGGAGCGTGAACAGCAGGATGACGCTGACGTTGAGGAAGAGCGGCGAGATCAGGCTTTCGTTGACGTTGACCGACTGCGGGCCGCCAAAGCCCCCCCCGGCCTGCATCGCCATCCGATCGAAGTAGTACAGCAGGTTGATGAAGAACCAGCCGAACAGGATGGCGGAAAAGCCGATCACGATGTACGCGATCGGCGACGCGAAGTACCCCTTCAGCTCTTTGTGCGCGATCGCCAATACGTTACTCATGCGGTATTTCCTCCGTCGTCGGTGCAGGAACATCCTCCGTCGTCGGTGCAGGGACATCCTCCGTCGTCAGGTGCAGGAAGATTTCTTCGAGGCTCATCCTCAACGGCCGGAGCTCGAGCAGTCCCCATCCGTTCGTGATGACAATAGCGGCCAGCTGACGCCGCACGTCGCGTCCTGTCTCGCTGTTCACCTCGTAGCTCCCCACAGTGCCACGGCTCTCGGCGAGCGCCACCTGGGTGACACCCGGCACGATCTCGAGCGCACCTTTCACGTCGTCGGAGGCCGGCGCGTCGACCTGGACGAACATGGTTTCCGATCCCTGCAGTCGTGACGTTAGATTATCGGGCGTATCGACGGCGACGACCCGTCCCTTGTTGATGATTACGACGCGCTGACATGTCTGGCTGACCTCGGGGAGGATGTGCGTGCTGAGAATGATCGTGTGATCGCCGCCGAGCTGCTTGATGAGCTGGCGGGTCTCGATGATTTGCTTCGGATCGAGTCCGGCGGTCGGTTCGTCCAGGATGAGCACCTCCGGATTGTGCAGGAGCGCCTGCGCCAGCCCGACCCGCTGTCGATAGCCCTTCGACAGCTTCCCGCAGTGGCGATTGGCCACGTCCACCACGCGGGTGCGCTCCATGATCTCGCCGACACGGCCGTTTCGACTGCGCTTGGGCACACCTTTGATCTTGGCGACGAACGTCAAATAGTCGTGGACGGTCATTTCCGGATAGAGCGGAGGTGTTTCGGGCAGGTAGCCGGTGCGCCGCTTCGCTTCGATTGGCTGTTCGAACACGTCGTACCCTGCGACGATCGCGTTGCCATCGGTCGGCGGCATATAGCCGGTCAGCACTCGCATGGTGGTGGTCTTGCCCGCCCCATTCGGCCCGAGAAATCCCAGCACTTCCCCCTTTTCCACTCGGAAGCTCACGTCATCGACGGCTGTGGTCGGCCCGTAGCGTTTGGTCAGATGCTGCACCTCGATCACGTTGCGTGTCCTCCTCGTAACCTGAACATCTGGAGCGATTTAAGAGCGTCGTCTAAACTCGCAATCCTAGCCCATCGGCCTAGGAATCGGCAATATGCACGGTTGACCCATTTCGACGTTCGATTGCGGCAAGTGGTCGGGCCGGCTACGCTGAGATCAACCAGTCACGGACTCCGCCCTTGATATCCCACAGAGCCCGTGACTGGTTGGCAGCGTCTCTCAAGGGTAGGCAATGGGTACAGAATTCTCGAAAGGAGCCGTGTAGCGGTCCAATGGATTCGACCGATGCCGTGGTGTGCGCCACATGCGAGCTGCACGCGGAGGCCGTCTTTCGCGTCGAAGGGATGGACTGCACCGAAGAGGTGGTCATCCTCGAGCGGCGCCTCAAGCCGCTGGCCGGGCTCGAGGCGGTGTCGGCCGACCTGATCGGACAGCGGCTGCACGTCAAGTACGACGCCGCCAAGCTGACCACGTCCGCGATTGTCGATGCCGCCGGGCAAACCGGCATGCGGATGTGGCTCGAGCACGAACAGCCGGCCGCCGGTCCTGCCCTCGTGTGGCGGTGGAGACTCATGGTGGCCTCCGCCACGGCCATCGGCGCGGGGATCGCGATGTCGTGGACCGGCCACGGCCCGGCGGCGGCCGCCCTGTTCACGGCAGCCGCGGTGGCCGGGGGAATCTTCCCGGCGCGCCGGGCCATGACCGCCATCCGGTCGCGGACGCTCGACATCAACACGCTGATGGTTGTGGCCGTTGCCGGCGCGCTGGTGCTTGGCGAATGGCTCGAAGCAGCCACGGTCGTGTGCCTGTTCGCCGTGGCGCAGTGGCTCGAGCTGCGGACGATGGAACGCGCGCGTCAGGCGATTCGGGCACTGATCGATTTGTCGCCACGTGAAGCGCTCGTCAGACGAGATGGCGTGGATTCGCACGTACTGGTCGAGAACATTCGCGTCGGCGACGAGATCCTGGTGCGGCCCGGCGACAAGATTCCGCTGGACGGTGTGATTGTCGCCGGCCTCAGCGACGTCAACCAGGCCCCGCTGACCGGCGAATCACTGCCGGTGGACAAAGGCCCGGGCGATGACGTCTTTGCCGGCACCATCAACGGTCACGGTGCGCTCGACATTCGTGTGACGCGGGTGGTCCGCGACACGCGATTGGCGCGGATTATCCACCTGGTCGAGACAGCTCAGGCCAGCCGCGCGCCCGTCCAGTCGTTTGTCGATCGGTTCGCCCGCATCTACACCCCGGCGGTGCTCGCGCTCGCCATTCTCGTCGCCCTGGTTCCGCCGACGGTCGGCGGCGCCGACGCGACAACATGGGTGTATCGTGCACTCGTCCTGCTCGTCATCTCCTGTCCCTGTGCGCTCGTGATCTCGACGCCGGTGTCGATTGTGTCAGCGCTGTCCGCCGCGGCGCGCAACGGCGTGCTGGTCAAGGGCGGTGTGCATCTCGAACGCCTGGCAGGCGTGCGCGTCGTCGCCTTCGACAAGACCGGGACGTTGACACGGGGTGAGCTGAGAGTCGCCGACGTGTTGTCATTGAGCGACCGGCCGCGCGCCGACCTGCTCCAGCTCGCTGCCGGCGTCGAAGTGCGGTCCGAACACCCGGTCGCCCGGGCCATTGTCGCCCATGCGAGAGCCGAGGGCGTCGATGTGCCGCCGGCAGTGCGCTTCGTGTCGGTGCCGGGTATGGGCGCCGAAGCGGAGATCGACGGTGCCTGTGTCTCGATCGGCAACGAGCGGCTGTTCCGGGAGCGCGGCATCGCCGTTCCGGCCTGGCCCGAGCTCGATCGGGCCCGACAGCAGGGAAACTCCGTCGTGCTCGTGGGTGTGAACGGCGCTGTAACGGGCGCCGTCGCGCTCGTGGACCGCCCGCGCGACACGGCGCGGGCGGCCATCGAGTTGCTGCGCGAGCAGGGTGTGCGATGGGTGGCAATGCTGACCGGCGATCAGGAGGAAACGGCGGCCCGTGTTGCACAGGAGCTGGCGCTCGACGAATACCACGCGGCGCTGCTGCCTGCACAGAAACACGAGCTGGTGCGGTCGTTGCACAGCCGGCGCGGAGCAGTCCTCATGGTTGGCGATGGCATCAACGACGCGCCTGCGCTTGCGGCTGCCGACGTTGGCATTGCCATGGGCGCCGCCGGATCGGACGTGGCGCTCGAAACGGCCGACGTGGCGCTGATGTCCGATGAGCTGCTCCGCGTGCCCTACGCGATTCGGCTGGCTCGCGCCACACTTCGCAATGTCAGGATGAACGTCGCCATTTCGCTGGTGCTCAAGGCGACCTTTCTCGTGATGGCCGTGCTCGGAACGGCGACGTTGTGGATGGCCGTGCTGGCCGACACCGGAGCGTCGCTCATCGTGGTGGGGAACGCACTGCGCCTCCTACGGGCGCGGTAGGTGCCCTTGAATGGCTATAGGCTCTCGGCTATAGGCTCTCGGCCTGTCACGCGCGAATCGCGCGCGAACTGCGGTCTCTTTCTGTTGCCGTTGGTGGACCCAAAGGAAACACTGAGAGTGCGCAGGAGATCTTGACTGGCCTAGGGCCAAGAGCCCAAAGCCGAAAGCCAGATTGTCACATCGGGGGTTATGCCTTGCGATTGGAAAAGAAATGCGCCCGCACGAAGTCGTCGATCCACTGCTGATTCGCCGGATCGATCCGCGTGAACTGCAACCCCATGCCGATCCGCCGATCCGCCCAGGTGACGACGGCTTCGGCGTCGATGTCCCTGAGGGCAGCCGGCAAACGGAAGCGAACTCTCATGGGGGTTCCCTTGTCGAGCGGGCTCGTGGTGCGGACTGCAAGGCCTCCGCGGCCGATGTTGAGCGTGAGTGCGGCGGCTATCGTATTGCCCACCCGGTAGGCGACTGAGATGCCGACGACAACCCGTGGGCTCGCGCGGCGGTTGTACTGATCGGGAAAGAGATGAGGGGCGAGCGCTGGAACGATATGCTGTACGGCGCTGTACTCGTTCATGTAGCCTGCGATGTCGAGCAGCGACAGCTCGCGAACCTCTTCCGCATTGGCGATGGTTCCACTGAAGACGACGATCGGCGCCTCGAAGCCCTCGATCGCGCGCAGTGCGCGCACCAGCGCGGTCCCCGGCAGCGGTGGCAGCCGCAGATCGAGTACCACGAGATCGACGCCTGCGGCCCGTTCGCGGGCGCGCGCCAGGAGTTCCGACGCGTCGGCCACTGTGGTCGTGCGATGGCCGACCGATTGCAGCGCGGCCCTGAAACGATCGCGCACGAAAGCCGTATCGTCTGCGACGATAATGGTCTTGGAGGCCGCTGCGGCCGTGGCTGGCATGTCAGATGTATCGGAGGAGGGCGGAATGACCCTTAGAGCGCGTTGCGGACGTGATTGGGATCTCGCTATAATCCGGCTTTTGGCGGGAAGTGCTGTGTCTGCTTATGGATGCGGCCATCCTCCCGATGTGTGCGGCCCGGCCGATCGGCTACATGGAGCCACTATGGCGACCTGCCCTGAGTGTGAATTCGACGAGATTGACACCGCCGAGCATGAGGAAGGCGACGAGCTGAGCTGCCCGGAGTGCGGCAAGACGCTCGTGCTTGCCGGGCCAGACGACCTCGAAGTCGCCGATGACGAAGACGATGAAGACGACGATGACCTCGACGACGATGATGAAGAAGACGAGGCCGTCGAAGAAGAAGAAGACGAAGGCCTGTTCGACGAGGAAGACGACTTCGAAGAAGAAGAGGACGAGTGAGCGTTGCGGCGATTGCGAATACCCTCGCCTCCCGGGAGCGCCGTCTGCACGACCGGCTCGCCGCGGGCGATTCGGTCATCGTGGCGTTCAGCGGCGGGGTCGACAGTGCGTATCTTGCCTGGGTCGCCACCCAGGTGCTCGGTTCCGCCGCCCTGTGCGTGACCGCCGACAGTCCCAGCTATCCCGACCATCATCGTCAGCTTGCGCTCCGCATCGCGCGCGAGTTCGGCCTCCGTCACGAGTTCGTCCGGACGGCGGAGATCGACCGGCCGGAGTACCGCGCCAATCCCGTCGATCGGTGCTACCACTGCAAGGTGGAGCTCTACAGCGTGCTGTCGCGCCTTGCAGCCGCCCGCGGCATCGCCTCCATTGTCGACGGCAGCAATGCCGACGACCGCAGCGACTATCGTCCGGGCCGCAAGGCGGCGCGTGAGTTCGGCGTCGGCAGCCCGCTCGATGATGCGGACCTCACCAAGTCGGATATCCGCGAACTGTCGCGCCGGGCGGGGCTCCCCACGTGGGACGAGCCGGCCTCGGCGTGCCTGTCCTCCCGCATCCCGTACAACTCGGAGGTGACTACGGAGAAATTGCGGATGATCGAGCGCGCCGAGACCGTCCTGCGGCAGCTCGGCTTCCGCGTCTGCCGCGTTCGCCATCACGACGGGCTCGCGCGTCTCGAGATCGGGGCCGACGAGCTGAACCGGGCGCTCGGTTCGGACGTCCGCGACACGATCGTGCGCGAGCTCCGCGCGATTGGCTATCAGCACGTCACAATCGACCTTCAGGGGTATAGGATGGGCAGCCTGAATGAAGGTGTCCGTCTCCGCCCGGCCTGATTCCGACAGGCCACAGACGCCCCGGAGACCTGAAGGTCTCCGGCTACCGAAGATCCTCCTGTCGAAGATCCTCCCTGTCTCCGTGTCTCCGTCCTTCGGCTACCGCTCAGGACGCCCCGAGCAACGTCGAGGGGCGTGGCCCGTGGGAGCGATCGCTGCGGGGTATCTGGCCGTCCACCTTCCGTCCCTCGCACCTACCCTCGAAGACTACGATTCGATCAACTTCGCGCTCGGGCTGCGCGATTTCGACCCGGCCCGCCATCAGCCGCATCCGCCCGGATCGCCCGTCTACATCGTGCTTGGCCGCGCGCTCCTGGCGGTGATCTCGACCGTCTGGCCTGCGCTTCCGCGACCCGAGGCTGAGGCGTTGACGCTGGCACTCTGGTCAGCGATTGCGGGCGCTGTCGCGCTCGTGGCCCTCGCGCACATCTTTGCGGCCGTGTCGTCGCATCGCGCCACCGTGATCTGGGCCACGGCGGTGGTCGCCGCCTCTCCGCTGTTCTGGATGTCGGGACTGCGCCCGATGAGCGACCTTCCCGGATTGGCCGCCGCGCTCGTCGCCCAGGCATTGATCCTTCAGGGAAGGACCGAGCGCGTCAGGCTGGTCCTTGGAGCGCTTCTCGCCGGCCTGGCGATCGGGCTCCGCGTGCAGACGGCCTGGCTGACGGTCCCGCTCCTGGCTCTGGCCGTGTTCGAACAGCGTCGCGCCGGCATCAGGTGGCTGGTGTCGCGGCCATTCGCCGCGCTTGCCGCCGGCGTGCTGGTCTGGGTGATTCCCCTTGTTGTCGACAGCGGAGGCGTGGACGGCTATCTGCGCGCGCTGCGCTCACAGGCGGGCGAGGATTTTGCCTGGGTCAACATGCTGTGGCTGGAGCCGACGCCGCGGCGGCTTGCCTTTGCGCTGTACGAAACGTTCGTGCTGCCGTGGGGGTCCAATGCGCTGGCAGGCGCGATGGCGATGGCTGCTGCCGTCGGCCTGTTCCTGACACTCGCCCGCGAGCGGCGCTCGCTCGCGGTGCTGCTGGTGGCGTTCGCACCGTATGTCGTGTTTCACCTGCTGTTCCAGGAGACCATCATGGTCCGGTACGCGCTGCCGGCGTTGCCATTGGTCGTGTGGTTCGCCGCACGCGGCGCTGGCGCTGCCGCACGCCTGGCGCCCGTGGGGACTGGCGCGCTCGTCGCGTGGGCGCTGGCTGTCGCTGTGCCGGCAGGCGTGGCGTACGGCCGCGCGCCGCACCCCGCGTTTCAGGCGATAGTCGATGCGTCGCGATATGCAGGCATCGCCCCCCCGGCGGCCGTGTATGCGCACCACAGCCTCTGGCGTGCGCTTCAGGCAGACGGCCGCGCGCTTCCCCTGGTGGAGCCGCCACGGTCGTTCGAATGGCTCGGTCCCGTGTCGTACTGGAAGGGGGGTGGCAACATGCCCATCTGGTTCTTCGCCGACCCGCGTAGAACCGATCTGGCGCTCGTCGATCCGTCAGCGCGTGCCGATGTCGTCCACTATCCGTGGGCCGTCGCCGGCCGGCCGGAGTTGAGCGGCGCGCGGCCAACAGGGACGGACTGGTACCGGATTGGGCCTCCGGGCTGGTTTGCCGAAGAAGGCTGGTCGTTGACCCCGGAGACCGGCGGCCTGGCACGTGCCACTGCGGCCGGGCCGGATCATCGGCCCATCGTTGCGTGGGTGCGTCGGCGCGCTGGGCCGCTGCACCTCGTCGTCGGGGGCCGTCACCTGGGCGAAGCCGGTGACCCGGCGGCGCAGTTCGAGCTTGCGCTCGACGGCGCGGTGCGCGATCGATGGGACCTCACGGTGGAGCAGCGCAATTTCCTGCGCTTTCTCGATATCCCCAGTGGTCTTGCGGCAGGCGACGGCGCCTACAGCCGCTTGACGATTGTGTCGCGCACGTTGGGCGGGGATGGGCGCCGCGCGCCGGTTGGCGTGCGGCAGTTCGACTTCCAGCCGGCCAGTCGGCTGTTATACGGGTTCGCAGAGGGCTGGCACGAGCAGGAGTACGACGTGGTCACGGGCCAACAGTGGCGCTGGACCAGCGAGCGATCGATCGTCAGAGTGCAGGGACCTTCGGGTGCCGTCGCGGTGACGTTGCGAGGCGAGTCGCCGCTGCGTTACTTCGACAGCGCGCCGACGGTGCGCGTGACCGCTGGAGGCCGCGTTGTCGGGCAGTTCCGACCCGACGATGACTTCGAGTGGACGGTGACGATTCCTGCGGCCGACGTCGAACGCAGCGGCGGGGCGATTGCGATCGAAACAGACCGCGTGTATCTGCCGGCCGCTGCGGAAGGGACGGCCGACGAGCGGCACTTGGGGCTTCGTTTGTACGAGTGCCGCGTTTTTCTGCATCGGATTGATTGACACGCTGTAGATCCCGGCGTAAGCTCGACGAGCACTCAAAACGAAACACGCAGGAGAGTCCGCTGATGAAACTGCGCCGTTCAGTGCTCCTCTCGATCGTTGCACTGCTGATGCTCGTTGTGCTGGCGAGCTGTTCGAGGAGAACCCCGCCTCCTGCACCGCCACCGCCTGCGCCGCCGGCGCCGGCTGTACCGCCACCGATACCACCGCCCCCCCCGCCGCCGCCACCGCCTCCGCCGCCTCCGCCGCCACCGGCGCCGAAGCCGCTGACGGAGGATGAGATTTTCGCGAAGATGACGCTGGACGAATTGAACAAGCAGATGCCGCTCGGCGACGTGTTCTTCGACTACGACATGTTCGCGATTCGGCCCGACGCGCAGGCGACGCTACAGAAGAATGCGGCGTACTTGAGGCGCTGGCCCTCCACCCGTGTGACGGTTGAAGGCCACGCCGACTCGCGCGGCACCAACGAGTACAACCTCGGGCTCGGCGACCGCCGCGCCAACGCCGTGCGCGACTACCTCGTGAGTCTTGGCCTGGGGGGCGACCGCATGCTGGGAGTAACACGAGGCGAAGAAAGCCCGCAGTGCACGGAGGAAACCGAAGGCTGCTGGCAGCGGAACCGCCGCGGGCACTTCGTCTTCACGGCGAAGTAAAGAATAGATCCTGGATCCGGGACGGTTCGTACGTTGTGTCCGGCTTAGCCGGACCGTGTGCCCCGTCGTAATTCCTCGACCATCGCCTCCGCCGCGGCGATCGGATCTGGCACCGCAATAATCGGCCGCCCCACCACGATGTAGCTCGCGCCGGCGCGCATCGCCTCGGCAGGTCCCATCGTCCTCATCTGATCGTGGCGTTCACTGCCGGCCGAGGCGCCGCGGATGCCTGGCGTGACGATGGTGAAGCCGGCCCCGCACGCGTCGCGGATCGACGCCGTTTCATGTGGAGAGGCGACAACGCCCTGCAGTCCTGCGGCGTGGGCCATCCGCGCCAGCGCCACAACGTGGTCCGGGAGCGATCGTTCGACGCCGGTATCGCGCAGACCTGCCTGATCCATGCTCGTGAGCACGGTGATGCCCACGACGAGCGGCGCCGGCCGCCCAAGACGCTGCGCCGCGTCGCGGCCGGCACGCGCGGCGGCCTCCATCATCGGCACCCCGCCTGATGCGTGCACGTCGACCATCCACGCGCCCGTCTGCACCGCGGCATCGACCGCCTGTGCAACCGTGTTCGGGATGTCGTGAAACTTCAAGTCGAGAAACACGCGTGCGCCGCGATCGACGAGCTGTCGGACGAGGTTGGGGCCTTCCAGGGTGAACAGCCGGCTGCCGATTTTGAAGCCGCCGGCGACATCTTTCAGGGCGTCGGCGAGCTCGAGCGCCCGCAGGCCCGAGTCGACATCGAGCGCGACTAAGAGCTTATCCACTCTTTTTCACGCGCGGTCGTGTCGATCGTGCCGATCAGATCGCGCACGCAGGCGATCTGATGGCGCTGCAGGTAATCTCGCATGCCGTCCAGCAGCTTGGTCCAGATGAAGGGGTCGACAAAGTTCGCCGTCCCAACCTGCACGGCCGTGGCGCCCGCAATCATGAACTCCAGCGCGTCGGTGGCCGAGGCAATACCGCCCATGCCGACGACGGGGATCGCCACGGTCCTGCGGCATTCGTACACCATCCGCACCGCAATGGGCCGTATGGCGGGTCCACTCAGACCGCCGACGATGTTCGACAGTTTCGGCCGGCGCGTCTCGATGTCGATGGCCATGCCGAGAAAGGTGTTGACCAGCGACACCGCGTCGGCGCCCGCCTCCTCGGACGCACGCGCGAAGGACGCGACATCGGTGACATTCGGCGTGAGCTTCGGGATGACCGGCAGCCGCGTGACCTTTCGCACGGCGCTGACAACGTCGAAGGTGCCGGTGAGGCTGCAGCCGAACGTGATTCCGCCTTCCTTGATGTTGGGACACGAGATGTTGAGCTCGAGCGCGGCCACGCCCTCGGCGTCGGAGAGAATGCGTGCCAGTTCCACGTACTCGTCGAGCGTGCTGCCGCAGATGTTGACGATAACCGTTGCGCGATGCGCGCGCAGCTCCGGCAGCCTTTCCTCGATGAAACGATGGACGCCGATCCCTTGCAGGCCGATGGCGTTGAGCATGCCGGCCGGGGTCTCGACGATGCGCTCCGGCGGATGTCCCTCGCGCTCGGACAGGAACAACCCCTTGACCGCCACGCCGCCGAGCAGCGAGAGGTCGACAACGTCCGCGTACTCGACCCCGTAGCCGAAGCA
>JBOGIR010000081.1:0-3624 GCA_050742335.1 Vicinamibacterales bacterium | reverse complement strand
GTCGACATCTCGCTCGACATGCTGCGCGCCGGTCGGTCGCGCCCGGGCGCCACCGTTCACGCGGTGGCGGGTGACATGGAATTGCTGCCGTTCGCATCCGGCGCCTTCCAGAAGGCGATCTGTCTGAGCGCTGTCCACCATGTGCCGGACATCGCGAAAGCCGCACGCGAAATCGCGCGGGTGCTCGACGCCGATGGGGTGGCGCTGTTTTCCGAGCCTGGGCAGGGCCACGCTGGCGCGCCGGTGGCTGCGGCGGCGACGCGTGATTACGGAGTGCTCGAACAAGACATTCTCGTCGGTCCCTTCATCCGCCAGTGCCTGGCGGCAGGCTTCGAAGAAGTGTCGGTCAAGCCTCTGTCCCATGTGGTCCCAGGCGTCGATCTGACGCTGGAACAGTGGAACGCGTGGTCACAGCTTGCAGCCTCCACCCGGCCGCGTCGTGCGCTCGCGAAGGTGGCCTTCGGGCTTGCGGAGTTCTTCGGCCTCGGAAAGCGGGGACCGCTCTTCGAAGAAGCACTGGCGATCACGATGGTCCGTACATTGCGGCAGGTTGTCCAGCATCACCCAGTGATTGTGGCGCGGAAGACACGTGCCGTGGCATCAGAGGGTGTCGCCCGGTGGCGGGCCTCCATCCAGGCCGAGGCGCCGGAGTCCGCGACACGCGGCAGCGCTGTAGGCATGAAGGTCAGCGCCACGAACATCGGGTCTGGTACATGGCGGCCCTCGACGCGTTCCGGACTTGGCCGCGTCATGCTCGGCGTGCAGCTGCTCGACAGCGAGGGGCGGATGGTGACGCGGGATTACCAGCGCGTTTCGCTGTCGTGCGCGGTGGCCCCGCGGCAAACAGTGACGATGGCGTTCGAGTGCCCCGCTCCGGCGGAGCCTGGACGATTCCGACTGAAGCTCGATCTGGTGGTGGAGGGCGTGACGTGGTTCGAGATGGTCGGATCAACACCGGCTTCCATGCCGCTACTCGTCCTTTGATGAACTCTTCAGCGCAGCGTCACGCCGCGCTGGCCCTTGACGGTTGCTCGGGGTGCTCTGAGCATCGCCGAAGGGCAGGCGGACCGTGAAGGCCCGCCCCACATGGCCACAGCACGATCACGGCAGGGCCAGGGCGACCAGTTCAGGCAACGGATCCTGTCCCGGCGGCCGCACGGTGAGCGCAATGTACTGCTTGCCTTCCACCATGTACGTCATCGGCGTGCCGATGGCAAAGCCGGGCAGATCGGCCGACGCGATTTCCTTGCCGGACCGCTTGTCGTACGCCACCAGGCGCGGTCCGTCGCTTGCGCCGCCGGCCGTGAGCGCGTAGATGAGCAGCGTCTTCGTCAGCAGCGGCCCGCTCAACGTGCTGTCGCCCCCGACGGGCGGCAGGTTGAGCGGCTTGAGCAGCGGAAGGTTGCGGACGTCATCCCCGTTGCCCGCCGGTACCATCCACGTGTGCATGCCCGTGTTCATGTCGATGGCGGTGATGCGCGAGTAGGGTGGTCTGAACAGCGGGAGCCCGCCCGGCATCGTCGGCAGGCCGCGCGAGCGCTGCACGTACCGAAGATTGGCCTTCAGTGCGGGCTCGGGCGGGACGACGCGATTGACGCTCCAGCCCTGGCGCGACGGGACGTACAGCATCCCGGTCTCGGGATCGACCGCCGCGCCCGACCAGTTGCCTCCGCCTCCGGTGCCCGGCCGCTGGATCGTCCCCGCCGTCGTCGGCGGCGTGAACAGGGGACCGAGCGTGAACCCCTGCACCGCTTTGACCGCCATGGCGCGAATCTCGGGCGTGAAGTCGACGAGATCGTCGAGCGTGGCTCCCTGGTGTTCGAATGCCGCCGGGCGTGTGGGGAACGGCTGCGTCCGCGCCGCACGCTCGCCCGGCACATCGGACGGCGGCACCGGCCGTTCTTCGATCGGCCACACCGGCGCACCGGTCACACGATCGAAGGCGTACACGAACCCCTGCTTGGTGATCTGTGCGAGCGCCTTGATCCGCTTGCCATCGATGGTGATGTCCACCAGGTTCGGTGCCGCCGGGTTGTCGTAGTCCCAGAGGCCGTGGTGCACGGTCTGGAAGTGCCAGATGCGTTTGCCGGTCGCCAGGTCCAGCGCGAGCACGCTCTCGGCGAACAGGTTGTTGCCGGGCCGGTGGCCTCCGTAGTAATCGGGTGCGATCGTGTTGGTCGGCGCGTAGAGATGTCCCAGCTCCTCGTCGGCGCTGAACATCGACCACACGGTGACTTTCCCCGAGTACGCCCACGAGTCGTCCTCCCACGTGTCAGCGCCGAACTCGCCAGGCTCCGGAATCGTCCTGAACGTCCACCGCACCTTCCCCGTGCGCACGTCGAAGGCGCGAATCCAGCCTGGAATCTGCTCCTTCCGGCTCACGAGCGACGAGATGGACGCCGGCGTCACAACGATGTCGCCGACGACGAAGGGGGGCGACTGCACGGAATAGGTGAGCGCGTTGAGGTAATCGCGTTCGCCCCGCGTCGCGCGCGGCAGCCCCTCCATCAGATCGACGCGGCCGTTGGTCCCGAACCCCGCCGCCGGACGTCCGGTCTTCGCGTCCACCGACAAGAGATAACCGTCGCCGGTGCCCCAGTAGATCCGTTCCTCCTTACCGTCAGTCCAGTACCCCACGCCCCGCTGATTCCACCTCGCGGTCATCGTCGTCGTGCCCGCTTCGTAGCTCTTGGGGTTGTAGGTCCAGCGGACGGCGCCGGTCTTCGCGTCGTAGGCGGCGCCGACAGACGAGGGCGAGTTGAGATAGAGGGTGCCGCCCACCATGAGCGGTGTCGCCTTGAAGTTGCTGATGAACGGCGGCTGGCGGTCGCGCCAGCGCTTCGGATTGATCCGATTCAGCTCGGCAAAGATCGCGGCGGAGCTGGCGGTCCACTCCGCGCCGCCGGGAAGCGTCATGCTCAGCACGGCATCGGGTGTCTTCACGCGCCAGGCCACGCGGAGGCGCGCGAAGTTGCCGGCGTCGATCTGATCGAGCGGCGAGTATTTCGAGCTGGCGAGGTCACCGCCGTACGTCGGCCACTCGCCCTGTGCGGTGGACGGGCGACTGCTGCGCTGCGCCGATCCGGTAACCGCGCTCAGTACGAGGGCGGCGACGATGGCGCCTGCAAAACATCCGCGACGCGAATCTGCCATGGCTGACCTCACCATTCAGTTACCTCCGCTCGTTGAGACGGAATGTCGGTACACCTTCCCACCCTTCATCACGAACACGACGCGGCTCAGTGCGGCGATGTCGCTGCGCGGGTCGCCCTCGACGCCGACCAGGTCGGCCTCCAATCCTGCTGTCACGGCGCCGATGCGATCGGCGAGGCCGAGCGCCTGCGCGTTGAGCGACGTAGCTCCGACAAGCGCCTCCATCGGCGACTGACCGCCGTCGCGAACTCGCGCGATCATCTCGTCGGCGTTGCGCCCGTGCGCACCAGGGCCGGCGTCCGTGCCCATGAGAATCTTCAGCCCGCGGTGGGTGATGGCCTTCTTGAACATCGCGAGATTCTGCGGGACGGCCGCTTCCATGAATCCGAAACCGGCCTCGTCGTAATTGCCGATCCCGATGAAGCGCGGCCTGTTGCTGAGGTAGTTCTGCAGCACCAGGCCGATGTTCGG
>JBOGIR010000080.1:0-33789 GCA_050742335.1 Vicinamibacterales bacterium | reverse complement strand
GATTCTGAGCGGCGTCGTACGGACCACCCCGTCGCTTCGGGGCCTCTTCACGCTCGGCCGCTCTCCTCTGCCCCTCGGCTGACAGGGGAGGCAGTCTCCCATTCGAGGGATCCACGATCAGCGACGTCCGCAGGTTCGATGAGTAACCCGCGAGACTTCGGTCGAGCCCGAACTGGCTATGGTCATAATGCACGTCGGGGATAGTTCCCGGTGTAGTCTGCTCGGCTTCAGTGTCAACGAACCGCTTTTCGAACTCGGCCGCCTCCTCTGGTGTATAGAACTCTTTGGTGACGTTAGCGGGCCGCTCCAACGGCGCATAACCGGCGTTGGTCCAATATCCCTGCAGGTCCGGCTGCCCGTCCGGCGTGCGCGGCGGAGAGTAGGTCTTCGCCGCCCCGTCGTTCGTGTTCGTCCCAGCCAATGGCCCCTGTCCTGACGCAGGGGTTGTTGCCAGCAACACGATCGCAATCAGCGCAGTCACACCACCGACGGAGACAAGAAATCGATGGGTCATTTGAAGCCTCCTACGAATATCGCGGTCTCGCAGAGCCATATCGGCAGATGTGGCAGATAGTCGCTTCAAGTCGTTGACATGTCAACAGGATAAAGAAACATGGAGGCGCGCGGCCTACTCGACATGCGGGCGGACGATATCGGTCCAAATCTCGTAGCCGGCCTGCGTCATGTGCTGCCCGTCCCCGATGAACAGGTCCGGGCGCGGCAGCTTGTCGGGCCCCAGCATCGCCTTTTCGACGCTGATGTAGGTGATCGCCTCGCGGCGCGCGGCGATGGCGCGCAGCAGCCGGTTCGTTTCGATCATCTGGCCGTTGAAGCGCCAGCGGGCGGGTGTCGGCTTGAGGCCGATCACGAGGATCCGGGTCTTGGGCAGCGCGCCGTGCACCGTCGCCACCAACCGCTCGAAGCCGGCCGCCACGGTCTCGGGCGAGACGCCGCGCGCGATGTCGTTTTCGCCGGGATAGAGGACGACGAGGCGGGGCTCGTACGGCAGGACGGTGCGCCCCGCAAAGTGCGCCGTGTCGGCCATTTCCGACCCGCCGAATCCACGGTTGAACACCGGTAGATCCGGGAAGAATTCCGCCACGTTCCACCGCACGATGCTCGACGCCCCCACGAAGACGATGCCCCCCTTGCGCGGCGGGCTGCGCCGGTCCTGATCCTCGAACGCGACAATGTTGGATTCCCAGCGGGCGGGGTCCCTGGGCGCCACCTGCGCGAACAGCGCGACGGCGGCCAGCAGGTTCACGACGGCCAGGATGGCGGCGGTCGCGCAGCGCCGCACGATCGAACGGGGGTGAGTCACGGGCAAGCCTCCTCGGACACGAAGGAATACGCGTTACTTGCGCTTGGCGGCTTCGATCTCGTTCAGCTTCCGGAACTGCTCGACGTTCTCGTTGTTGGTGCAGAAGTTCTCGGTCAGAGCCTCCTGGCCGAGCGAGTACGTGCGCCAGGCCGACGTCCACGGCTTCGTGAGTACCTCCGGATCGTCGACGGCGTACTGGTATTCGAGGTAGTTCCTCGAGGGCCGCCGGAGCCGTTCGATCACGCGAACCTGGTCGCTATGGTACCACCCGTTGCCCTGAATCCAGGTGCGCTCGTCGATGGAGATGGTGTCGAGCACGAGCGTATCCCCTTCCCATCGGGTGGCCGTGTCGCCCATGTAGAGCGGCTCCTGCTCCTCTTTCGGCTTGTGCTGACCGCCGAGGCGCACGGCGCGCCAGTTGTTGTTGCTCTCGATGAGGTGCACGAACAGATCCGGCTTCATGATGATCTGGTGCGGGTACGGGTTCGTGGTCCACATGCCAGGCACCCCGAGCGGCCGGCAGGCGACTTGCGCGTTACCCAGCTCGAGCTCCGTCCGGGTCATGCTCTTGATCTTTGCCGCCGCTTCAGGCCGGAACGGAATCGGATCCTGCTTCAGCGGTGCGTCGGGCACGACGCTCCACGCGTTCGCCTTCCCCGTGGGGCCCGAGAACCATACGCCCGACAAATCGACATGCCCATCAGACATGCGCGGCGGCGGGCCGCCGGGCGGCAACGGCACAGGCCTGACGTTGCCCCTGGCTTCGACGAAGGTCTTTGGTTCCTGTTCCTGGGCGATCCCTGCCGCCGCCGACAACAGGCAGGTGGCCGCGAGCATCACCGTAAAGTGGTTCCTCACCATCATCTCCAGATCTTGGTGCCGAAGATGCCTTCGACGTCTTGCCCGACCCGCTGCACGGTACCGTCGGCCAGCTTGATGAAGGAGCCCGCGTAGCGGTTCTTTTCGCCGTTCTGCGACGCGCAGCCCCTGACCAGCACTTCCTTGCCGACGCTGGCATTCAAGACGGCAAACGTCGCGCCCCCCCGTCGCAGGTTCGACGTCGACGAGAGCTGGAACGTCGCTTCCTCGACCTGGCCGCCGGTGCTCTTGACGTTGACGAAGAGGTAGGCGTGCGGGTTCTCATAGTTCACCTTGGTGAGGACCCCGGTGACATCGGAACAGGTCTTCGCGTCGAACTCCGCCGCAAAGGCATGGTGAGCCGACGCGGGCGCCGATGCGACCAGCAGCAGGAACAGACAGACGACGATGCCAGGTGTCAGTCTCATTGCGAATGCCCTCCCGAGCCAGCTGGTAGTTGGTAGCTGGTAGATAGTAGCAAGAACTTCAGAACTTCCTTGCCACTGCCTACCACTTACCGCCTCCTGCCTACCGCCTACTGCCTACTGCCTACTGCCTACTGCCTACTGCCTACTGCCTACTGCCTACTGCCTACTGCCTACCGCCTACTGCCTACTGCCTACGTAAACGCCGGCCTCCTCCGGGGCGTAACCCGCTCAGAGCGCACTACTTCGGTCATGGTGGACCTGGTTTTCTTTTACGGAACCTTGATGCGGCCCTTCAACAGGGCCGGCCGGCTTCGAGTCGCGGATCACCTCGTCTACATGGGCCGCGGCACGATTTCCGCCGCGCTGTTCGACCTCGGCATCTACCCCGCCGCCGTCCCGGCGTCGGACGCCCTCGCCTGGGGCGAGGTGTACAGGATGACGCATCCCGCCATCGTCCTGCAGGTTCTCGATGAATTCGAAGGGTGCCGTACCGAGGAGCCCGACAGCAGCCTCTATACCCGTGCACTCACACCGGTGACGTTGGATAGCGGCCAGACAGTCGATGCGTGGGCGTACTTCTACAACGCGCCGCTCGGCCGGGCGGAGCGCATTCACTCCGGCGATTACCTGGAACACCTGAAACTCAGATAGAGGCGGACCCGCGCTGGTCCGGTTATGAAGAACACCTGAAGCTCAGATAGAAGCGGACCCGGTGCGGTGTGTCTTCGTGGCCTCCAGGAATTCCAAGATGGCCGCGGTCGCCAGTTTGGACGCCTCGATGAATTCCAGTCCGGTCCGGTAGACGACATTGACCTGATCCACGTCGCTGACGTGTGAATGCGCCACCCGTCCCTTCAGGACGACCGACCTGTCGCCTAGCGTCAGGCGGATGTCGTGGAGCGAGTCGATCTGCAGAGGAAAACGGGTCTCGACGGTCACGCCGATTCGGCTGAGATCGGTGACGACCATGGGCTGGAACAGCATGATCTCGGCGCGGAGCTCACCAAGCATCGCCACACGTTCGGCGTCGCGCTTCTCCTCGCCCACGGCGCGGACTATACCATTTACGATGTGCGGGATCCACGAACCAGCCAGGGACCTGCCCTTGTCCTTCGACGACCGCTCAGGACACCCCGAGCGAAGTCGAGGGGTGATATCCCGGTGAAGATTGCCCTTGGCGCAGATTCGAGGTCGCGGTCAGTTCATGCGAAACGCGAGCGTCCGGCGGCTCGGAAGGAGCTCCTCCTCGTCGTCGGCCGGCCGTGAGACGACGGCATCGAGATCCTGCCCCTCGTACTCCGTGGTGTAGGTGAGCACGGGGATGTTCCGCGTCTCCGCATCGAGCTTCAGCATCGTCAGGAGCTGGAACGCCTCGAGCTGTTCGATCCGCGCACAGACGATGACGAGGTTCGGGAGCACTTTCCTGATTTGCGAATAGGCGTGATCGCTGGATTCCACGAACACCATGTCGTAGCGTCCTGCATCCAGGACGCTTTCGAGCATCCCGAGTACTTCGGCGTTGCCGTCGACAACGACGACTTTCTGCACCGATGTGACGGCGAGACGGTTCGTGTCAGCCATGGGATCCGCCCTTCTGCCATTGGGCGGATTCAGGATCCATGCCACGCTGAAATTGGCGTATTTTTGTGCACTCTCGCCACTTCCTGCGTGAGCCAGCGCAACTGTCCCCTGCATCGGCTCAGGTCACGACGCCGTAACCTTTTTGTCCACGCCACATGGAACTGCCGCCACTTCCGAAGCAGATGTATGGGGAGCGTGCAGAATACTAATAACCATGACGTTCCAGAACTATATCGACGGCGAGTGGGTGCCAAGCAGATCCGGCGCGCTGTTCGACAACCGGAACCCGGCCGACCAGACCGATCTCATTGGCGTGTTCCAGGAGTCGACTGCTGAGGACGCCGCCGGCGCCGTTGCTGCCGCGGCCCGTGCCTACGCCTCCTGGCGGCTGGTTCCCGCACCGCGCAGGGCGGAAATCCTGTTCCGCGCCGCGCAATTGATTGCCGAGCGCAAAGAGCGCTTCGCGCGCGACATGACCCGAGAGATGGGGAAGGTCCTGGACGAGACGAAGGGGGACGTTCAGGAGGCGATCGACATGACGTATTTCATGGCGGGCGAAGGGCGGCGGCTGTACGGCCAGACGGTGCCGTCCGAGCTGCCCAACAAGTTCGCCATGTCGGTCCGGCAGCCGATTGGTGTCTGCTCGGTCATCACGCCGTGGAACTTCCCGATGGCGATCCCGTCCTGGAAGATCATTCCGGCGCTCGTGTGCGGCAATACGGTCGTGTTCAAGCCTGCCACGCTGACGCCACTGTCGGCGGTGCATTTCGTCAAAGTGCTCGAAGACGCCGGCGTGCCTCCCGGCGTTGTCAATCTTGTCACCGGAGGCCCGCAGGTCGGGACGCGGCTCTCGACGCACGACGATGTCTCAGTGGTGTCGTTTACCGGGTCGACCGCGGTGGGCCGTCTCGTCAGTCAGAACGCTGCCGGCGGATTCAAGAAGGTTCACCTCGAGATGGGCGGCAAGAACGTGATCATGATCATGGACGACGCGCAGCTCGATCTCGCCGTGGAAGGCTGCCTGTGGGGCGGGTTCGGCACCTCCGGCCAGCGTTGCACCGCTGCGAGCCGGGTCGTCGTCCATGAAGCGGTGTACGACGCCTTCGTCGATGCGTTCGTGAGGCGCGCGAAGGCGCTCCGCGTCGGCGACGGTCTCGATCCGTCTGTTCACATGGGTCCCGTGGTCAGCCAGGCGCAGCTTGCGACAGTCGCGCAGTATGTGGAGATCGGCTGTCGCGAGGGCGCGACGCTCCTCACCGGGGGCCATCGGCTCGGGGATGGCGTGCATGCACGCGGCTACTTCCACGAACCCACCGTCTTCGGCGACGTCGCCCCATCGATGCGGATTGCACAGGAGGAGATCTTCGGCCCGGTTGTTGCGGTGATGCGCTGTCGTTCGCTGGAAGAAGCGATCACGATCGGCAACGGCGTGACCTACGGGCTGTCGGCGTCAATCTATACGCGCGACGTCAACAAGGCCTTCGCCGCCATGCGCGACATGTACACCGGGATCTTCTATGTGAACGCGCCGACCATCGGGGCTGAAGTGCATCTGCCGTTTGGCGGGACAAAGGCCACCGGCAACGGACACCGCGAGGCAGGCACCGCGGCGCTCGACGTGTTTTCCGAGTGGAAGTCGATCTACGTCGATTTCAGCGGACGGCTGCAGCGGGCGCAGATCGACACGTAGTCCAAGAGCCTGCGCCGCGCACCTGAAGCGTGCGCTCTACAGGTGCAGTGGACCGGCCGACGGTCGTCGGCCGTGTGTAGATCGGCCGTGTGTAGGGCGCAGGCTTCAGCCTGCGCCGGGCGGGTCGTGACCCTTCGACACGCTCAGGGTCACCCCCGAGCATCGCCGAGGTGTGAAGGCCCGCCCTATGTCAACCTGTATGTCAACCCACTGCCTACACTGCCTACACTGCCTACCGCCTACTGCCTACTGCCGTTAGAACCCTTGAACGCCCGAAACTTGGCGCGATGAGTCAAGTTTCGGGGCGCGCAAGTGAGCTAGTGGGGCGCGGCTTGCCGCGACCCACTAGAACGTGTACCGCAGCGCCACCCACGTGCGGCGATTGCCGCCGTCGGTCGCCCACTGGTTGAGGAAGTTCGTTGATGTGACGCGGCCGTCGGGGATCCCGAAGTTGCGCGTGTTGGTCGCGTTGAACATCTCAATGCGGATCTGGAAGTTGTGGCCGTTGGCGAAGCGCGTGTTCTTGACGATGCTGATGTCGACGTTGCCGATGCCGTCGGCGCGCAGCATGTTGCGCGCCGCGTTGCCGACGCGCTCACCCGCGCACGTCGGACTCGGCATGCCGCACAGCGTTCTGAACAGGGACGCGCCGCCCGCCTCGCGGAGCTCTTCGATCGTCATGCTGGACACGTCGCGATCGGTATTCACCATCGGGCGAATCGCGTTGCCGACCAGACCGTCGATGCCGGCCAGCGCGCCCGTGGGGTCGGAGCCGTTGAGCGGCGTGAAGGGCGCGCCGCTCTGGAGCGTAAAGAACGAGCTGAACTGCCATCCGCCGAGGATCCTCGCCACGGCACTCTGCTGCCCTCGCATCCACGGCATCTCCCAGACGAAATTGCCCGTGAGCCGCTGCGGCCGGTCGTACGCCGCGCGCCCCTTGTCGCCGGCGATGTTGAACGAATCCTGCGGCACGGCCACCTCGCCCTGCGACGACGTGTTGAAGATCTCCGATGCCGTGTCGGTAAACCTGCTCCAGGTGTAGTGGACTCCAGCGCTGAGCCCGTCGCTGAATCGCTTGTCGAGTCCGGTTTGCACCGAGTGGTACCACGACTCCGCCGTGTTGGCACGCAACCGGATGACGCCTCGCGTCGGGTCGACGCGCGGAGCAGTAGGCGTTGGCCCGGCGAACGGCTGCCGCGGGTTGCCGTCGAGCGTCTGGAACAGCTCGTTGCCGAAGGTGCCGACGTACCCGACGCGCAGCGCCAGGTTCTCGCTGAGCTGCCGCTCCACACCAAGGCTGAACTGGTCGTAGACAGGCGCCCCGAAATCGTCCGCCACCACCGTCCGGTTCAACAGGTTCGGGTTGGTACCCGCAGGGACTCCTGCCGGCGTGTTCTGCAGCACCGTGAAGGCGTTCGGCACGTTGCTGCCCGCGATGGCGGCGACAAACGGGAAGGAGCTGGCGATGTTGAGCGCGATGTTGAGGAAAGCATAGTCGTTGGTTCGGGCGTACCCCCCGCGGACGACGAACCGGTCGCCTCCGGTGATCATGCCCAGCAGACCTTCACGGCTTCTGGTTGGCTGCCAGTTGAAGCCGAGACGTGGCTGAAAGTTGTTCTGATCCTGCTTTGGTGCCGTGGTCAATCTGAATACCGCGTTGTTGTTGTTCGCCTGCAGGATGCTCTCGTTGAGATCGATCAGGCTCTGAACGTTGTTTCCAGGCAGCTCGTACCGGACGCCGAGGTTGAGCGTCAGATTGGAGCCGATTCGCCAGTCATCCTGGACGAAGTAGTACTGGTCCCACCAGCGGTAATAGACAACGTCGGTGCCGCCGGGCAGCGGTTTGTTGATGTTGGTTGCTTCCGCGACGTCGTTCACGAATGCATTGAGCGTCGGATATCGCAGCAGCCCGCGGATCGTCGGGAAGAAGAAACTCTTGACGTATTCCCGCCGCACGTCCAGACCGGCCTTCATCAGGTGACTGCCGCGCACCAGCGTCAGGTTGTTCTGCACCTGATGCGTGTCGACGTACCGGAACTGCGGCAGATTCACGGCAAAGCCGATGGCGGTGCGGTTCGACGAGGCATTGAAGCCGTTCATGCCCAGCTCGGCAATCTCGATGGACGGGATTTCCATCGACACCGGGTTGTCGGCCTCGGTCACAGTACCGAGGTGCGACAGCGCCACGCGGAATTCGTTCGAGATGGTCGCCCCGAAGACGCTGTTCAGCCAGACGTTCGCCGCATGGCTGTTCGAGGGGCTGTTCTGTGTCAGACCTGGGGGTGTCACCTGAATGGTGCCGCCTGTGTTGTTGGTAGGCTGGTCGTCGAACAGGTACCGGCCAATCAACGTGTGGTTCTGCGCGAGCTGGTGATCGATGCGCACCGTGCCCTGGCTGTCGTCCAGACGTTGCGTGGCGGAGCCGGTCAACGAGCCGAGCGGCACGGTGTAGGTCTGCCCGCCGAGCGTGAACGTCGACGACCGACCGTTCGGCGTGCCCGCCGGAAGATGTTTCAGCAGCGCCTGGACCTGCGGCCGGTTTCCTGCGGCCGCCTGCAGCACCTGGCGCCCCGCTTCGCTCGGCGCCCCGGTCAGCGTGAATCCGACGCCGAGCCGCCGGTCGGTCCAGCGCTGGAACGAGCCGAAGAAGAACGTCCGGCCGCGCACCACCGGACCACCGACGGTTCCGCCGGCCTGGTTCTCGACGCGGTACGGCGCGTCGCTGCGCCCCGCCGCCTTGTCGAGATTGCTTCGCGTGTTCAGGCTGTTGTCATTGTGGAACCAGAAGAGGCTCCCGTCGAAGCTGTTGGTGCCGCTCTTGGTGACCACGTTCATCACCGAACCCGCGGCGCGACCGTATTCGGCGGCAAACTGGTTGGTGATCAGCCGAATCTCCTGCACGATGTCGGTGTTGTTGATCGGCTGCTGGCGGCCCGTGACGCTCGGGTCGTTCACGTCCTGGCCGTCGATCATGATGTTGTTCGAGCGCAGGCGCGCGCCGTTCGACGAGAAGTTCGCCTCGGACCCGCCGGACGAGAAATTGCTCTGGCCGCTGGCGAGCTCGCTGACCCCCGGGGCCGACCGCGCGAGCGAGAAGATGTTTCGGCTGCCCACCACCGGAAGTTCGGCCACGCGAGCTGTGTCGAACCGGACGCCGACTTCGGCGTTCGTCGTGTTGATGATCGGTGCGTCGGCACGGACCTCGATGACTTCGGTGACGGAGGCAGGCCGGATATCGGCGTCGACGACGGCCGTCTGGTTGAGCGCCAGCGTCAGCCCGGAGCGCACGTAGCGCGAGAACCCCGTCAGCTCGACGGTCACCTCGTAATTGCCGACGGGCATGTTGAGGAAGCGGTAGACGCCTTCCGCGTCGGTGACGACCGTACGGCTCACGTTCGTGTCGATGTTTCGAGCCGTGACCGTGGCGGCAGGAACGGCCAACCCCTGGTTGTCTCTCACGGTTCCCTGAATCGTGCCGGTGATCGACTGCGCTGCCAGCGGTGCAGCGCTCAGCGCCACCGCGACGAGACACCCGACTGCTAGGCGCAATGACGCCGTGCTCATGATGTTCTCCTCCCTCGAGATCTGGATCCCTTGAAACCTGAAACCGCGCTTCCTCATTTACGTGCGGCGGCGGTCTACGGAAAACACGTACCAGCAGTCCCTAGCGCGTAATCGTTGTTAACTCAACAACTTGCATGAATAGGCCAGTGGCCGGTGGGGTCATTAATCCATGGAGACTGATTTCGGGAACCAAAATCATGGATTCTCCACGTCCCGTGATGTGCACATTAACCTAGCACACCTCAGCTGTATTGACACGCACTTCGTGGTGCGCTTGGTGGTGGTTGGTCCTTGGTGCCTTGGTGCCTAGTGCTTGGTGCCTAGCGGTCCGTGGCAAGAGTCCTGGCCGGGCCACAGAGGCACAGAGGCACAGAGAAGACTTCTGGAAGAAACTCTGTGTCTCTGCGTCTCCGTGGCGCCCTGCTGGCTTTCACCACGGCCTGTGCGCGCCTGTCAGAAGCGCATGCCGAAGGCGAGGCGGAACGCGCGGCCGCCATTCTGTCCGAGATACGGCTGCGGAAACTGGTTGTCGCTCGTGGCGGTGCCGTACCGCGGTCCCCGGATGTACCCCATGGGGATGCCGTTGGCGTCGCGCGCGCTGGTCTGGTCGACGCTGACAGTCCGGTCCCACGCAATCTGCTTCTGGTTGTTCAAGGCGTTGTAGACCTCGACCTTCAGCCACGGGGCCACCGCTCTCCACACGGGAACCGTGTAGGTCGCCGACAGGTCGAGCACGCCGTACCCCTTGAAGCTGTTCTCGCCGCGCTCGCCGAAGAAGACCGTCTGGCGCACGGCCGGATTGATATTGACTGTCGGATACCCGGGATTCCGGGCCAACTGCACGGCGGTGAGCGGCAGCGTCGCCGTATGGCTGTACACCGTGCCTGAGTTCACGCGCCAGATGGGCGCCACATCGAGCGACCCGAACCGGCCGAACGGTGACGTGTAGATGCCGTACACGCGCAGCTTGTGCTGCTGGTAGTTGTCGAGGCGACCTTCGGGCAGCAACCGGTCGAGCGCGGGTTCGAAAATCTCCGGATAGTTCCCGAAGACCGAGTCCGGGATCGGACGGCCCGCCGACTCACCGACGAAGTTTCCGTGGTTGCGGAGCTGGAGCGTGTAGTGGCCGCCCACCGTCACGTCCTGCCGCAGACGATAGTCGTTCTGCAGCATCAGGGCCTGGTACGCGCGGCCCGGTTCGTTCGTGTTGGCGTAGACACGGTTGGCGACCGTTCCGATCACCGGGATGTTGGTGACTCCGGTCGACCGGTCGATGAAGTCATCTATGAAGTCCGACGTTGTCCGCCAGACATACGTCGCCCTGGCATGACCGCCTTGACCGAGTTGCCGACCGACACCCAGCGTGAATTCCCGCACGATGGGCGACTGAATGTTGTCGCTCATGCGGACGTTGGCGGTGGGGAAGTTCGCGGCCACTGCCTGACGATAGTTGCTGAGGTCGAAGCCGGGCGCGAAATCGCTGCCTTCGCCCGCCGGACCCGCGTACACGTAGTCCACTTCGCTCGGATTGCTGACATCTGTGTTCGCTGAGAACTGGACCTGATTGTATCTGCCCGAATAATGGCCGTACGAGGCGTACAGCGTAGTGGAGCCGTCTCCCTGAACGTCGTAGGCCGCTCCCAGCCGGGGCACGAGCGATGTCGTATCGACGGTTGTGATATCGCCGGTGGCGTCGCTGCGCACCGCCTCGAATCGAGTGCCGAGATTCAACGTCAGTCTCGGTGTCACGGTCCATCGGTCCTCGGCATAGAGCGACGTGGTCTTGATGTCGATTCTGGCTCCCCGAGTGGCCAGCGTGTTCCAGACCAGTGAGACGCCGGGCGTGAAGCGCGGGACCGGCCTGCCGCTCGCATCGAACACCGGTCGGCCCCCTTGCACCACGTAGTCCGTGTTGAAGACGTAGCCTGTGGGCGACTGTGAATTGCCACCGATCCCGGTGTTGACGAAATATTCCGCGCCGCCCTTCAGGTCGTGGCTCCCCAGACGATCCGACGACAGGAGGTACGAGAGGGTGCCGGTCAGCTGCCGGTTGTTCCGATCTTCCGGATCGGTCGCATCGAAGAACGGCGCGTGATAGAAGAGGAACCCTGGCACGCCGGGCGTGGCTCCCGCCGTCACGAACGGCGAATCCCTGATATCGGCGCTGCGCCCCCCGTTGTTCCGGCGCCCGTCCTTCTTGTGGGAATACTGTAGGGTGGCGAGCGCACTCGAGGCGAAAACGCCGTTGTAGTTCACGCCGAGCAAGTGATTCGGCAGTTGCCGCGTGTAGAGCGTACTCGCGTCGACGAGCGCGGTGAGCGGAACCCCCGACGTGTTGGCCTGCTCGGTAGCGTTGTTGATGTACGTTCCCTGCACCGTATGGCTGGGCGCGATGGTGCCCGTGAGCTTCAGCTCGCCGCGCGTGTTGGTGACCGTGCGGACGTACGAGCCGCCGGTCTGCGTGAACGTGTTCGCCGTGTCGGCGTCCTCGTAACGGCCCGCGGCGAAGAACCACAAGCGGTCTCGGATGACCGGGCCTCCGAACGTGCCTTCGTAACTCTTGCTCACGCGACTCGGGTTCTCGATGCCGTTCTGCTTCTGACGCGGTGTCTCGGTGACCCAGTCGGGATTGCTCAGGTTCTGACGGAAGCTGCCGCTGAACGTGTTGCCGCCGCTCTTGGTGACCACGTTGACCACGCCACCGGAAAATCGGCCGTACGCCGCGGAGACGCCGTGCGCCAGCAGGCTGGTTTCCAGGACGGCGTCCTCGATGAAGAGGTCGTTGGCGGACCCGAACAGGTTCTCGTTCACGTCCACGCCGTCCACCATGAAGATGTTGTCGTACCCGAAGGCACCGCCGATGATCAGTTGTCCGGCCGCAAACGTATTGCTGGTCGCGCCCGGCGCGAGCTCGGCGATGTCCACGGGACGCCGTCCCATCGGGAGCGCGTCCACTTCACGCTTACCGTACGTCTGATGGGTCGTGACGGAGGCGATTGACGAGGGCGCCTCTCCGGTCACGGTGACGGTTTCGGTCAGCGTGGCCACCGACATTGTGGCGTCGAGTTCGGTGGTCCCGCCGACGCTGACGAGGACGCCGGGGCGGGTGGACGGCTGAAACCCGGAGACGGCAAACTCGATCGTGTAGGTGCCGGCCGGCAGCGCCCTCACGTAGTAGACGCCGTTGGTGTCGGTAACAGCGGTACGCGGGCCCTGCATCGCGGCTGATGTCGCGGTTACCGTCGCGCCCGGCAGCGGCAGCCCGTCCGAGGAATCGACGATTCCGCTGATCGTGCCGGTCTGCACGCCCTGCGCGTGTGCCACCGAAGACCAGGCGACGGTAACGAACAACCCAACGAAAAGCCAGCGGTGCATCAAGTCAGTCCTCTCTCCAATGCCTCGAACGACCGACGGATCGGCGACGGCCTGTCGGTACTCCGGCATTTCACGCCTCGGAACGAGACAGAATTGCAGATATTTGCTTTCTCGGTCGCAGAACGTTCGGGATTAGAGCAACTTCGGTGCCCGCTGGCTGATACCCGCGTCAGTACCGTTTCTTGAGCTGCCGCATCAGGTCGAACTTCGCCGTGTCGGCGACCGCCATGACGGCCATCACGCCCGCCTGCACCGGATCACTCACCACGAGATCCGCCGCGTCGGGTACGCTGCCGGCCATGTTCAGCGAAATGACGTAGAGCCCGCTCCTCCGCACTTCCTCGACCGCCTCGGTGATCTCGCCGCCCATGAGCGCGCCGGCCAGCACCAGGATTCGCACGCGCGGCAGGCGAACGACCGATCGCACGGCCGCCGCCAGTGCCTGTTCGCCGACCAGTGGAATGGTGTCGACCGAGATGCGCTCGCCGCGGATGTTGTGGCGATCGGCTTCCGAGATGGCGCCCATGGCGACCAAGCCGACCTGTGCGCCGCCGCCCATGACAATGATGCGCTTGCCGTAGATCTTGGCGAACGACAGCGTCTCGATGACCGAGGCGACTCCAGGGACGTTGCGCAAGTCGGTCAGGACGTTCTCGAGCGAGGCGCTCTCGAGCGTGAGCTCGAAATACGTCGTCGAGTGCGGGTCGCCGCCGTGGATGTCGACGTACGTGATGTTGGCCTGATGATCGGCGAGAACCTTCGTCAGCCCGTGCAGGATCCCGGGCCGGTCGGAGACGGTGGCAAGAATGGCGTGTGCGGGCACAGTGTCGTGAATCTACATCGCTTTTCGTGTTCACGGAACACCGAGACACCGCGGTGGAGTGCGCGCCAAATCGTCCTTCATTACGACGTACCACCGAGGCACTGAGACACCGAGGAATCATTTGGCCTCGGCGCCTCGCGTCGAAAGTCAGGGGCGTATGCAGAAACGAACGCATGCCCCAGGCGCAACGGCTGGCGGAAACTGCCACCTAACGAGACCTGTGATGCATTTTGCACCGAAATCCGCATCGGCACGGCGCTCGCAGAGCCCGTCGGTGACGATGCTACGATTGACTGACGCGCAGCGTGCGGTGCTGGTCCAGGCGTTTCCAGCAGTCGCGCATTTGGCGGTTGGCGCTCTGGTATTCGGCCAGTTCTTGCGCGAGCAGCCGTTCTCGTTCTTGCGGATGCTCGCAGGCATCGGTATCTGGGTGAGTTTCGTCAGCTTCGCCGTCGTCCTGGCAAGGGGAAGACAATGACTGAGGTCCTGCTCATGTTTGGTGGCATTCTCCTCTTTGCCGCCGTCATTACCTTCCTGGACTGGTTTACGCGTCGCAAGGATCGGCAGTCCGAGCAGCGTCCCACAGCATGATTGCCGCCTGAACGGCTCGAACGCCCCGCCTACGCTTGCGCCCACGTGCGTTCGGCGCAAAGCTGCGGCGCGGCCTCGCCGTAGCTCGCTGACCGAAACGAGAGGCGAGCGAAGGCGGGCCCCCAACGGTCCGTTAGGTTCTCGCGCTCAGCGCCGCCTTCACCCGCTCCGCGGTGAACGGCAGTTGACGAAGGCGCGCGCCCGTCGCGTCGAAGATCGCGTTTCCGATGGCCGCTGCCGTCACCGTGATCGACGTTTCGCCTGCCCCCATGGCCGCCGCGTCGGGTCTGTTGATCAGGACGGTTTCGATCACGGGCACCTGGTCGCCCAGAAACCACGGACGATAGGTCCGCCAGTCGATCGACGTCACGCGGTCGCCGCTCCACGTCACCTCTTCCCGGAGCGCACGGCTCATGCCGTGAATGAGCCCGCCTTCGACCTGATTGGTCAGCCCGTTGGGATTGGACATCGGGCCGCAATCCATGCCGACGACGCAGCGTTTCACCACCACGAGCCCGCTGTCCTGGTTGACGTCGACCTCGGCCACCACCGCGCAGTAGCCGTTGTCGCCCTCATACAGCACGCATGCGACTCCGCGTCCGGTGACCACTCCTGAGCGACGGATGTTCGCGCGCGGAGACGGGCGCGCGTCCCAGCCTGCTTTCTTGGCCGCCGCATTCAGCACGTCCCGCAGCCGTGGATCCCTGAGGTGCCGTAGCCGGTATTCCACGGGATCCGCTTTCAGCGAAGCCGCAATCTCGTCCATGAACGATTCGTGCGAGAACGTGTTCTGCAGCCGCGCGGGTGACCGCAACGGGCCCGTGAAGAACGGCGAGTCCACGACGTGCGACAGCACCCGCTCGCTGCGGACGGTGCCGGTGCCGCCGCTCGTGTCGCCAACGGTCCCCGTCGTGTACGACGGCACCGTGTTGTTGCCGTTGTCGTACTCGCCCATGGGGCGCGGCGCCGGCGAGCGTGGCTGCACGGGCGCCACCGGGAAGCCGGCGAGCATGCCGGTGACGACGTTGCCGGGGGCATTGTAGCCCGGGCGTCCCCCGCGCGACAGCGACCAGCCCTCGTAGTCCCAGCACGTGATGGTCCCGCTTGCGTCGATCCCGACCCGCTGCTCGATCACGTAGGCAGGCCCGTAGTTCTCCCACGCCATCTCGTCCTGCCGTGAGAGCTGTACGCGAACCGGCCGCCCTACTGCCTGCGACATCAGCGCCGCGTCGTACGACACGGTGTCCGCCCCGTTCACGCCGTAGCAGCCGGGACCCATGCGGAAGACGATGCGAACGCTCTCCGGCTTCAGGCCGAGCATTGTCGCCATCGTGCTCTTGAGCGGGTAGACGGCTTGTGTGGACGACCAGATGGTGGCGCCGTCAGCCTTGACGTCTGCCACGGCACAGGCCGTCGCGATGGAGGCGTGCATGTGGTACGGGTGCATGTAGGTGGCGCGCACCACCCGTGTTGCGTCCTTGAGCCTGGCGTCCACGTCGCCTGAGTCGACCGACAGCGTGTCGCGCGTGGCCGTCTGGCTGCGCAGGTGCTGATAGAACGTGCGCTGATCCGGCAGCGGCGTTCCCGCGCTCCAGACAGCCTTGAGCTGGTGCGCCGCCTGTTCGGCCTGCCACGGCTTGTCGGCGACGATCCCCACGAAGTTCTTGCGGACGACGACCTTCACGACGCCCGGCAGGTTCTGGACGGATCGCTCGTCAACAGACGTGAGCGTCGCACCGTGCGCCGGCGGCCGCACGACCCGGCCGTGGAGCATGCCAGGCACGCGGACGTTGTGGGCATACTCGAAGCGGCCCGTGACGATGGCGGGGAAGTCGAGCCGCGGCACGGGCTTTCCGAGCACGGTCCACTCGCTGGCCGGCTTGCGCCTGGCCGCGCGGTTCAGTTGGATGTTGAACTTCTGCCCGCCGACGAGCGCACCGTATGTGACGCTCTTCGAGGCGTCATCCCGCGCGCGGATCGATCCGTCAACAGCGACGAGATTGTCGACGGGCACACCCAGCCGCTTGGCTCCGAGCTGGAGCAGGGTTTCACGAGCCGTGGCGCCCGCCAGCGCGAGGTTGCCCTGATTGAAATTGGTCGGGTGCGACTGCGCGCCTGACGTGGTGCCCTGGTCGGGCGTCATCGAGGTGTCGCACTGGATGAGCGTGACACGGTCGAGCGGCACGCACAGTTCTTCGGCCACGAGCTGGGTTTGTGCGGTGAAGAGACCCTGACCGAGCTCGCATTTCCCGGTGTATGCGGTGACGCGGCCATCGGCGCCGATGGCGATCCACGAGTCGAGCTGGGGGCTGCCCACGCCGTTGATGCCCTGCGCCGAGACGGCGCCGGGCGCGAGGCCCAGCTCGCCTGCGACGCGGGCCGCGCTGAAGGCCACGATGAGTACGCCCGAGCGCTTGACGAAATCGCGCCGTGTGATGCCCGCTCTCGCGAGGGCGGCTTTGGCGTCCGGTGTCAGTGTGCGCGTCATGCCGTCCTCCTTGCCTGCTGCGCCTGCGCGTACTTCTTGATCGCCGTCACCATCCGAATGTGCGCGCCGCAGCGGCACAGCACGGTCGAGAGCGCCTGCCGGATTTGCGCGTCGCTCGGGTTGGGCGTGCGATCGACCAGCGCCTTCGCCGTCATGATGACGCCGTTGATGCAGAACCCGCACTGCATGGCCTGTTCGTCGATGAACGCCTTCTGAATGGGATGGAGGTTCTCAGGCGATCCAAGCCCTTCCAGGGTCGTGATCTGCGCTCCCGCCACCGACTGGACGGGCACCGAGCAGGAGCGGACGGCCTCGCCCTTCACGATGACCGTGCAGGCGCCGCACTGGCCGAGCCCGCACCCGAATTTCGGGCCGCGCATCGCGAGGTCGTCGCTCAGCACGTACAGCAGGGGCGTAGCCGGATCGACGTCTACCGTATGGGGCTGGCCGTTGACGGTCAGGTTGATGACGCTCATAGTGGGTTCCTTTCGCGCGTCGCCATCCTAACGCGATCGGGGGCTGTCGTCCACAGTCACACGCGCGCAGGCTGAAAGCCTGCGCGCTACAGGTGTCCTGCCTACTGCCTACCGCCTACTGCCTACCGCCTACTGCCTACCGCCTACTACCAGGTGACACGAGGTGACATGTGGGTGACAAACCTCTGCCGCGCGGCGTCACTGACAAGTCAGGCGCTTTCCAAACGGCCGATTTTGGGGCATCGTGGTGGTCTGGGAATCTGGAGACATGGACGCATCTTCTACGGAGACAGCCGGGCTGCTGCGCTTCGGAGCGTTCGAGCTCGACATCCGGTCGCGTGAGCTGCACAAGGACGGCGCCTCCATCCGCCTGCAGGAGCAGCCGTTCGAGATCCTGCGGCTGATGCTCGAGCGCCCGGGTGACGTGGTCACCCGCGACGAGCTGCAGCGCCGGCTCTGGCCCGACGGCACGTTCGTCGACTTCGAGCACAGCCTCAACGCCGCGGTCAAACGGTTGCGGGCCGCCCTCGGCGACGACGCGGATAACCCGCGTTTCGTGGAGACGCTGCCGCGGCGTGGATACCGGTTCATCGGGAAGGCGCTGGCCGATCGTGACCAGGCCCCAGCCGGCCCGCCGCGGGTGCGGCTCGCGGTGCTCCCGTTCACCAATCTGAGCGACGTGGCGACGCAGGAGTACTTCACAGACGGGTTGACCGAGGAGATGATCTCGCAGCTCGGCGAGCGGTGTCGCGGGCGCATCGGCGTCGTGGCGCGATGGTCCAGCATGATGTTCAAGGGCACCAGCGAGCGGGCGCGCGAGATCGGCAAGACGCTCGGCGCCGACTACCTGCTCGAGGGCAGCGTGCGCCGCCAGGACGACCGTGTGCGCATCACCGCCCGCCTGATTGAAACCGCCGGCGAAACGCACCTCTGGGCCGAGACCTACGAACGCCATCTCGCCGACTGCCTCTCGGTGCAGGCCGATGTGGCCGCGCGCATTGCCGAGTCGCTCACCGTGGAGCTCGTGCCGGGTGGTCCACCGGTCGAGCATGGTCCCATCACGTCGGTGACCGCCTACCAGGAGTACTTGAAGGGACGCTACTTCTGGAACAACTGGCTGAGGCCCGATGACGAAGGCCTCGAGCAGGCGCTGGCGCGCTACACCGAGGCACTGCGGATCGATCCGGATTTCGCGCCAGCGCACGCCGGCGTCGCGTGTGCCCACGTGGCGCGTGCGCTCAATTACCGCGAGCGGCCGCGCCGCGCGCTCGAAACCGCCCGGGCGGCCGCGAAGCGGTCGCTCGAGATCGACCTGAGACTGTCGGAAGGACGGCTCGCATTGGCTGACGTGCGCCGGATGCTGGAATGGGACTGGCGCGGCGCGGAAGCCGGTTACACCGAAGCCATTGCGCTCAATCCGAGCCAGGAGAACGCGCACCGCGGGTACGCGACGATGCTCGCGGCGCAGGGGCGGCACGCCGAGGCCATCCGCGAGGTCGATCGCGCATGTGCGCTCGACCCGCTCTGTCTCGTGGTCAACACGAGCGCGGGGTACGTCCGGTACCTGGCCGGCGATTACGAGGGCGCGCTGGCGCACTGCCGGCGCACCACGGATATCGATCCGCAGTACCTTCCGGCACGGCGTCTCGTCGGCATGGTCTATCTGCAGACTGGACGGATTGAGAACGCGCTGGCCGTGCTCGATGCCGCACACGCGGAGGCGAGCCACGATCCCCTGTACGTCGCCTCCCTCGCGAATGCCAGGGCCTCGGCCGGGGACGCTGCCGGTGCGGCGGAGTTGCTCCACGCGCTGCGTCGCCTGGCGTCCAGGCGATACGTATCGCGTTACCACCTGGCGCTGGCGCACGTCGGGTTCGGCGACCTCGACTCGGCATTTACGGCCCTCGAACAGGCCGTCGTCGACTCCGATCCGGCGCTCGTTTACCTGGCTGTCGAGCCGCGGTTCGAGCCGCTACGCTCGGATGCCCGCTACCGGCGCCTCCTGGATTTGCTCGGTCTGTCGTAGCTATTCTTTGACTGGTGCGAATTCTCGTCGTCGAAGACGAGCTGAAGGTGGCCAATGCCCTGCGCGAAGGCCTGCAGGGCGAACGATACGACGTGGTCGTCGAGCGTACCGGCGAGAGCGCATTCTTCCGTGTGACGACCGAGGCGTTCGACGCCATTCTGCTCGATCTCACGCTTCCCGGCCGCGACGGTCTCGAAATCCTCAGGGCGATGCGAGACCGCGGCATCAAGACGCCCGTGCTGGTGCTGACGGCGCGGGACACCTTGCAGGACCGGGTGCTCGGGCTCGACACCGGCGCCGACGACTACATGATCAAGCCGTTCGCGTTCGCGGAACTGGTGGCACGGATCCGCGCACTCGTGCGCCGGGGGCGTGCCGCCGAGACACCGCGGCTGACCATGGCGGACCTGGAGCTCGATCTGATTACCCGCAAGATGTCGCGCGGCGGCCGTCTGGTCGATCTCACCGTGCGCGAGTTCGAGCTGATGGAGTACCTGCTGCGCCATCAGGGGCAGGTGGTGTCGCGCGAAAGCCTGGCCCGTGATGTCTGGAAGGAAACGGCGCGCACCACGCCACTCGACAACGTCATCGACGTGCACATCGCGCGCCTGCGGCGCAAGATCGACGCGGATCAGGGACCGAAGCTGATTCACACCGTGCGCGGCGTCGGATTCATGCTGCACGAAGGGGAGCCGTGAGCCGCTGGTGGCGCTCTCACAACGTTCGGGTACAGCTCACGCTGTGGTACGTCGCGGCGATGGTCGTCGTGCTGGCCGTCTACGCCGGCGTCGTCTATGCGTTCGTCAACCGCAGCGTGTCCGAAACGCTCAACAGGCGGCTGCGCGGCGATTTCCAGTGGGTCTCCGCCATGGTGGAACAGACCCCGGAGGGCGGCATCACCTGGTACGAGGACATTACGGAGGAGCAGTTCTGGCTCCGGGTCTGGCGTCCCGAAGGAGAGCTCTTGTACCAGAACTCGGAGGCTGCGCGCAGTCCGGTGCCCGAGAGCCGTGACCTTGCGCTCCAGGCCGACGACAGCATCGCCGAAGTCGATCACGCCGTGGCGCCGGTCCGCGTGCTCACGCGGCGCGGCCAGATTGGGGGCCGGCCCGTCATCTTCCAGGTTGGACGATCCGAGTCCCCCATGCGCGAGGAACTGGAGCAGCTCGCGCTGATCCTCGCATTCGGCCTGCCGCTCGCGGTGGCTGTGGCCGGACTTGGCGGATACACCCTGGCCCGACGTGCGCTGCTGCCGGTAGAGCGGATGACAGATCGCGCGCGGTTGATCACGGCCGAGCGGCTGAGCGATCGCCTGCCCGTGGAGAATCCGGACGACGAAATGGGCCGGCTGGCCATGGTGTTCAACGAGACGCTCGGACGTCTGGAAGCGTCGTTCGAACAGATGCGCCGCTTCACCGCGGACGTGTCGCATCAACTGCGCACCCCCCTCACCGCCATTCGCAGTGTGGGTGAAGTGGGCCTTCGCGAGCACAGAGACGATGCCGCGTACAGAACGATCATCGGCAGCATGCTCGAGGAAGCCGATCGGCTGGCCAGCCTGGTCGACCGCCTGCTGACGCTGTCGCGAGCGGAGACGCGACAGGCCAGGCTGTCCTCCGACGAGTTCGACGTCCGCGAGCTCGCCGATGAAGTGGCAAGCCACCTCGAGGTGCTGGCCGAGGAGCAGGGACAGTCGATCGAGATCGAGCACGCCGGAACACCGCATGCGTTCGCCGACAGGTTCGTCGTACGTCAGGCTCTGATCAATCTCGTCGACAACGCCATCAAGTTCAGTCCGGGTGGCGGGCACATCCGTATACGTGTGGCAGAGATGCCGAACGAGGCCATCATCGACGTGATCGACAGCGGGCGAGGCATTGCGGCGTCGGCGCGCGAGCGCATCTTCGATCGTTTCTATCGCGCAGCGGATTCAGAGACGGCGGGCGCGGGACTGGGCCTGTCGATAGCCAAGGGCGCAGTAGAGGCCACAGGTGGACGCCTGACGCTCGCGGCGTCGGGTCCCGGAGGCAGCACGTTTCGGATTGCGCTGCCGCGTCCTGCCCGCACCCGTCACCGCGCGGCAGGATGAAATTCTTTTTCTAACTCCGTGTCGCTGTGTCTCTGTGGCCCGTCGAAGTAAAGCAGGTGGCTAGCCGGACTTCATCGGCAATCCCGCCGCCTCCCACGCCGTGATCCCGCCGGCCATCTCGCTGACATTCGTCCGGCCATCGCGCTGCAGCAGGCTTGCGGCAATGGAGGAGCGATACCCGCCCGCGCAAAACACCAGCACGGGGCGGTCGGTCGGAATCTCCGACATGTGTTCGACGAGACGGGTGAGCGGAATGTGCACGCTCCCCTCGATCGATTTCTGCGCGCGTTCCGAGGGAGCGCGGACATCGACGGCAATCGGTGGCGCCGCCGACGAAAGCCGCTCGGCAGCCACGTCGGCGCTGATGCGCTCGGTTGTCGTGATGCGCGCGGCTGACCCGTCGGCGCTGCGCAGACCGCCTTCGAGATAGCCGATCACGTGATCGAAGCCGATCCGGCCGAGACGCAGCGCGGATTCGGCCTCAGCCCCTGGATCGGTAACGATGGCAATCGGCCGATCGCGGGTGAGAACCGTTCCGGCCCACGTCGCGTACTGCCCGATCAGCCCGATGTTGACGCTCCCTTCGAGATGCGCGGCGGCGAATTCCGCCGGATCGCGCGTGTCGAGCAGCTGAACGCCCTTCTGCTGTTCCGCGAGCAGCTCGTCGATCGTCAGGGGCCGCAGCTCTCGCTCGAGCGCCTGGTCGAGTGTCTGGCGCTCGCGGCTGTTCAGGACCGCGTCGTAGGTGAAGTACGGGGGCGCGTCCGGCTGGTCGGCCGTGACCAGCTCGAGAAACGCCTCCTTCGTCATTGGCTGCAGCGCGTAGTTCGATCGCCGCTGCTCGCCAATGGTCGACACGGTCTCCTTGCTGATGGCCTTCCCACAGAGCGAGCCGGCACCGTGTGCCGGATACACGAGGCTGGAGTCCGGCAGGCGCAGCAGTTTGTCGCGGAGCGACGAATACAGCAGGTTGCCAAGGTCGGTCGCCGACCAGCCGAGCGCGGCGCGCAGATCGGGCCGGCCGACGTCGCCCACGAAGAGCGTGTCGCCGGTGAGCACGGCGCGGGGAATGCTGGCGCTTTCCGCCAGGTCGTACACGAGGATACTGATCGACTCCGGCGTGTGTCCCGGTGTTTCCAGCGCCTCGAGCCGGACGTTGCCGAACTGCACGGCATCGCCGTCCCGCAGTGGCTGGAACGTGTATTCCGCCTTGCCGGCAGCGCCCAGATAGATGGTCGCCCCGGTCCGATCCCGCAGCTCGAGGTGCCCCGCCAGAAAATCTGCGTGGAAGTGCGTCAGAAACACGTGGGCGATGTGCAGACCGTGCTCGTCGGCAAACGCCAGATAGCCGTCGATGTCGCGCTGCGGGTCGACGACGGCCGCCGTGCGGGTCTCCTCGTCGCCGATGAGATACGAGGCGTGCGCCAGGCAGTTGAGATAGAACTGTTTGAGAATCATCGGCTACCCCACCAGCGCCTACTGCCTACTGCCTACTGCCTACTGCCTACCGCCTACTATCCGATCCAAGTTCCAGGTTACACCCTGACCCGTCTGGGTGTAGACTCTACCCGCCCCAGTGGGGGTATACGCATGTCGCTCTCACGACGCAACTTCATTAAAGGTGTGATTGCTGGCGGAGCGGTGGCGTCTTCCGCCGGGTACCTGTTCCGCGGCACCGGCGCGCTCGGTCAGACGTCGGCCCCTGGGTCGGTCGAACGTCTCATCACGCTCAGTGTCAACGGGCAGACGCGGCGCGTCGACGTCCTGAAGCAGGAAACGCTCGCCATGACCCTGCGGTACAAGCTTGGCCTCACCGGGACCAAGATTGGCTGCGATCGGGCGGAGTGCGGCGCGTGCACGGTGCTCATCGACGACGTCCCGCACTATTCGTGTTCGGTGCTGACGCACACCGTGCGCGGCCGGAGCGTCGTCACCATCGAGGGCCTCGCGCGTCCGAACGGCGCGCTGCATCCGGTCCAGCAGGCCGTCGTGGACGAGCAGGGTTTCCAGTGCGCGTTCTGTCTCCCTGGCTTCGTCATGGCGACGGTCGGGTTCCTGAAGACCAATGCCACGCCCACCCGTGAGGAACTGGCTCACGGCATCTCCGGGAACCTGTGCCGGTGTCAGGACTACGACAAGATTCTGACGTCGCTCATGCGCGGCGCGGAGTATTTGCGGAGGACGACAACGTAATGCCCCAGAAGTTCGTCGGCCGCAACTACATCCCTCCCGATCACGTCGCGAAGGTCACGGGGCGTGCGCGGTACGCCGAGGATTTTCGTGCCGACGGCATGCTGTTCACCAAGCTGCTGCTCAGCCCGATGCCCCACGCGCGGGTACGCAGCCTCGATACGAGCGCGGCCCTCGCGATGCCAGGCGTGAAGGCGGTCCTCACCGCGGACGACTTGCCAGACCTTGGCGGGGCCGAGCGCGCGCTGACGAACGAGCCTGTCTATGCCGGCGAACCGATTCTGGCTGTAGCGGCTATCGACGAACTGACGGCGGCCGAAGCGGTCGAGCGGATCCAGATCGACCTGGAGCCGCTGCCGTTTGTCACCGATTCGCTCGAGAGCCTCCGGCCCGACGGCCCGAACGCCCGCCTCGACGGAAACGCGTGGGGCGCGCCCGCGCCGGGTGGGCAGGGGCCTGGCGCCCCCGCGCCGCGCGAAACCGTGAAGTGGACGGCAGAAGACTTTGCCGCGGCTGGGGAGGACCGTCTGCCGACGGGCAAGCCGCTCGAGGAATGGTCGTACGGCGATCTGGACGCCGGCTTCGCCGGGGCAGTGCTGGTGCTCGACGAAACGGTCGTTGTGCAGTCCACCGGGCATCACCCGATGGAAACGCGCAGCGCGATGGCGTATTGGCAGAACGGCAAGCTGTTCATCCACGCCTCCACGCAGAGCCTCGCGCAGACGCGCGCCAACATCGCGCGCTGGGTGGGCATCGAGCCGTCACAGGTGATGCTGATCTGCGAGTTCACCGGCGGCGGGTTCGGCAGCAAGGGTGGCGGCGCCGTGTCGATGTCGATTCCCGCGCTGCTGTCGCGCAAGGCGAACGCGCCGGTGATGATGCGGATCACGCGCGAGGAAGAAAGCTACATCGGCCGCGCGCGCACCAACATGACGGGCCGCGCCCGCATCGGCTTTGCGAAGGACGGCCGCATCACCGCACTCGACCTCTTCATCGTCCAGGATACCGGGGCGTACGGGCCGCTCGGCGACCACCGCTCGGCGGGCCTGGCTGCCTCGCTCATTTATCAGCCGCCGGCGATGCGCTGGCGCGCGGTGAACGTGCTGACGAACACGCCGCCGCGGTCCCAGCAGCGATCGCCCGGCCCCATGCAGGCCAACGGCATCATGGAGCCGATCATCACGAAGGCGGCCAGGCAGCTCGGGATCGACCAGGTGCAGATCCGGCGTATGAACTCGCCCGAAGGCAAGGCCGACTTCGGCCCGGTCCAGCCGAACGGCCGGCGCAACCACGTGACGAGCGCGTTTGTGAAGCAGGCGCTCGATCGCGGGGCCGCGCAGTTCAACTGGAACGAGCGCAAGGCCCGGGCCGGTCAGCGGCAGGGCGCGAAGGTGCGCGGCGTCGGTGTGGCCGTCGGTCCGCACGGGGCCGGCTCGATCGGCTTCGACAGCATCATGACCATCCGGCCCGACGGCCGGTTGTACGTGCAGTCGGCGGTCGGCAATCTCGGCACCCACTCGGTGATCGACCTGGCGCGCGTGGCCGCCGAAGTGCTCGACATGCCGTGGGAGAAAGTGGAGGTCATCTGGGGCGACACGGGAAAGCACCTGCCCTGGACGTGCCCGTCGGTCGGCAGCCAGACGACGCACGCCATGACGCGCGCCAACTACGCCGGCGCGATGGACGCGCGCCGCAAGCTGCAGGAGATTGCCGCGCGCGACCTGGGTGGCGCCGCGGATGAGTACGAGATCGGCGGTGAGCGCGTTTATCACCGCGGCAGTCCCGGCCGTGGACTGAGCTACGCGCAGGCGGCCCGGCGTGCCATCGAGCTCGGAGGCAAGTACGACGGCCACGCGCTCCCCGAGGACATCAACGCGATGACGCGTGAGTCCGCCACGGCGCTCGCCGGGGTGGGTCTGATGGGCGTGGCCAAGGACAATCATCCGCGCGACGGCGTCACCTACTCGTTTGTGATCGGCTTTGCGGAAGTGGAGGTCGACGTCGAAACCGGACAGGCGACGCTCGTCGATTTCCTGGCCGTCGGCGATGTCGGCACGGTCGTCAATCCGCGGAGTCTGCTGGCGCAGATCAAAGGCGGCGCCTGCCTTGGCATCGCGCACGCGCTGTTCCAGAAATCGGTCGTCGATCCCCGGTATGGAGTGACGCTGGGCGACCGGTTCCACTACAGCAAGCCACTGTCGATTCTCGACGTACCGCGTACTATGCGTGCCGATGCGCTCGACATGGCCGACCCTGAAACGCCGGTCGGCGCGCGCGGCGTGGGCGAGCCGCCGGTCGGTGCCGGCTACGGTGCCGTGCTGAACGCGATCGCGGACGCAGTGGGTGAAGACGTGTTCCGGCGGGCGCCCGTAACGGCCGACATCATCCTGATGTCGCTGGAAAACGGCAGGCGCATGCACGAACCATTGAGGGCGCACGTGTAATGGCAGTCATTCGCGACCCGATGCCGGCGTTCGAACTGTTTCAGCCGACGACCATCGAGGACGCACAGGCAATCCTGCGCCGGTACGGCGCGAGCGCATGGGTACTGGCAGGCGGCCTCGACAGCCTCGACTGGCTCAAGGATCGCATCAAGCGCCCTGAAGCGGTCGTCGATCTGTGCGGCATTCCGGAGTTGAAGGGCATTCGGCCGCGCGGCGATGGTCTCGACATCGGCGCCACGACCACGCTCACCGAAGTGGTCCGCCATCCGGTGGTTCGTGAACGTTACTCGATTCTGCTCGAGGCCGCGGAGGCGGCCGCGTCGCCGCAGATTCGCAATCAGGGCACCATCGGCGGCAACGTCTCGCAGGACACGCGCTGCTGGTATTACCGCGCCGGCTGGCCGTGCTACCGCGCGGGCGGCAACATCTGCTACGCCGACACGCCCGAGGCCATCAATCGCGAGCACGCCATCCTTGGCGCCGATCGCTGCGTCGCGGTCAATCCGTCGGACACGGCGCCGGCGCTGATTGCGCTCGACGCGCAGATGGTGATTCGCACGGCCAATGGGGACGAGCGGGTCGTGGCGGCTGAGGACTACTTCATCGGTCCCGGAATCGACATCACGCGGATGACGATTCTGGATCCGGGCGACCTGCTCACCGCCATCAGGCTGCCGGGAACGTGGGCCGGCGCGCGGTTCTATTTCGAGAAGGTGCGCGATCGTCAGGTGTGGGACTTTGCGCTCGTGAGCGTCGCGTCCGCGATGGTCATGGGCGGCGGCGGCAGCGGCGCCACCATCGAGCGCATGCGGCTGGTGGTCAACGGCGTGGCGGCGCGCCCGCTGCGGCTGCAGGCCGTCGAGGAGCTGGCGCGCGGCCGGCCCGCCAACGAGGCGACGGCCGTCGTGGCCGCCAACCGTGCCATCGAAGGCGCCCAGCCACTGCGCTTCAACGCCTACAAGGTGCCGCTCATGCGCAACCTCGTCAAGCGCGCCATCCGCGGAGTCGAGGCGACAACGTGGACATCCTGACCTGGGGACGCAACCCCTGGGACCAGGCGATCCTGCAATGACGTCGTTCGGAACGTCCGGTCTTCAACCGCCGGGCCACGGAGACACAGAGACACGGAGAATGGGCAGTCTATTCTTATGACCTCTGTGTCTCTGTGACTCTGTGGCCTGTTGAACGATCCGAATTGCCCCGGACGATCGTGTCGGACCCATGAACGACCCGAACGATCCGAACGATCCGCGCAGCTCGTTCGTTCGCCGCTGCGACACCATCGAAGAAGCCTACGAGTTCATGCTGGCGTACGCGGCGCAGGGGTTGAGCGGCGACGCCGGCAGCCAGTCGGGCGGGCAGGTGCGGGAATTCCTGACGCGCGCGGCTGCGGCATTGACCGGAATGGGCGACGTGCTCACCGCTGTCATCGAGCAGGAGCGCCTCGAGCCGGCCGATCGCTACCGGGCGTACGTCGCCGTGCTCGATCGCGACGCCCGCGACAGCCTCGCGGCCGTCGAGCTCGTGCTCGCGCAGCCCTCAATCAGCTCGCAGCTCGTGGACAACCTCAACGCGTCGATCCACCTGCGCGCCCTGCTGACCGATCTGTTTCTGATCGACGAAGTCCTGAAGACGAGACATGTTCACATCGATGATCGATGATCTGACAATCGATCGCGTCGTCGGTTCAACGGACGCATCGAGGCAACGATCGACGCATCGATGCGTCGATTGCCGCATCGATCATCGATGAGCCGATCGATGGCACGATATGGGTTCAATGATGCATCGATGCACCAATCGACCCATGGACCCATCGATTGTCACATCATCGATCATCGGTTCGTCGATGAGGACGTCGTAGGTAGTGTCCGGCTTCAGCCGGACCGTGATCAGCCCAGTACGTAGTGTGCGGCTTCAGCCAGGCTTCAGCCGGACCGTGATCGTAGGCCGGGTGCCGCGAGCGCAACAGATGCGACGCGAGCGAACCCGGCGAAATCGGGTAGCGCGATGGGAGCCGGACGAAGCTCAGAGATTAGCTGAGATCCGCGCACGTCAAGTCGCGCATCGGGTTGGAATGCATCTCGCGCGGGAATCACTGCGGAGGCGTCCAATTCACGATCATCGTCACGACCACCGGGCTGGTGTCGGTGACTGTGTTCACGAGGAAGCGGCGGCCGTCATCCGAGGCGATGTATTGGTGACGCTGCCCGGCTCCGGGCTCCACGTGAACGGAAAAGAGCGGCACGGGAGTGCCCGCGCCAAGCGGCCCGTCACTGGAAGAGGGACGGATCGGCACCGCCATGAGCTGGCCATCCGGGTCGTAGTAATACAGCTCGCTCCCAGCTCCATCACGAGCGCGTGCACCGACCCCGATTTCTCGAAACCGTAGATCTGCGCGATGTTGGGGTGATTCAGCGCGGCGAGCGTGCGGGCTTCGCGCTCGAAGCGGGCCAGCCGCTCCGCGTCCTGCGCGAACGCCTCGGGCAGCACCTTGATGGCGACGTCGCGGCCCAGGGTCGTGTCGGTCGCCCGATACACCTCTCCCATTCCACCGGTCCCGATGAGACTGAGAATGTCGTACGAGCCTACGCGCGATCCCGCACTGAGTGTCATCGTGGCGAGCAGTCCTTCACATGCTCAAATCCCAAGTCATCGATCACCAGATTTAGCCGCCCGATGTGCGTGCCAGGAGACAGCACCCCGGACGTTGGCGCTGATTATAACGACCGCGCGGCGCGACGAGGGGCACGCAGCGTCAGGTTGCGGCCACAGGCCCCGGTCTCACGACCTCTTCGCCTGGTGACCGTCGTCTCGAGGTGCCCAGGAGCCGGGTTATACTCCTGGTATGAAAACCGCGGTGTCGATCCCCGACGACGTCTTCGAGCGAGTCGAGCGTCTGGCCCGAAAGGGTAGGCGCTCCAGAAGCGAAGTGTTCAGCGCGGCGCTTCGCGAGTACGTCGCCCGGCATGCCCCCGATGAGGTCACTGAGGCGATGAACCGGGTATGCGACGCGGTCGGTGTGGGTCGCGATGATTTCGTTCGAACGGCCGGTCGCCGCGTGCTGGAGCGTACCGAGTGGTGATCTCGCAGGGGGAAGTGTGGTGGGCGGACCTGCTGTCACCGGTGGGATCAGGTCCCGGTTTTCACCGGCCCGTGGTGGTGGTGCAAGGCGACGCCGTGAACCGAAGCCACATCGCCCGTTGTCTGCGTGCCGCTGACCAGCAATCTTCGGTGGGCGGACGCCCCCGGCAACGTTCAACTTCCCGCGCGGAGCACGGGACTGCCCAAAGACTCGGTCGCCAACGTGTCGCAGGTCGTCGCCCTCGACAAGACGCTCCTCACAGAGCGCGCCGCCAAGCTGTCCCGGGCCAAGGTGGAGCTGCTGCTCACGGGAATCGACGTCATCCTCGGGCGATAGGCATTCCCCCGCGGCCCCGCTTCGCGTCGCGACAGGTACGCCTACAACGCGCTCCGGCCGACGCCGACGCGCTTGCGCAGGAAGTTGGTGCGGCGCTCGGGCGGGAGCGCGAGCCACCGCCGAATCAGCTCGATGCGGACGCGCTCACTTTCGCGTTTGACGGCGGCCAGCCGTGCCCGGCGGCTTGGCGTTGGTGACTTCTTCAAGAGTCTTCTCCAATATCTCGAGCACGGCCAGATCGCGCGGCCGGTGCGCAGCCCGCTTGCTCTTGATGACATCTGCCAGCGAGGCCACCAGCATCGAAGTCCCCTCGATCTCGATCCGTGAGGCGCGATCCCTGAGGCCTTCAAACGATCGCACGCCGTGGATTGTCGCCATGAAGTCCACCTGCAGGCCGTCGTCGTCGCGGACCATGCGGTAGAGATCCGACGCGGGATAGTACGGCGTGAGAATGGTGGCTCGCAGCGCGCGCGCCACGACCTTCAGCTTGGCCAGGTTCCGAGGTGTCCTGCGAAACAGAAAGTCCAAGTCGACCGTGGTGACCGGCGCGCCCTGCAGGGCCGCAGCCGCATTGCCGATCAATACGGCTTCGAGGCCGGCTTCGTCCAACCGGCGACCGACCTCTGCCAGCAGGGGACCCGCGTCCATGCTGGGCAGTATAGACGGTCGCGCGGCGCCGGCCGGTATTGCAGATTTCGGATCGCTCGATTGGCGATTGTTGACGATTGTTGAATGACGATGGTTCGAACTGACTGGCTCGACCAGTCTGAAATCTCCTTTATCGCATCTGGTCGGCGAGCAGCGCCACCGTCAGCGCATAGTAGTGGGCGCAGTTGTATCGGAGGATCGCATCGTAGTTGCCGTACACGAGGAAGTGGCGCGTATCGGTGGTGACCAGCCCCGCCGTCACGTCGCTCGCCGGCAGCGCGACGCCGTTCATCCGGCGCACGCCGAGCCGCTGCCAGTCGGCGAGCGGTATGCGCTCGGTCATGTTGCGCATCGCGAAGCACCCTTCGGTGCGCTTCGCCGTTTCCTTCTCGATGCGCTCGCGGACGTCGGGTGTGACGCGCACCTCGCGCCCCCACGTGTACTCGTCGTCCCAGCCGAACTGCCCGAGATAGTTGGCGATGGAGGCGAGCGCGTCCGCCGTGGATCGCCAGATGTCGGTGCGGCCGTCGCCGTCGAAATCTTCCGCGTACCTCAAGTAGCTCGACGGCATGAACTGCGGCTGCCCCATCGCGCCGGCCCACGACCCGGTCATGCTGGCCGCATCGATATATCCCCGCGACACCATCGACAGCGCGTTGAAGAGCTCGCCGCGGAAGAAATCCGCGCGGCGCGGTTCCCATGCGAGCGTCGCCAGCGCCTGGAAGACAGGGGTGGAACCCATGACGCGGCCGAAGCGCGTTTCGATGCCCCAGATGGCGAGCAGGAACCGGCGCTGAACGTTGTACGCTTGTTCGACGCGCGACAGGAGATCCGCATGACGCTGCGCCACTGCACGTCCCTGGCCGACGAAGCGCGCGTTCACCCGCGTGCGGTAATACCGTTCGAACCCGACGACGAGCTCCGCCTGCGCGCGATCGTTCTGAATGACGCGCGGGAGCGGCGTGAGGCCGGCGAGCGTCTGATCGACGAGCGCCGTGTCGTAGCCGCGGCCGTGCGCTTCCTGTATCAGGGCTTCGAGCCACCGGTCGAACGGCGGCGGCGCGTCGACGGGGGGCGCCGGAAGATCCTGCCGCGCGGTGCCTGCAAGGTCCTGCTGCCCCGTCAGAAGCGTTGCCGCAAGCGCAAGGGCCAGGAGACGCACAACTTGATTATCGGACTCTGTGCCGTCGAGCCGCGCGTGCATTTTACGCGCTCCTTCGTGACCTTCGTGATTTTCGTGGGCTTCGTGGTTCAATCTCCGCGTGTCCACACCTGATTTCCAGGGCCTGAGCGTCCTCGTCTTCGAGAGCCGTCGCCGCAAAGAGATGGCCGCTCTTGTCGCCACCTACGGCGGCCGGCCGGTGGCCGCCCCGGCGCTTCGCGAAGTCCCGCTCGAATCCAACCCCGAGGCGTTGGCGTTTGCCGATGCTCTCCTGCGCGGCGCATTCGACATCGTGATTCTGCTGACGGGCGTCGGCACACGCGCGCTGCTCGACGTGGTGCAGACGGCGCATGCGCGCGACGCGTTCGTGGCGGCGCTGGCGAACACGAAGGTCGTCCCGCGTGGCCCCAAGCCGCTGGCGGTGCTCCGCGAACTGAAAATAGCGCCGTGGATCACGGTGCCCGAGCCGAACACATGGCACGAGCTGCTTGCTGCGATCGACGCGGCGGCAGCCACCGATGGAACGGTAGCCGGAGGCCTTCCCGCCTCCGCCAAGGCTTCGGCGAGGCTCGCCGAAGCGCGGAACGCGCAAAGGCGGCAGACTTCCGGATCCCTGCGCGGCAAGCGCGTCGCCGTCCAGGAGTACGGCGTGTCGAATCCGGGACTGCTCGCTGGGTTGGAGGCGCGCGGCGCCGAGGTCACGCGCGTGCCCGTCTATCGCTGGGCGCTGCCCGAAGACACCGAGCCACTCCGATCCGCGGTCACCGGCATCGCCTGCGGTGAGCTGGACGTCGCCCTCTTCACCACGAGCGTACAAATCGTGCACTTGATGCAGGTGGCCGAGTCAATGCGGCAGGGCGACACCGTACGCGACGGTTTGCGGCGGATGGTCGTCGCGTCGATTGGCCCGACAAGCACGGAAGAATTGCGGAACCACGGCATCGCGGTGGATCTGGAAGCATCGCATCCCAAGATGGGCTTCCTCGTGCGTGAAGCCGCCGAGCGCGCTCCGGACCTTCTCGAGATCAAGCGTGCCTCGTAGTAGGCAGTAGGCAGTAGGCAGTAGGCAGTACGTAGACCGGGGCGCCGCGCTATACGCGCATCAGCTGCTGCTTCCGCGCCTGGTGATAGTGAAAGAGCGCTGCATTTGCCGAGGCGACGACAGCTACTGCTTCGGCAACCCGCGCCAGATCGCGGCCGGGGACAGCCACGTAGAGCTCCGTTTCGTCAAGCTCCGTGTAGACGCGATTGCCGATGCAGCCCGTGCTCGCGACGATGCCGTGGCTCAGTGCGGCTGGAAGGATCATGCACGTCGGTCGGGCCAGCGTGGTGAACTGTCCTTCGACCTCGGCACGGATGGCCGCCTCCTGAAGCAGCATCACCTTGCCCGGCGGGCCCCAGATCAGCACCACGTCTGGGTCGATCGGCGTCTGGCCTAGCGCAGCATACACTACCACCCCCGGCGTCTCCGGGAGGCGCGGGATACGAGGTACTTCCTCGATGCGCAGATAGCCAATGTCTGTCATGAATGCGAGCGTATCATCCAGCTCTCGCGCACGTTCGGGAGGCAAGGCGATATTGTGCGTGTACGAGCCGATCGGACAGTTGTAGTGGTCCGCTACGACGGTATAGAACGTGCGCCCTGTCGAGGCCAGCTTCCAGAAGCTACAGCCCGATGGCAGCGCGCCATCGAAATTCTCAACGCCTGCCGGCGCCTCAGGCAGGAATGTTACGGCGACGGGGCGGTGCTCGAGACCGACGCCCGTCATGAGACGTTCTTCGATGAGTGGATAGTCAGTCATACAGCGAACTCAAGGACGATGGAAGCATTGCGTGCATGCCAGAGCCGTGATATTCGGGCTCAGGATGGCACGGGATGAATAGCCGTCAGCGTCAGCCCATAGGGATTGACCTGGTCGTCCAATCGGCCGGATATGCATAGCAGCTCCCCTGCCGGAACCTCCTTCGAATCTTCCAGCGCAAAACGGTTTTCGCCGGCAACGAACCAATGCTTGCTCTCCGTCTCTTCCACGACACCACAGGCGTCAACCTGAAACGTCAGGACTTCGATACCGGTGCCGGCAACTGCGTCGCGAAAGACCGCCGGCGAGAAGAGGCCGCCCCCGTTCGACAGCGCCACGGCGATGGTCTGCTGGCCCTGACTAATCGAGACGGTGACAACGCCTGCCAGGCGTTGGCGCAGCGCCACTTCGGCGACTGTCGCGCACGTCGGACAGGTGATGCCCCGCACGTCGGCGACAACCTTGGTCACGCCTTCAGGATCTGGGGGCAGTTCCGGCGCCGGTGTCGATGACGGCGAGCAGGCGGAGGCGAGGATCGACGCCGCGACCAGCACGTTCAGCGATGGCATTGCATGCTCTACGTCAACGGTAACGCAGCCAGAGTGCTGTCCATGTCGCGAAGACGACGATCGTTGTGCCGGCGCTCGTCCACAGGATCCAGGACATCGGTCTCGTCCGGCGATCCGCTGGCCGGCGCGACACGAGCCAGCCCTGATATGCCAGCGCAGCCACGGCGACGGTGGCAAACAGCGGCCGGAACCGCTGCAACCAGAGCACGCACCCCGCGCTCAGGATCGAGAGTGCTCCAAGTC
>JBOGIR010000079.1:0-3544 GCA_050742335.1 Vicinamibacterales bacterium | reverse complement strand
GAGTAATAGTTCCGATAGCGGATGGTGCCGCCTTTCTCGTCGAGGAACATCAGGGATTGTTGAAACAGACCCGGCGCAGGCGCCCCCCGCGGCACGGTGCCCTCGAGGACATAAAGGCGCGTGCCGTGCATATTCACGGTCGCGAACGTGCGCGATTCGTCTGAGCCGAGCAGCTGCAACTGGTGTCCTGCCACCTGGTCGGCCACATACCAGCCGTAAAACGTCACCTTGGCGCCTCGCTGCAGGAACTGCCAGATCGCCCATACGATCGACCCCGACACGTCGCTGCGCCAGGAATTCATGCAGGCATCACCCTCCCCCTTGCCCTGCTGACACTGAGCGGCTCGCTCGGCGTGCAGCCTTTCGGCGTCCTTGTAATCGACCACCGTCATGGAGTACCGGCCGCGCGCATTCTCGACGCTGTAGACGCGGGCCGGTAGCCCGATGCCGTGTTCCGAGGTCCACGTGGTTTCCCGGACGTTCGGTTCGCCGGGGAAATTGACCGCAAAGAAGTCGCTCGGGCTGTTGTACTGAATGAACGCCTGGGCAAACGATGTCGCTACCCACACCAGGATGAGCGCTGCGGTCGTGAGTGAAATCCGGCGCATGGGGCCTCCTGCCAACTCCTGTCTACTTCGTCTTCGTGTATCTGTAGCCGCCGGAGATGTGCCGCTCGACCACATGCGTCGTCACGCCCCGGCCGTCGGTCATGAAGATGAGGTCCCACCCGAAAAAGCCGGTAAACACGGAGTCGGTCTGCGCCGAGAGCTGTACTTTGCCCCTGTTGCTCAGTTCGGCAATCAGCGTCCCATTAGAGACTGTGACTTGGATGATCCTCGGGTGGGGCCCTTCTCCCCAGAGGTCTTGCTCCACGTACGTACCGGCATATTTCGCCAGAAGTTCCGGCGCGACCTTGACGTCCGACTTCCGGTCCGAGGCCTTGCCGACCCAATTCGCGAGGCTCTTGTGAGCGCCCTCGTTGCACACGGATTCGAGGAGCTCTGTGTCCGGTTCCAGCGCGGCGTTGAACTTGACGGTCAAGGGCCGAGAGTACGCGGCGGAGTCAGCAAGCGTGACCTCAATATCCATGTGGCCGAAGTCCCGGCGACGGTAGCGCTCGGTCGTGCGCAGCGCTTCGGTGTGGGGATGGCCGTTGCCATCGAGCCACGTCCTGTCGTTGTATCCGTAGCTCTCGACGACGAGGGTGTCCCCCTCCCAACGTCCCACCGAGTAGCCCATCCAGCTCGGATTGGGTTCCTTCTCCAGCGGGCGGCCGTCCATGAAGATCTGACGGTAGGTGAGATCCTGATCCAGCATGACGATCAGCCGGGGGGTCTGCACAATCTTGAAGAGCCGCTCGCTAGTGGCGTAGGCGGGGCCATGCGGCAGGCACTGGACCGCCATGGAATCTTTTCCCAGATCCTCCATGCGCTGCGCCACGAGGTCGCGCGCCCATGGCTGAATCTCCTCGGGCTTGAGGTCCGCGGCAATGTTGCGGCGATACTTCTGGTTATTGGTCCGCTGCCACAAGCCCGACAGGTCCACCTTGCCGTCGGGCGTTCGCGGCGCCGGGGCGGTCACGTTCGGTTTGCCGTCGGGTGTACGTGGGATACCGGGCGTTGGATGATCCAGCCACTGTGCTGCAACGGGCGCAGCCAACACGGACAGAACGAGCGCCAGGCCAAAGGGTTTCATATCCACCTCCTGCGTGACGGCGGCCGAGCTGAACTCCAGGGGCACGCGATCCGAGTGGTACCGGAATTGACGGAGGGATTATAGCAGCCCGGTTTCATCGGGGAGCAGCGATATTGGCTTCCGTGGTGTGCAGGACTAGAATGTGCGCGGCGCGTCTGACGTTCGTCAGTCTTCACTTCAGGAGCCCGGCAGGCCGCCTCCGCAGCGGGAACGGAAGGAGCCGAGATGAGAGCGACACGATTCTTCTTCGGGAGCAGCGTCGGCGTGTGTCTCGCCGTGTTCGCCGCGGCGGGATGGCCCGGTGTCAGTGCGGGCCAGCGTCCCGCCGAGGCCGTGGCCATCGATGCCGATGACATTGGCGGCGTCGTCAGCGGTTCGCGCGGGCCTGAGGCGGGCGTCTGGGTGATCGCGGAAACCGCGGACCTGCCCACAAAGTTCGTGAAGATCGTCGTGACCGACGACCGGGGCCGCTACGTGGTGCCCGATCTTCCCAAAGGCACCTACAACGTCTGGGTGCGCGGGTACGGGCTGGTGGACTCCTCCGCTGTGAAGGCTGTCCCTGGCAAGGCGCTCAACCTGAGCGCGGCGCCGGCGCCCAACGCCCGCGCGGCCGCCGAGTACTACCCGGCCAACTACTGGTACTCGCTGCTGCAGGTGCCCGCGAAGAACGAGTTTCCCGGCACGGGGCCGCGCGGCAACGGAATCTCGCCAGAGATGGCCAGCCAGGGCGAGTGGATCGACATGCTCAAGACGGATGGTTGTCATGGCTGTCACCAGATCGGCGACAAGGCGTCTCGCGAGATCCCGAAAGCCCTCGGCGTGTTCGATTCGTCGGTGGCTGCGTGGGAGCGCCGCCTCCAGTCCGGACAGGACGGCACCACGATGATCGGCCGCATCAATACGATGGGCAAAGAGCGGGCGCTCGCGGGCTTCGCCAACTGGACCGACCGTATTGCGGCCGGCGAGCTGCCGCCGGCGCCGCCGCGCCCGCAGGGGATCGAGCGCAACCTCGTCATCAGCATGTGGGACTGGGCGACGCCGACGACGTATTTCCACGACAACATCTCGAGCGACAAGCGCGATCCCACCGTCAATGCGAACGGCCCCATTTACGGTGTTCATGAGAACGGCTCGGACTACATGAGCATCGTGGATCCGGTGCGCAACACGGCCACCCAGGTGCTGGTACCGGTACGCGATCCTCGAACCGCGTTCTCGTCACCGCGGCAAGTGGCGGCCGCATCGCCCTATTGGGGAGAGGAAGTCATCTGGAACAGCCGGGCGAACGTCCACAGCGGGATGATGGACAAGAAAGGGCGCCTGTGGCTGGCGTCGATCGTTCGGCCGCCGGACACCCCCGCCTACTGCCGCCCAGGCTCCGACCATCCATCAGCGAAACTGTTTCCCATCGAACGGAGCAACCGGCAGGTGTCGTACTACGACCCGAAGACCGGCACGTTCACCTTCGTCGACACGTGCTTTGGCACGCACCACCTGATGTTTGCCGAGGATGCCAACGACACGCTGTGGTTCTGCGGTGGCGGCCAGGTGGTGGGGTGGCTGAATACCAGGATGTTCGACGAGACCGGCGACGCTGCGAAGTCGCAAGGGTGGACCGCACTCGTGCTCGACACCAACGGCAACGGCAGGCGCGACGAGTATGTCGAGCCGAACCAGCCGCTCGATCCCACCAAGGACAAGCGGCTGCCGCAAGCCTTCTACTCGGCGATTCCGAGCCCGGCCGATGGATCGATCTGGGGCTCTTCGTTCGGCTACCCCGGATCCATCGTCCGGCTTGTTCCGGGCTCCAATCCACCGGAGACGGCGCTCGCCGAGATCTATACTGTGC
>JBOGIR010000078.1:0-4742 GCA_050742335.1 Vicinamibacterales bacterium | reverse complement strand
GATGTGAGCATCGATTGGATCAGTCGATCATTGCGGCATCGATTCATCATGTGAACATTGGATCGTTGATCGCATCATCGGATTCATTGGCTCTGTTCCGTCTATAATCTGCCCCAGCCACGATGGCTCTGAGTATCGGTAGCCGCCTCGGTTCCTTTGAAATCACAGGCGCCCTCGGCGCCGGTGGGATGGGCGAGGTGTATCGTGCGCGCGATACGCGGCTGAAGCGTGACGTCGCGTTGAAGATCCTGCCGGAGTCGTTCGCCACCGATCCGGAACGCCTCGCGCGGTTTCGGCGCGAGGCCGAGCTGCTCGCCGCGCTCAACCACCCGAACATCGCCGCCATCTACGGGCTCGAAGAGTCGGACGGTACGTGCGCGCTGGTGATGGAGCTGGTCGACGGCCCGACGCTGGCCGACCGCATCGCAGATGTAGGGCGGGTCCCGCGGAGCGAGGGCGAACAAGCGCGCCGTGGACCCGCCGTTCTGCGAGGCGGACCCGCCGGAATCCCCATCGACGAGGCGCTGCCGATCGCGCGGCAGATTGCCGACGCGCTCGAGGCGGCACACGAGCAGGGCATCGTCCATCGCGATCTCAAGCCCGCCAACGTCAAGGTGCGCGCGGATGGCGTGGTCAAGGTGCTCGACTTTGGGCTCGCCAAGCTCGCCGGTCCGGCTGAAGCCGGACACTACGTACGGCAGGGAGACCTCACCGCAGCGCCCACGATTACCTCGCCCGCGATGATGACTGGTGCCGGCATTATTCTCGGCACGGCTGCGTACATGGCGCCCGAGCAGGCGCGCGGCAAGGAGGTGGACAAGCGGGCCGACATCTGGGCCTTCGGGTGCGTGCTGTACGAAATGCTCACCGGCCGGCGCGCGTTCGACGCCGGCGAAGTATCCGACACGCTGGCGATGGTACTGATGAAGGAGATCGACTGGACGTCGCTCCCCGCCGCGACGCCGCCCGCGATTCGCACGCTGCTGCGGCGGTGCCTCGAGAAGGATCGCAAGCGCCGGCTGCCGGACATCGCCGTCGCGCGCCTCGAGATCGACGAAGTGCTGGCGGCTCCCGCGTCACAAACGGCGACGACCCCCATCCTCGTGGCCCGTGGCGGACAACGACTTGCGTGGACCGCGGCGGCAGCGGCGGCGATGGTTGCAATCAGCGTCAGCGCACTTCACTTCCGGGAAACGCCACCCGAACCTGCGGCACCCATTCGCTTTTCGGTGACGCCGCCGCCGGATATGTCGATCCCTGCGGTTGAAGGCCAATGGCTGTCCCCGGACGGCCGGCACATCGCGTTTCGCGTCGCCCCTGTCGGTAGCATAGGCGGGCCAGACGCGAGACTGGCGATCAGAAGCTTTGACGAAGACGAGGCGCGTATCCTGGCTGGCACAGAGGGTGCCGCCGGTGCCTTCTGGTCGCCCGACAGCCGCTTTCTCGGCTTCTTTGCTGCGGGCAAGCTACAGAAGATCGACGTGACAGGAGGCCCGCCGCAGGTACTGTGCGATTTGCCTTTCGCAACCGGGGCAGGACCCGGCGGCACCTGGAACGGCGACGGTACAATCCTGGTTGGCGCTGGCGGACCCGGCAGCGGTCTTCTTCGCGTGTCGTCCGGCGGCGGCACGCCGGTGCCGGTGACGAAGCCCGACCCGGCCAAGAACGAGGTCAGTCATCGTCACCCATGGTTCCTGCCGGACGGGCGCTATTTTCTGTACGTGGTGACGTCTGGACAGGGTGGAAGCTTCTCGCCGAATTCTGTCCATCTCGGTTCGCTCGATGGTGACCCGCCCTCGCCTCTCATGCAAGCGGATGCCCTGGCGGTCTATGCCGCCGGCTTCGTGCTGTTCGTGCGAGACGGCACGTTGCTCGCGCAGCCATTCGATACCGACCGCCTGGTGACGATGGGCGATCCCCTCGTTATCGCGCAGGACGTCGCGGTCAATCTCCCCATGGCAGTTGCCAGCCTCTCGGCCTCCGCGACTGGGATGCTCTCCTATCGAGTCACATCGTCAGGAGGCGTGGCTTCGCAGCTGGTCTGGATCGATCGAAGCGGAAAGGTACTCGAGACGATTGGCGAAAAGGCGGATCAGTCCGAAGTGCGACTTTCGCCGGATGGGACGCGCGTGGCGGTCAGCGTGCTCGACCCCACGCGGCGGACGCGAGACATCTGGATCCACGATCTCACGCGCGACGGCTTGCGAACCCGTTTCACGTTCGACGCGGGCGAGGACTGGAGCGCAGCGTGGTCGCCGGATGGCCGCAGTCTCGTGTTCAGTGCCGGCCGGCCGAGTCCGCTGGATCTCTACCGGAAGAACGCTGACGGGTCGGGCGCTGAGGAACGGCTCGTCGAAGGGAGTGGCAACAAGTACATCACCAGTTGGTCTGCGGATGGTCGGTTCCTCTTGTACCACTCCGGCGCCGGAGGATCTCAGACTAGCAATGACGTCTGGGTTCTGCCGCTCACGGAAGAGCGGAAGCCTCGCCCCCTCGTGCAGACCCCCTTCAGTGAAACGCGCGGCTATTTTTCGCCAGACGGCCGATGGGTGGCGTACCAATCGAATGAATCGGGAACAAACGAAATCTACGTGATGCCATTTCCCGCCGCTGGCGGCAAGTGGCAGATTTCCACGGCTGGGGGCGAGCAACTGGCGTGGCGGCGTGATGGCAAGGAGCTCTTTTTCCTGGCCGGCAATTCGATTATGGGGGCAGAGGTGGATGGAGCGGGGACGGCCTTCAAGGTGGGCGCCGTCAGGCCGCTGTTCGAGGCGCGACGAAGGACCCAAGGGTATCTCGGCTTTGGGACCGGCAACGTGTATGCCGTTGCGCCCGATGGTCAGCGGTTTCTCGTCAACGTCCTTGCCGATGAACAGAGTGCGCCGCCGCCGATTACGGTGATCACGAACTGGACGGCGACGCTTCAGTGACTTCGCAGAACTCGGAATCTATGCATCGATGATCGATGATTGGAGCATCGATCGATTCATCGGTTCATCGATCATCGATGCCTCAAATTCTGCACGCCCGGATGAACGCTTCGAACAGCGACCGGAACTCACCCGTCCGGTAGAAGTTCTCCGGATGCCACTGCACGCCGACACAGAAGCGGCGTGAGGGATCCTCGACCGCTTCGATGACGCCGTCGGGCGCCGTGGCAGACGCGACGAGCCCGTCACCCAGCTCCTTGACGGCCTGGTGATGGCGGCTGTTGACCTGGCGGCTCTCGGCGTCGCCCTCGGCGTCGCCCACGAGCTGTGCCAGCAGCGAATCTTTCTCCACCCACACTTCGTGCGCGAGCGTGAACGGCTCGTTCGGCGGCACGGCGAGCTTGTGCTCGAGCGCGCCGGGGAGCTCCGTCGGGATGTCCTGCACGAGCGTGCCCCCGCGTGCGACGTTCAGCACCTGGACGCCGCGGCAGATGGCGAACACCGGAAGGTTGGCCTCGACCGCGCGGCGCGCAAGATCGATCTCGTACGCATCGCGCCCCGGTTCCGCGGCGTCGTACGTGGCGTGTGGAGCCGCGCCATAGATCTCGGGGGAGACGTCGCCGCCCCCCGCCAGCAGCAGGCCCCCGGCCGCGCGAACGACGTCCTCGGGTCGATCGGTTGACCGGTCGAGCACCCACGGCTCGCCGCCGGCGCGGCGCACCGCCTCCTCGTAGTCGTGCAGCTTCTCGCAGGGAGCGATGGCGATAAGACCCATATCGGTGCTCATACCGGAGATCGGTTGTGTTGATGATGATGGAGCCCTATGGAGGTCAGGCCGACACGGGTCGCCTGACCGCGCGAGAAGGCTGAGGGAATCCGCCAGCTCAGGGAGCTGGCGTGCTGCGGCCGCTCAAGCCCTCGCAGCGCGGGGTGCGAGCGCGGTCCGGCCACCGGCCAGCCTCCGCCAAGGCTACGGCGGCCCGCCGTAGCTTCAGCGAAGGCGGGAATCGGGCTCCATCATCATCAACACAACTGAGCTCCGCGGTTAGTGCTTCGTGCCTGGTGCCTGGTCCGTTCAAGGTGCTTGGTCTACATCCGTGGCGGCACCGCAATCCCCATGAGGTCCAGCGCCCGCGTCAGTTGGTCCCGCACGTAGATTATCGCCGCCCCCCGCCACCGCCGCACATCGTCCCGCTCTTCGTTGAGGATGGGCGAGCGATGGTAGAACGCGTTGAACGCCTGCGCCAGCGAGAAGGCATACTTGGCCAGCACCGAGAATTCCAGCGACCGGATGACCTGCTCGACGACCTCATCGAGACGCGAGGCGTCGAGCACGAGCTGCCACAACTCGTGGCTGCCGTTCCCGCCGTCCAGCTCGGCCGCGGAGACATCCTTCAGCGAAGCCACGAGGTCGGCTTCCTCGAGTCCGTCCCGCTGGCGCAGCTTCTGGAAGATGTTGTTGGCGCGGACCACGGCGTACTGGATGTAAGGGCCGCTTTCGCCTTCGAAGCTGAGCGCCTCCTCCAGATCGAACGCAATGATCTTGGTGCGCGAAAACTTGATCAGGAAGTACCGGACCGCGGCACCACCAATCATCCGGGCGATCCGCTCGCGTTCGGCATCGCTCAGTTCCGGATTGCGGGTCTCTACTTCGCGTCCGGCGTTCCGCATCAGCGTGTCCAGCAGGTCGTCGGCTTTGACGCCAAGGCCCTTGCGCCCGGACACCTCGACGAACGGCCGCCGGGCCGCTTCGGAGTCGGGCGCCGGCGCATACCCGAGCTCGCGCGCCGTGGCGTGCGACAAGGCCACCAT
>JBOGIR010000077.1:0-2904 GCA_050742335.1 Vicinamibacterales bacterium | reverse complement strand
GTACTGGATCGACGGCCCGCAGCCGGCGCAGGTGCGGTGGCCCGGGACGAACGGCTCGGTTTCCGGCAGCTCGGGGTTGTAGAACCGCGCGCCCTGGTTCGGGCTCCCGAACATCGGCAGCATCTGCCGTTCGACTTCAATCGCTGGCATCGCTCCTCCAACATCGCCTGGTCCGCTCCGCCCATCGAGCTGCTCGGGACGCACCCGGCCTAGGTGATTCTACTCCTCGAATCCCACCCAGTGCGTGCGCTTCTCGATGGCGCCGCGCTTCTGGGCTTCGAGCATCTTGTTCGTCATCCAGTAGAACTCTTTCAGCACGATCGCCTCGCCGCCCATCCCGGCCATGAACGACAACACGAGCGGGCGCTTGGGGCTTTCATAGAGCGCGGCGCACGCCTCTGCGTACAGGGATCCCCCACTGCTCACACTGCCGAGCCCCATGTTGGTCTCGATCACGCCGACGGCCTTGAAGCGGCTGAGGGCCTCCATGACGCGATCGGTCGGATACGGGCGGATCGTCTTGAGCCGCACGAGGCCGACTTTCGCGCCGCGCGCGCGCATGTGGCGAATCGCGTAGCGTGCCGTCACCGCATGGCCACCCTGCATGAAGAAGACGACGTCCGCGCCGTCAGTCATGAACTCCTCGAGCCACGGGTCGTACTTACGGCCGAAGATGCGCGCGAACTCTTCGTGCACCTGTTCGATCACCGGCACGGCGCCTTCCATCGCGCGGGCACGCTCCAACTGCAGCGGCGGGCCCTGTTCCGGCATGATCTGCGGACCGTGCGACACGGGATGCCGCGGATCGAGCGGGTACGGATGCTTGTACGGCGGCAGGAATTCCTTCACCTGCCCCGAATCGGGCAGCTCGACATCGCTCGTGATGTGCGAGACGAAGAACCCGTCCTGGCACACCATCTGCGGCAGGAGCACGCGGGGATCCTCGCCGATCCGAAAGGCAAGGAGATGATTGTCGAACGCCTCCTGTGCGTCGCACGACCACCCCATGAGCCAGCCCATGTCGCGTGTGGAGAGCGCATCGGTGTGCTCGGACCCGAAGTCGCCGGGCGGGTCGAGCGTCCGGTCCGCAATCATCATCTGCACCGGCATGCGGCTGCCCGAAATCGGCGAGTACAGCTCGTAGGCAAACTGCACGCCGACACCCGAGCTGCCCGTGAAGACGCGCGCGCCGCTGGACGAGGCGCCGTGCGCGATGCTCAATTGCGAGTGCTCGCTGTCGGCCACGATGTACTCCGCGTCGAGCTCGCCGTTGGCCACCATCTGCGCCAGCGCCATCATCGTCGCGGTGTAGGGCCGGATCGGATACGCGGTAATCACGTCGACGTCGGCGTACTTGGCCGCCTGCGCCGCCGATACGCACCCGTTGATGCGGACTTTCCTCTTCGTCGCCACTGCAGTCGCCATCGGGACTCTCCGCTCAGATCATTGACGCAATTACGCATTTACGAATTTACGGATTGGATTTGCGCATTGGCCGCACGAAATTCGTCAATCCGTCAATTCGTCAATCCGTAAATGGCATCATCTCCAGTGTTCAATGTCCTTCGCCGGACGTTCCGGCAGATTCCTCAGCTCCTCCGCCTGCCGCCCGTGCAGCCCCTGCGTGATCGCGAACGCCGTGTCCATCCGCACGACCCCTGTATCGAAGTCCAGCTCAGGAACGCCCTCGAGACAGCCGGTCGGACATTCCTCGATGCACACCCGACAGCCCTTGCAGTAGTCGACCAGGATCTTGTAGAGCCCGTTGGACCGGGCGGGGCGCACGATGCACGGCTCGGGACACACGAGATAGCAGTTGTCGCAGGCGTTGCACGTGCCGCAACTGAAGCAGCGGTTCGCTTCCTCCACCGCCTGATCTTCGGTGTAGGCCAGAATCACCTCGTCCTGCGTGCGGCGCCGGCTGGCCGGGGCGAGCATGGCCTGCTGCACGCGCGGGAACGCCGGGAAGTAGGTCATGTTCATCCTGGCGAGATCGGTGATCACGTCGATCGGCACCGTGCGTTCCTGCAGTGGCTCGCCCCGGAGCACTTTGTCGAGGTTGAACGCCGTACGCTTGCCGTCGCCGACGGCGTTGACGACCATCAGCGGCTGGCCGGATCCGAGCTGCACGATGTCGCCGGCCGCGAAGAACTTCGTGTCGCCGAGGCGTCCGAACCGGTCCACCTTGATCGTGCCTCGCTCGTTCTTGAATTCATCGGGCAGCCACTTCAGCGACGCACGCTGCCCCACGGCAATGATCACGCTGTCCACCGCGAAGCGCTGTGCCGGAGACTCCCGATCGACGGCGATTGGCGAGGCGTTGATGGCGCCGCTGAAGCGGGCCGGATGGAGCTGGAGCGCGTCGACGCGGCCGTTGCCCAGCACGGCGGTCATCGCTCGTCCGTGCATCAGCTCGACGCCTTCCTCGAGCATGTCGTGCAGATCTTCCGGCACGGCAGGCATCTCTTCGGTACTGTGCTCCACCGTGATCATCGTGACTTCTTCGGCGCCCTGGCGCAGCGCCTCGCGGGCGCAGTCGATGGCGGTGTTGCCTCCGCCGATGACGGCGACGCGCGGCCCCAGCTTGACCGTGGAGGTGCCCATGCCGATATCCCGCAGGAACGGGAGCCCGTAGAGCACGCCGGCCTTGTCTTCGCCCTCGGCACGCACGCTGTTGGGCTCGGTGAGACCGACGGCCAGGACGCAGGCGTCGTAATTGCTCTTCAACTCGTCCCACGTGACGTCTTTTCCAACCTCGGTGTTCGTCTTGATCGTGATGCCCAGCTCCGCGAGGCGCTCGACCTCGCGATCGAGCACGTCCTGCGGCAGTACCCAGTCGGGAATGCCGCCCCGGTTGAGACCGCCGGCCCTCGGCGACTTTTCAAGAATCGTGACCTCGTAGCC
>JBOGIR010000076.1:0-27892 GCA_050742335.1 Vicinamibacterales bacterium | reverse complement strand
CCAAGGGCCTGCCCTTGATATCCCGGTGAAGATGCCCTTGGCTGGTTGCCAGTATCTCTTGGGCGCGCTTTGCGCGCCTAGGACCGCTATACGGATTCACAACGAGTACAAGATTCGCGTTTGGGGCCGTATAGCGGTCCAAAAGGTTCCGTGTTATGGCCCGGTCGCCAATTCAGGGCGGGAGGCCCTGCGGAATCCCGCAAGCCTCTGGCCGGATGGCACTTGATCGCGGGGCACGACGCGGCCAGAATGGCGGCACACGGGACGTGCGTGTGAGGGGTGGCGGCGGCGCAGCGGGCAGGTAACGGCAGTTGGCACCTTCCACCCATACAACGTTAGGCAACTTTGGAAGAACGACCCACAACAATCTGAACACCGACTCCCGCGTGACCGAGCATGGCAATCAACGTATCGATGCTGAATCGATCAATCTTGCCTCGGACGAGGTCGCTGATCCTGGGCTGTGTGACGCCAAAGACTTCAGCTGCCTGCGTTTGGGTCAAGCCGCGGCTCTCGATCAATTTGCTCAATCGAATCATCAGATCGGACCGGAGTTTGAGGTTCGTCGCCTCCTCAGCGGAAAATCCGAGGTCTTGGAATACATTGCCGCTCGAACGGCGAATCTTCGTGGTCATTGACCCTCCGGTTTCTGGGCGCGATGACGGAGCAAGTCGGCGAGACGCGTTCGAGCCAGCTCGATCTCGGGTTGAGGAGTCCGGCGCGAGCGTTTCTCGAATGCGTGGAGCACGATCGGTTTCCGATCGGTCGGCAAGAGACCTTGCTGCACTCGACCGAGCTGGTACCCAGCGGCACGGCGGGCGTTCTTGGGAAACGCTCGGATCTTAGCGAGCGACGAGCCCAGCCAGGCCACCGGCTTTTCGGCCACAGAGCACTATATACGTATTTATATACCGCGATCAAGTTGCCCAACACGGCATGCAGCCTACGGCGCGATCGACTCCTGTGCGCCGCGGCTGTTAGCTGGCGGAAGACAAATCGGAAAAACAGAACACAAACGTGTGGTGTTCTTGAGGCGCTGTGCTCGGGTGCACGCGGCGCGCTGTGAGCGTGCACCTTGATGCACAGAGGCATCTCGGGGAAGATCAAGAAGTGCGCTTCGAGTTGGTCGGGGCGATCGAAAAGATCGAAACGATTGCCGCCGGTCCCGGTGTCAAGGTGCGAGCGTTTCTTCGAAAGACGTATGGTCGTGGCCGCTGGCGCAAGCTCAAGGGTGTCGCCACCGTCCGGCTGGGAACGGCAAGCTTCGTCGGGTTGAGCTCCATTGGTACGAGGCCCACGGCATCGGCAAACGGGATCTGAAGATCAAGAACTACTTGGACACGCCATGAAACCTCCGACCAAACCATTTGCGTTGTGCCTTGAGAATGCTGGCAATGAAGCCTCGCTGATTGTTGGCAAGGTGTATCGGATTGTGCCCGACGCACGAGCCGCCAAGGACGATCTGGTGCGGATCATCGACGAGAGCGGGGAGGACTACTTGTTCGACAGAACGCAGTTCGCCTTCGTCGACTTTCCACAGGCTGTACGGAAGAAGCTACTCGCGCTCCAAAGAGCCAGCTAACTTGGCATGCAGCCGACAGCGCCGGGGTGCAGGCCGCGGAAGGTCTGGCCTTCATGGCAACTACTGCCTGTCCCGTCCGCGTGGGCGTGATTTCCAGCTCTTCCCGAAATAGAACTTTAGGCCGGCCTCGAGAAAATGGGGCAGGTCGCGGTCCCCTTCGACGCACGCCTCTTCGAGGAGCTGAAACCCCGGCTCGGTCTCCCGCACGAGGGCCCACGCCATCGTCCACGGCCTGGTATAGACCGTCGGGTCATCGATCGTGACCTCGTAGAGGATCGCGTCGCGGTCGATCATCGTCAGGCGTTCGACCAGATGCGCGGCGTCGGTGTAGAAATTCCCCGCGTCGTCGAGCCAGGTGTAGCCATTGAGGTTCCTCGTGTCGACGACCAGGGTGTTGCCCTCCCAGCGCCCGCGCGAGTCCCCGTGCCAAAGCTTGATCTCCTGTCCAACGTGCGGACGTCCGCCCATTCCGATCACGCGGTAGACGTGGGAGTCCTCAAAGAGCCACACCACGTGGTTGTCGCCCTGGGGCTGAATGAGCTGATGCGGGTCCCGTTTCGCGGTGATGTCGCCCTGCTGGGCAAGGCGGGGCACACCAGCCGTTTGACATGCCGTGCGCGGGTCGATGTACAGCTGGCGGTTCTCCCCGGCTCTGCCGATGGTGGCCGCCCACGGCTGATACGGGATCTTTCTGTCCGGCGGGTCGACGACCATGCCCGGCCAGACCTCCCACGGTTCCACGCCGCTCTGCGCCCGAGGATCGGTGGCGTCGACCGATTCCACGGAATATTCCGAGACCAGCAGCCCGAACCAGTAGCCCTGCATGTCGGGCCTGCCTGACGGCGTGCGCGGCGGCGCGAAGGTCTTCGCCCTGTCCAGGGCGCACCTGTGAAACGTCAGCGGCTCTGCAGGGCAGCCAGCGACACTCTTGGGTTGCCCCTCGGCATACCGATCGGCGGTGAGCTGCGCGAGCGCCTGGCCCGGCCAGGCGGTCGCGACCACGAGGGTGAACGGGAACAGGTACCGACGCGTGCCCATCGCCTGCCTCCTCGATGCCTTGTACGTTGGACCGCTATACGATCCCGAACGCGAATTTCGTACTCGTTGTGGACCGTATAGCGGTCCCCGGCGCGCAAAGCGCGCCCAAGAGATACTGCCAACCAGCCAAGGGCAATCTTCATCGGGATATCAAGGGCAGGCCCTTGGCTGGTTACCGCGACGACGACTGCTGGACGTCGGCCTCGGTGCACTTCCCGGTCCGGCACCGATCGTTGTCGTCGCAGACGAACTCGAGAATCTTCCACGTGGGCTTGAGCTGCATCGCCCAGTGCTCGACCCACGGCTTCTCGAAGAGGACGGGGTCGTCGATGGTGACGTCGTAGGACGCGTTTTTCGCGTCGGTGAAGCGCAGGCGCTCCACCACGTGCATCTGGTCGCTGTGCCACCTGGATCCGCCATCTTCCGGATGGTAGGCGTCGAGCATCCATTCGTTGAGCCCGATCGTGTCGATGACGAGCATGTCGCCGTCCCACCAGGCAATCGAATCGCCCATATAGGTCGGTTCCACGTCGGGCGCGTGCGCCCGGTTCGCCGGTCCAAACGGGATGACGCGGAAGAAGTGCATGTACTCGTACAGGATGACCAGCTGCGCCGATGTCTGGATCCACTGCTGCGCGTACGGCGACGGGATCTGCCGCGTCAGTCCGTTCGGCAGGCATATCGCCGTCGGGTCGTCGATCCGCACGTTGCCCGCGTGCGGTCTGTTGAGCAGGCTCTTGCCCCCCGGCTTGATCGGCGCCATGTTGGCGTCGGTGTAGCGGCGCACCTGCGCCGTATCCGTGTCGTTGCCTGTGTGCGCAAAGCCGGGTCCGGCCCAGACACCAGTGAAGTCGGGCTTCCCGTCGGCCGCCCGCGGAATGCTTTGCGAGTCCTGCGCCGTCTGCTGGGTGGCTGTGCACCCCGAGAAAACTGCGGCCGCCGCGACGGCCAGCGCCGCGCGCGGAAAGCGATAGTTGCGGGACATGATCTGACCTCTGCCCTTACTTTTTTGAACTTTCGACTTTTGACTTGAACGTCAGTTGGGCCGTACGTCTTCCGGTGACGCCGTGAATACGCTGCGGCCGTCGGCAAACGTCACGCGCCCGCCGGAGGCATTGTTCGATCCATCGCGCGCTCTGAAGCCGTCGACTTTGACGAGGTCGCCGGTCTTCATGGCGTCCCTGGAAATGCCCTGCCGCATCAAAAAGGCCGGTGGGGCGCCCGAAAACCCCCAGGTGGTCACCGCGCCGCGGGCGTCCTTCACGTCGACGTAGAACCAGATATGGGGATTACGCCACTCGACCTTTCTCACCACGCCCGTGACCGACACCGGCTTGGTCCGGTCGTACTCGGTGGCGAACGAATGGTGCGCCACGGCGGGCGACGCCGCAAGGAGTGCCAGCACGCCCACACGAACCACACCCAGTGCCTTCATCGGAGGTCTCCTCCCTAGAGCCCTTAGGTCACTTCACTTGATGATCACGAAACACCGAGGCACAGAGGCACCGAGGGCAAATCATTAGCGTTTCTCGGTGTCTCGGTGTCTCGGTGTTCCGTACTCAGCATCAACTGAACTCTGGGATTCAGGGCTGGGGCTTCGCGTATTTTTCGGCCCAGCCTGGAATCGTCTGCACGCCGTACTGGTTGTTCTCCTGGCAGATGTACTCCTGCAGGTCGTCGGGCGCGCTCAGCGCGGCCATGAACGTCACCGTAAACGGCTTCGTGTACGCGCCGGGGTCGTCGATGGTGACCTTGTTCTCCAGCCACTCCATGTTACGCCGCGTCCACCGTTCGATGGTGTGCAGTTGCTCGGTATGGGGATGACCGCGGCGGTCGAACCAGAACTTGTCGTTGTAGCCGACCGTATCGATGACCAGCGTGTCCTTCTCCCACCAGCCGATCGAATGGCCGTACCACGTCGGGTCGAGATCCGCCGGGTGCTTGCGCCCGTCCATGAAGATCTGCCGGTAGCTGTGGATGTTCCCCTCGTGCAGGATGAACAGGTGCGTTGGCGCCTTGTGCGTGAAATTCTGCACGAAGCGGTATGGAAACGGCGTGACCCGCGGCACGCCCATCGGCAGGCAGCGGTTGTGCGGCTCCTGCGTTTCGTCCCGCGTCGCCATGAGCGCTTTCGCCCAGGGCAGCATCAGATTGTCGATCTCGCCGGGCTTCAAGCCTCCATCCCGCTCGAGGTCGTTGACCGGGCCGCCGCCGACCCAGACGCCGGTCAAATCCACGGTGCCGTCCGGCAGTCTCGGCGCCGGACCGGTGCGCGGGCCGGTGCGCTTGACGGTGCTGCCCCCCGGCAGGCGCACATCGCTCGGCGTGTAGTCGGTCTGCGCAAGCCCTGCGACTGCGCTCAGGGCAGGCAGGGTTGCTGCGGCGATCGCGGACAGGACAAGAAGACGTCTCATGGGCGTTCCCTCGCGGCGCGTGTGAAGGTGGCCAATTCTACACCCGGACAGCCGGCCGAGCGTTTGCCGGCGAGAGCGTGCAGGTGTTAGGATCGGCCTCTCTAGAGCCGCGGGCGCGCGAAGGTTGAAAGGGGATTGCACTATGGTGCGACATCGTCGCTGTGCCGTGCTGGTCGTGTTGGTCGTCGTGGTGGCTGCGGCTTCGGCGCACGCGCATCACTCGTTCAGCGGCGCCTTCGACATCAACAAGCGGGCCACGCTGAAGGGCGTGATCTCGAAGATCGACTGGGTCAATCCCCACGTGTACATGTTTCTCGATGTGAAGGACAACGACGGCAAGGTCACGACTTGGGCGCTCGAATCGCTGCCGACGAATCACCTGCGCAGCGCCGGCATCACCCGAAACGACCTCTGGAACAAAGCGGCGGAGGGCGAGATGGTGACTGTCCATATCTACGAGTCCAAGAGCGTGGCCAACCATCGCGCAGGGTGGCTCCTGAGAGTGACGTATGCGGACGGTCACTTTCTTCACCTGAGTGGCGATCCGAAAGAGATTGATTGAAGGAGTATCAACATGAGGGACCGTTTCTTCGGTTTAGTCCTCCTCGCGGCCATCGCCGCCGTCGCGTTGTACTCCGGGGGAACGCGCATGGCTGCCCAGGAAGCCCAGCGAGCGAAGACCGATGCGTCTGCAACGGTGACGCCACGCATGCCCGATGGGCGTCCCGATCTGAACGGCTACTGGTACCGGCGCCGGGCGCCGATTGCCACTGTGCGGCGCAGTGGCGCATCGGTGATTCTGGACCCCACCGTTCGGGATCCGAACAGGGCGCCATTTGGCAATGACGCGACACTCCTTCCTGGTGAGCCGAAGTACAAGCCGGAGTTCCTCGCGAAAGTGAAGGAACTGGACGAGAACCAGGTCCATCAGGATCCGGCGTTCACCTGCGGGCCTCCCGGGGTCCCACGGATTGGTCCCCCGCAGCGGATTGTTCAGAGCGCCCGAGAGATCGTGCTGCTCTACGATGACCTGAACGGGAACTTCTTCCGCCTCATTCCCACCGATGGCCGCCCGCATCGAAAGGGCATCGAGGCGTCGGCCCACGGTGATTCTGTCGGCCGCTGGGAGGGAGATACGCTGGTCATCGACGTGAGGAACCTGAGCGCAGACACCTGGCTCGGCGATAATGGGCTGTTTCACACCGAGGACATGCGAGTGACCGAGCGGCTGCGCCGTGAGGGCAACACCCTCACGTGGCAGGCGACCGTCGAAGACCCGGCTGTACTGGCGGAGCCATGGAAGGTGAACCCGCGAACGCTGACGCTGAGGACCGGCGACGAGATCGAAGAAGCCGCGTTCTGCCAGGACCGGATTCAGCCATACATGCAGGATCTGTCGCACCACAGGAACACTCGCTAATCCCAGAGTTCACTTGTGTTGATAGTTACATCCTCCACGCGTACTGCAGCTTGATGAGTAGTTGATTCGATTCGAGCTCCCACCGATCGAGCAGCGACCGGACATTGTGGTTGTAGACGATGAAGAGATCCGCGACCGGTAGAAATGTCCAGCGCAGCCGTGTATTGATGCCGACCGAATCAGTGTCGGTGTCGTACTGCGCGTAGCTCGCGATCGAGAGATCGGGTGAGAAGTTCATCCGGACGCGCGTGCCGACGAGATCCTGCGTGAACCGGCCGCTCACGATGCGTCCGATATTGCGCTCGCTGTTGAGCTCCACCGTGAAGAGCGGAGTCGGGTTCCACGCCCAGCTCCACTCGTATTGATCGAGCTGGCCGTCGTAGAAGCTCCCGGCTGTCCAGCTGAGTGAGGTGGAGAAGCGGCGCTTCCGCGCGGTCGTGACCGCGACCGAGCGCCGCAGCCACTGGTACGGACCCGGCGCGAGGACGATGCCGGGCGAGATCTCGAACGGCTCTCGAGGCCGGTCACCCGCGGGACTCACCATGACCTGCAGCCGATCTCCGCTGCGAAACTGCCAGTCGACAAGATGTATCTGGGCATCGTAGGTTTCCCACTGGCCGGACAGGTCGGTCCATACATACGGATTCACCCCGTGGCTCATTTGCTGGATGGGACCGCGCGCGAGCCGCGGCCGGTGCATGAACGAGGGGTTCCAGATCTGTACGGCGCGCCGTGGAACGAAGCCCAGCGATGGATCGAAGTCGCGTCCGACCCGCTTGTACCAGACCCTCCAGTCCCACTCGTCGTTGGGATAGTCGATCTTGAACGCGTACGCCGCGGTATCCCCACGCAAGCCGTCTCGGCCGGTTGCGAGGCCCCACACGCTGGCGGTGAGGTTCTTGTCTCCCAGGAACGTCGTGCTCTGATAGGTGAAGTCAGCGCCGGCGAGCCAGCTCCCGGAGCGGCCAAGCGGATCCCCGGCCGTCACCAGCGCACCGACGTACGATTCCCGCCAGAGATTCTGCTTGACCCGTGCCACGGCCATCGCCGCGCGCTCACCGACAATGCCAGGTTTATCGTTGGCGCCGATCACGAGCCCGCTGAAATTCGTGTCGGCCACGCGGCCGTCGATCTTGGCGCCGGCGAGGAGCGGCACCTCGAACCCGCTGACCAAACCGATGCGGCGGCTGAAGTACGGGATGACATCCCGATTCACCGTCGGCCCGAACTGAAACATGTCGGAGCCTTCGAGGAAGAACGTCCGCTTCTCGGGAAACAGCAGCGGAAATCGCGTCAGGTTGGTCCGCCGCGTGTCCACGTCGGTTTCCGCGAAATCGGTATTCATGGTGACCGACGCCGTCACGTTCGATCCGAGCCGCTGCGTCACGTCGAGGCTCGGGCGGAATTTTCCGTTCACTGAGGCCGATGGTTCCGGAACGCCGCCCCCGGCGGTGATGCTGGGCCGCACGTCCAGACCGCGGCCAAGCGCGAAGTCGGGCAGGTCGGTCAGCAGTCCGGCGCGGCTCGTTTGCCTGATGCGGTACTGCCGCGTTGCAGACGCCCAGCGGTCTGTTTCGAGCAGCCGCTGAATGCGGCGCTCCACGTTGAAGTGCCACTCGTGCAATCCCGGCTTGAAGGTCAACGTCCGGACCGGAATCCGGATTTCTGCGCTCCACCCGTTCTGGCCGATCGAGGTCGCGGCCTCCCAGATGCCGTCCCACTCGACATTCTCGCCGTCCCCACCCGACGTGATCAGGCTGTCATAGCGTGCTCCACGGGGGTTGACGGCAAACACGTAGCCGGATCGACCGTCCCGAAATGGACCCACCGCGATCCGGATGTGATCCTCTGACTGCAACCCGGCGTCCCGCGCGACGTTGAAGCTGACAATCCCGCCGGGTTCGTCTTCGCACACGATGCCGATGACAACAGCGCCTGTCCCGGTCAGTACCCGCACTTCCGTTCGAAACGTCGGCGCCGCCCCGTCGCCCGGCTCTGTTTGCGCAAACGCATCAACCATGTCGGCGGCGGCCCACGCAGGTTCGTTCAGCGCGCCGTCAACCGTGATGGTTTCGGCGCCCCTGCCGGCCCGCAGTACGGGAGGCGGGAGTTCCTGTCCGAACGCGAGCGCGGGAAACAGCGTCGCTGCGATGACCAGAACAAGAAGAGGAGGCTGGCCGAACACGAACCTGGAACGTCGAATCTCAGAACACAGAACGGGCTATGGTTCCGTCGCCGTGCGCCGTCCCCGCGGCCCGAGCGCGCCGAAGCCGCCGTCGTTGCACGTCAGGTTCGGCGCGCCGCCCGGCCGTCCCTGCGTTTCGATCCACCCGCAGCAGTACCCGGGCGCTCGCGCGAGGCAGTCCGCCGGCAGCTTGTAGAGGCCCTTGAGCTTCTTGCGGTACTCGGGATAGAGCGTCTCCGCGAACCCCATGGCCGCTTCCTTGGGAACGTTGAACGTGCGGATCATATAGTCCTCTTCCGGATTCTGGCCCGGAAGGTAATGGGGCACGATGCCGGTGTCCTCGAGCGACGGAATTTCGTTGGCCGTATTGCAAATGGGCCGGTCGGCGGCGGTGCCGCGCGGATTCCACTGCCACACACGGCTGACGACGTGCGGCTCCGACAGGTAGTACGGATCCTCCTGGATCGTCGTGATCGTCAACAGATCCTCGCGCCGGGTCAGGTGCATCGTGATGGTCGTGAGGTCGCTCGCCGGAATGCCGACGCCGCGCCGGATCCACGCGGTCTTCAAATGCGTCAACCGCGCGGTCAGCGTGTCGCCCTCCCACGTGCCGGTGGCGAATCCGCCCGCGAGGTGCAACGCGTTGGGTGACGGATGCGGCCGCCCGTCCATCCAGATCCTGATGTCATTTCTGAGGTTGTCGCCGCCGATCACCCAGGCGAGGACGCTGCCGTCGTCGGCCATCTCGCTCCAGATCCGGAACCCGACCGGCCGGTACTGGAATACGCCGGCGGACTGCGGCAGGCACTGGCGCTCGTAGGTCGACGGGAGATTCGACGTATAGAGGAGCGCTTTGGCGCGCCCCTCATCGGTGAGCGGCATGCCGGTGTAATTGCCCATGAATTCGCCCGGACCGCGCTCGATGTAGTCCTCGTACATCCGCGTCTGGTACGACCCGGTCAGGTCGACCTGGGCAAAGGCGGGCACGGCGGCGCCCAGCAGCGCGCACGTCAATGTCACAACCCGCGTGAAGGTGCTTCGACGCATCACCCACTCTCCGTCACAGCCCACCGTGAACTGCCTACTGCCTATTGCCTGCTGCCTACTGCCTACTGCCTACTGCCCCTAGAACCTCGCGTCGCACGGCTCGGGACTCCACTTGCTGCCGTCCTTTTCCTTCTTGAAGTGAATCGCCGTGATCCACGGCAACTGCAGATAGACCGGATCGTTCACGACGTTGGTGTCGACCAGGTACTGATCGCCGCTGGCCTCGGTGTGAACGTCCCAGTATTCGGTAAAGGAGGTCTTTTCGCTGTAGGGCACGCCATTCTTGCGCAGATAGCCGGGCCGCAGGTTCGTCGTGACCGACTTCATCGACCCATACCGCGCGCCGCCCGTGCCGCCGCGTCCGCCTCGGCCACCGCCCGCCATGATCCACTGGGCCACCGACGTTCCCTGCCACGATGGCCTGGCCGTGCCGGGCGACGTCGCCGCGAACTCGAAGAGCCGCGTCTGCAGGCCGTAGTCCGCTTCGAGCTTGAGCGTGTCGTCATCCAGCCACGTGATGTGCAACCGCGTGGGGCCGCGCATCAGTCCCGGCGCGCCGTACGCCTTGCACTGTTCACCGGCCGCTTCATCTCTGGCCGGGTCCCACGCCTCGGCCATCTTCTGCGCCGCCAGATTGAGAGGGATGCTCGGAAAGTCACCCCTGGACGGGGTGATCATGCGCCAGCGCCAGTCCTCGGAGATGATCGCCACCCAGTACCCGGTCATGTCGATCGGCGCCGTTGTGCGAGGGGGCTGGGGTACCGCCTGCCCACCACGACCCTGCGCGAGCACCGTGCTCGACATCAACATCAGGAGGATCAGAGCGATCGAGCCAGACGTCTTGAAAGGCCTGAAGTCGTTCACACGAGTCAATTTTCGCGGCCTTTCAAGATGTCTCGCCCGCGCGGAGCGCGGGCAGAAGATACTGTCACTAGCGAGGCGGAGCCACCGCACATACTCGCTGGTCTGAGGCGGAGCCTCGCTAGGTCTCATGGCTGCGATTGGCCCGCTGGCGGGTTCTTCAGCCCGTTGTAGATCGCCTCGACGAACATCTCCGTCGTCCACGGGCCCGACTCACGCCCCCAGCGCGCCCGGTACCCGGCCGTCGGGTTCGCCTTCTTCACCTGCTCGAGTGTCGTGCCCTTCTTGATGAGCGCCTCGATGTTGTCCTTGATGGTCGTGAGCATGTCGCGGTATTCCACCAGTTCAGCATAATCCGACACCCGGCCGTGCCCTGGGACGAGCAGTGTGCGTCCTGGTTTGAGCACCAGCGGCATGGCGGGCACCGTGAGCTCTAGCAGCCGGTTGAGCGCCGCCAACTCGCCCTGGATGCTGCCGCCCCGCGCGGCATCAATCACCGGAAAGTGCCGCAGGTCGAGGATATCGCCGGTGACAATCACGTCGGCCCGCCGAAAGTGGACCAGGACATCGCCGTCTGACACGGCGCCGATCTGCCGGATCACCTGCACCGCCTCGTCGTTGATATACATCGAGCGGTAGCGTGACGTGAACGTCTCCGATGGCCAGGCGTCGGTCGGAAACTCCTCCCCATTACCGCTTCCCTTGGTCATGCGCAGCAGCACGTTCTCGTGCGAGAGGATCGTGGCGCGCGGCTCGTCGGAAAAAGAATCGGGATTGATCTCGCGCCCGGCTGCGCTCACCGCCGGATTGCCTCCCACATGATCGGCCGCCGCGCTGGTGTTGATGATCAGCCGGATCGGCGAGGATGTGATCGCCTTCACCGCTTCGAGCACTTTGCCGGCCATCGCCGCCGAGCCACTGTCGACGAGAATGACGCCGTCCTCGCCTACGTGCGCCGTCACGTTGGCGCCGGCGCCCAAGATGACGAAGACATTCGGGCGAATCTGGATCGTCTCGAATGCGACGTTCTCATAGGCACGCTGCTGGGCAAGCACGGTCCGGCTAAAGCCGGACACTACGTACACAACAACGAGCAGTACGGAAAGCCATGGAATCACGCGTTCTATCCACACAAACCGGCCGGTCATGATGGCGAGAGGGTATACCACGTTCATGCGGAGCGAATCCATCGAACCTATGTTACATTCACGCCGCTGGAAACGCCGCCACGGGGTTTAGGGTCTGACCCCTCAGGAGGGTGTCATGAGAGCACGATCGCTTGCAGCCGTCTTACCGTTGATTCTGACTGTGTGCAGCGTGGCGGCGCAGCAGGCACAGCAGGGTGCACGTGTGCCGGAACCGGCTCGATTGAGACTGACCAGCAGCGGTTTCGCCGACGGCGCCGTACTGCCGCAGATGTATAGCTGCTACGCCGAGGGTGGTAAGTACGCCTCGCCGCCGCTGCAGTGGACCAACGTACCGAAGGAAACAATGAGCTTCGTGCTCATGGTCAACGGACCTGACAACCACCCGATGGGCGGTGTCATGGAAGAGTTCTTCTGGGTGCGCTGGAACCTCCCTGCGAACACGCGGGATCTGCCCGCAGGAGCGCCGGTTGGCGCCGCGCTGCCGGATGGCAGCCGTCAGGTCGTCGGTGGACGCGGGATCGTGGGTTATCGCCCGCCGTGCGCCCCGGCAGGCGCGGGGCCGCTGCACTATCAGTTCAAGCTGTATGCGCTCGACCAGATGCTGACTCTTCCGTCGAATGCGTCGCGCCCCGAGGTCCTGAAGGTGATGGATGGCCACATCATCGGTACGAGCACCTACTACGCATTTCTGGATACCAAGCCGTAGTAACCTATTGCAGATTTCAGATTGGTCGAGTGGAGACTGTTGTCGAATGACGATTTTCGATCGGCGGAATGAGTGTCGATTGACGGCGAGTTCCCGCAATCGCCACTCAGTTCGAACAATCGTCATTCAGCAATCGTCAACAATCTTCAATCGAGCAATCTGAAATCGGCGCCGGATGGCCGAGCCCTGGAGATTGTCATGAAGCGTTACGTGTTCCTGGCCCTCGCATGCGGCCTGCTCGCGACAGGCAGCCAGGCGCTGGCCCACCACTCGTTTGCGGCCACGTATCTGGAAGACCAGTCGGTGACCATTGAAGGTGAGCTCGTGCAGTTCCTGTTGCGGAATCCGCATTCCTTCGTGCACGTCATGGTCAAGCAACCCGACGGCACGAGCGTTCGCTATGTGGTGGAGTGGGGCTCCCCAGCGCAACTGAGTGGGCGGGTGTCCAGAGACACCCTCAGGCCCGGTGACTTCGTCGTCATCAGCGGCAACCCTGGGCGGAACGCAGGCGATCACCGCGTCCGGCTGCTCACGTTCAAGCGTCCGAAGGACGGCTGGAGCTGGGGCCTGCTGCCGGACGAGAAGTTCGACCAGTAGCCAGACGGGTGCAGCACTTCGAGTTCGCACACGTTGTCGACTGGCCCAGGGCCAGGCGCCCAAGGTTCAAAACCGGATGGTGATATCACGGTTTCCTCAGGAGGCATTGAAATGAATCTCGTTTCGCGCGCGCTCGCCGGCGTCGTGGTGATCCTGCTCCTGGGTGCCACGAACACGTGGGCCCAGGCGACGGCCCAGATCAACGGCATCGCCTCCGATTCGAGCGGCGGCGTCCTGCCGGGCGTCACCGTCACCGCTATCCAAACTGAGACCGGCTTTCGCCGTGAGGCCGTCACAGATGAAACAGGTTCGTACGCGCTGCTGAACCTGCCGCTCGGACCGTATCGGCTGGAAGCGACGCTTTCCGGCTTCCGCGCCTACCTGCAGACGGGCATCGTACTGCTGGTGAACAGCAACCCGGTGATTCCGGTGACGCTGCAGCTTGGCAGCGTCCAGGAAACCGTGTCGGTCGAAGCCTCAACCCCGCTTGTTGAAACGCGCAACCCGGCGATCGGCGCGGTTGTCGACAACGAGCAGGTCGAGGCGCTGCCACTCGAGGGTCGCAACCCTGTCATGCTGGTCATGATGGCGGGTGCCGCTGCCGACGCGGGTGCCCCGACGAGCCGCAGCATGACCACCAGTCGCGGAATCGCCATTACGGGAGGCCAGCCGTTCGCGGTTTCCTACCTCTTGGATGGCGCCATGCACAACAACGTGCTGGACGGTCTCAACCTGCCGCTGCCGTTCCCCGATGCGCTGCAGGAGTTCAGTGTGGAGACGAGCTCGCAGAACGCGCAGAACGGCCGCCAAGGGAGCGGCACCGTCAACGTGGTGACCAAGTCGGGCACCAACCTGCTGCACGGCGATTTGTTCGAGTTCGCGCGCCACCATCGGTTCAATGCCACCAGCCCGTTTGCCGCAGTCAATCCGGCGACCGGCGAGCGGCGGTCCGACGGCCTCGTGCGCAATCAGTTCGGCGGCACGCTGGGTGGCCCAGTCGTGACGGACCGGCTGCATTTCTTTGGAGCGTATCAAGGGACCCGTGCCACACAGACGCCGGCCGACATCGTGACCTTCGTCCCAACGGCTGCGATGCTGGCGGGCAACTTCACGCAACTCGCCTCGGCGGCGTGCCGGACCCAGGGAAGCCTCAATCTGCCGGCGCCGTTCGTGAACAACCAGATCAGTCCGACGCTGCTCAGCCCGGCGGCCGTCAACATCGCGCGGCGCCTGCCGGCGACGACCGACCCCTGCGGCCGCATCACCTATTCGCGTCAGACCAAGCCGCGCGAGGGGCAGACGATCGGCCGGGTCGACTGGCAGATCGCGCAGAACCAGTCGTTGTTCGCCCGCTACATGTCGTCGACGACGTTCTGGGACCCGGCGTTCAAGAACAGTCCTGATAACGTCCTGGCGGCGTCGGGCTTGGGTGCCGGCGGCCGCGACAGCGACTCGCATTCGCTGGCGGCTGGCTACACGCAGGTGTTGAGCAGCACAACGGTCAACAATATCCGGTTCACGGCCAACCGCACGAACGTCCACCGGACGCACGCGGACATGTTCGGTCCCCAGGACGTCGGGGTGAACATTTACACTCCGATACCGAACTACATGCTCGTCAGTGTCACGGGCGCCTTCTCGATCAACACGGGGACGGAAACCGATTCCTGGTATCGTCCTCACACGTACGCTATCTCCGACGACCTCACGATGGTCCGCGGGAACCACCAGTGGGGGTTTGGGGCCTCGGTGGCCTTGCACGACTGGAAGACGAACTCCAACGTCCGGTCGCCCGGGGCATTCAGCTTCAGCGGTGGCGCCACGGGCCTTCCACTGGCCGACTTCATGCTCGGCCGCGTGTTCGAGTTCCGTCAATCGACGCCGTTCACGCTGGACATCAAGCAGAAGTACTTCGGGCTCTATGGGCAGGACACCTGGAGGCTCTCGCCCAACGTGACCATGAACTACGGCGTCAGATGGGAGCCATGGTTCCCGCAGCAGCACCAGCAGAGCCAGATTTACAACTTCGACGGGGACCGGTTCCGGGCGGGGCAGCGCAGCCAGGCGTTTCCGCAGGCGCCTCCGGGCTTCACCTATCCGGGGGACGCGGGGTTCCCAAGCAAGGCCGGTATGGAGAGCGTCTGGTTCAACGTGCAGCCGCGCGTCGGCGTCTCCTGGGACCCGAACGGTGACGGCCGCACGTCGGTGCGGGCCGGGTACGGCATGAACAGCAACTTCATCGCGGGCGAGTTCTACTTCGATGCGGCGCAGGCACCGCCGTTTGGTCTGGAACAGCGCCTCACCGGGAACGTCCTCCTCGACGATCCGTGGACCAGCTCCGGCCGGGTGAATCCCTATCCGCTCGCGAGCCGCGAAAACCTGGAGTTTCCGCCGTACGCGCTGCTCATCCAGGTGCCTAGGGATCTCGACACCACGCGCGTGCATAGCTGGAACGTGGGTGTGCAGCGACAGATCGGCGACAACATCGGGGTGTCGGCCAGTTATCTTGGCAACTACCTGATGAACGTGTGGGGCGACGTCACGGGGAACCCAGGAATCCTTCCGGCCGCGAATCCGACGGGGCCGTGCACGCTCCTGAACCCTGCGGCACCCAATGGCACGCAAACGTATCCCAACTGTTCCACGGCGCCGGTGGATGTGCGCAGGGAGATGACCCAGGCGAACCCCGCGGTAGGTCAGTACATTGGGTACCTGGATTGGGTGACCGATGCCGGCTGGCAGCGGTACCACGGCATGTTGCTGTCGTTGCAGCGCCGGTCGGTCAGCGGGATCAGTACCACCGCCAACTACACATGGTCGACGTGCCGAGGGCTGGTCAACCAGGGAGGCGGCCCATTGAATGTGGGCACGGGATACATGCGGCCGGTGTCGCTCATCAATCCGCCGGCGAATGCCGACGAGTTGTTCGAGGCCGACGAGGGTCCCTGCAGCAACTCGCCGACGCATATCTTCAACCTCACGGCGAGCGTGGAAACGCCGCAATTTGCCAGCACCGCGGCGCGGCTGATCGGGTCGGGATGGCGGCTGTCCGGGATCTTCCGTGCCGCGTCTGGCCGGGCGCTGAACATTACGACCGGCATCCTGGCGTTCACTGGTGTGCAGGCCACCAATGCCCGTCCGAATCAGCTACTGGACAATCCGTACGGTGACAAGACGACCGCGAACTGGTTCAACCCCGCGGCATTCGCACAGCCCCCCGCAGGTGCGTACGGGAACGCCGGGCGGAACGCGTACGAAGCGCCGGGCACCCGCGTGATCGACCTGTCGCTCGTGCGGTCGTTCCGCTTCCTCGCGACACACCGGATCGAAGCGCGCGTGGAGGCCTTCAACGCGCTGAACTGGACGCGGCTTGGCCTGGGGACTGACTTCGGCGACCCGGTGACGACGCTCAGCAGCGCGACGTTCGGTCGGATTCTATCGTCGGGCGACCCGCGCATCATGCAGTTTGCGGTGAAGTATTCGTTCTGAGCGCAGGGAGGCAGCGGCGTTCAACAGCGACGGGCCACAGAGACTCGGAGACACAGAGATCGTAGAGAGTAAGGGACATTCTCCGTGTTTCTGTGTCTCCGTGGCCTGGGATCGTGGCCGTGATCGTTGACACGTCACATCTCCGGCGCGAGCCGTCTTGAAGGGCTAGAATCCGTACCAAGTGAGTCAAGTTTTTTCGCCGGCCCTTCAAGACGTCTCGCCCGCACGGAGTGCGGGCAAGCAGACACTGCCCTAGCGAGGCGGAGCCACATGCTCGGTGGTCTGAGGCGCAGCCTCGCTAGAGTTCGCCGCGGAGACACCACATGACCCGCCGGTTCGTCCGATTCGGTGCTGCGATGCCGGTCGCGTGCGCCCTTGTTCTTGCGCTCGCCCTGCTCGCTGACGCAGCGTGCTCGCGCACCGTGGCCGCCCAGGGAACGACCGGAACACACCCGCTGGTTGGGACGTGGGATCTCGCACAACTGGAGCGCGCCACATCGACGCAGGCGCTCTCACCCGTTGCGAACCCTGTCGGGATGCTGATCCAGGATGCAGGCGGACACGTCCTCGAAATCGTGACGACCGCCGGACGCCCGTCCTCTCTCAACGCCGCCGAACAGTTCGTGAGCTACCAGGCGTTCTGGGGCACCTATACCGTCGATGCGAACGCATCGACCGCCACGTATCGCATCGATGGAGATCTCGATCCCGGACGAATGGGCACACGCGTCGTCCGGTCGTTCGAACGGAAAGGGACCCAGCTGATCCTGACTGAATCTGTCGACGCGCGGCCCGTGAGCCGGACGACATGGGACCGGATTCCGGAGCTCGAAGCGCTGCCCGACTACCAGCACGATGTGATCGGGTTCTGGCAATGGACGGCTGCAGGTTTGTACACCGCGACCGGTGTCAACGTGCGGCCGGCGTACCGCGATGCAAGCGTGATCGTCTACACGCCCACCGGGCACATGGCGGTGCTCTATCTGCCGCCGCCCGGCCGGAAGCCGTTTGCGGGATCGGTGCCGACCGTCGAGGAGGCACGAGCGGCAACCCAGGGTTCGGTCTCGTATTTCGGCACCTACATCGTCCAGCCGAAGAGCCGGGCGGTGTTCCATTACCAGCTCGGTGCTGCGAACCCGGCGGCGGTCGGGGGATCGTTCATGCGGAATTTCGACATCAAGGGCGCACAGGTGACGCTCCTGTTTCCGCCGACCACGCTGAACGGGCAGCAGGTGCAGAACACGCTTACGCTCGAGCGACTGAGCGGCCTCGCCGACATGTGGCCCGGGTTCCGCCGGTAACCGGCGTCAATGCAGCGTCCAAATGGAGGAGTCATGATCACCGCACGGAGCATCACGCGTCTCACTGCGTTCTCGGCTTTCGTTGTGCTTGTGATGGGAGGCGTGCTCGTCGCGCAGACGCGCGAGAAGGGCCCGTGGTGGCCCTCGCCGCACGGCGCGAAGGATCAGGCCGGCAACTCGAACCTGATCACGCCGGACAAGATTCTCAAAGCCCTTCGCATCCCGAAGACCGGCCAGACGTACGAGCTCGGGCACATCTACGAGCCGAACATGCCGCAGTACGGTAATCGGCCGTTCTATCTGATCACCCATGTCGCGCCGGTGCCGCAGAAGGAGGGGCAGGGGTTCGCCCAGCAGGAGTATTTCACGGGCTACATCGGCCAGATGGGCACGCAGTTCGACGCCTTCGGCCACCAGGGGCGGGTCGTGCGGATGGCCGACGGCACGTTGAAGAACGTCTACTACAACGGCTTCACGCAGGAGGAGATGACCGGCGCGAACCGCGGGCTGGGAGGCCTGCAGGTGCTGGGCGTCGAGCACGTGAAGCCGATCGTCACGCGCGGCATCCTCATCGACGTCGCCGGCTACAAGGGCGTGCCGGTGCTCGACAGCCGCTACGAGGTGACGCTCGCCGACGTGCGCGGGGCGCTGGCGAAGCAGGGCGTCAGCGAAAACAGCATCGAGCCGGGCGACGCCATTCTGTTCAACTATGGGTGGGCGGCGAATTGGGGCAACCCGCAGAAGTACAACGATGCGCGGTTCTTCGTCGGGGAGAACCAGGGATCCCCGGGCATCGGCGTCGAGGTGTCACGCTGGGCCGTGGAAAAGAAGGCATCGATGGTCGGCGCCGACAGCTGCTGCGTGACGATCCAGCCGCCGGTCCGGCCGGAGCTGGGCAACGTGCACCACGAACTGCTCTTCGGCGGGGTCATGATGCTCGAGAACATGGATCTGCGAGAGCTGGCGCGCGATCGTGTCTACGAGTTTCTGTATCTGAATCTCACCGAGCGGATCAAGGGTGCCACCGGGTCGCCCGTCCGGCCGATCGCAGTCAGGTAGCGGAACGGAACCGTCGTTCGTACGGGGGCCGGGTCCCGCGAGCGTAGAGCAACCACTGCGAGCGGACCCGGCAAGAACGTGGGCGTATCACGGCACGCTCGGAAACGGCCGCCCTCCCTTCAAGAATCGCAGGACGATGTCGTTGAAGAGATCGGGCTGCTCCCAGGCAATCGCGTGACCCGCATCCGGCACCGTTACCCACCGGGCGTCCTTGACGTGGCGGGCCCAGAGCCGCATGAGGGCCGGCGGGGCGAGAAGATCCGCGTCCGCGGTGACGACGAGCGTCCTCGTGGTGATGCCACTCAGCTTCGCGAACGTGTTGGGTGATCGCAGTGGCTGTGCCGGCGCGTTCGGCTGGCGCGCGCGATGTTCGATCTCGATCCAGCGCGTCGTGCCTTCGGGGTTGGCGCCGCGATACGAGGCGCTCACCTCGCGGTAATGCGCCGGCAGCGATCGGATGCCGGGAATCTCGATCCGCGCGACGAAGTCCTGCATCTCCCGGTCGCTGACCGAGCCCGTGCTCGCGCCGACGACGAGGCTCGACACCCGGTCGGGATGCCATGCCGCGTAGTCGAGTGCCACGAACCCGCCGCCGGCAACGCCCACCAGATGGAAACGCCCGAGCGACAGGTGGTCGGCAAGGGCCTGCAGGTCCTCGGAGGCGTGCCCCGGTTGGGCGCCCGTCGCTGGATCGGCCTCGCTTCGCCCCCAGCCGCGCCGGTCGAAGGCGATCACCCGGTAGCCGGCCTTCGACAACGCCGTCACCTGCGGTTCCCATGCCTCGCTCGTCCCGGTGTTCGCGTGCATCAGCACGACCGGTTCGCCGTTGCCGCCCGTGTCGGTGAACCAGAGGCGGACACCCGGCAGGTTCGCAAAGTCCCGGCGCGCCGGGGGACCGGCCGCTCGACCGGCCTGCGCCGGCGGTTGTGCCGCGCTCGCCGAGAGCACCACCTGAACGAAAGGTGCTATGCGTGGCTGGAGACCGATCGCGAGCGCCATGATCGCTGACACCATCGCCATTCGGTTCGTCGTTCTCGCGGGCGTCGTCATGCACTCTCCCTGCGCGTTCACGTGGCTGCTTGCGCGGACCCCGTTCGTTCTTGTCGAATTGATCGCACAAACCGTCAACAGCGTCGCGCCTGAGCCAGAACATATCGATCCAGCGCTGCGTTCTCCGGCTCCATGGAGAAGCCGCCTCCACCCATCGCGATGATCTGAGATTTCTGTCGTGTCATTTCGAGAGCCGTCTAACGATCGCGCTCAGCCGCGGACGGCGCGCAACTTGACTCTTCTTGGACGACGTGCGCCGGCCGTCGGCTGCAGCGCGGTCTTAGCGGGTCCATGGACGCGATCAGCGCTTGCAAGATCGCGCACGATGGCTACCGGCAGCCTGACCGGTACGAAGCAATCCGCTGGATACAGGTAGTCTTCGCCAGACTCGTCCACGACCCGCACGTACCCCTCGCGGCTGGCCACACGATCCGACAGGATCTGGTACACCTTGCGCGGTTCCAGATCCTCGGACCCGCCTGTCCGAACGCACAGCGCGAATCTCGCTGGTCCTTTCATTCGCTTCATTGTTCAGTCCAAGAATCGTTTGATCTTCAGTCCCTTCCGTCCGACGCCGTGCGCCTCATACCAGTGCACTTCAGCCCGCCGCGTGGAACCCGTCACGACGCGAACCGTCGCAATCCCTTTCAGTTTGCGCCACGTCGCCCTCCGTACCGCTTTCGCAAGTGCTTGAGTCGCCGGATCCCACGCCCGGTGGCGATCGTCTCGATGTCGGTGATGTCTCCGACGATCTCAACACCATTTTGCTCCATCGAGATTATCGTGATGCTGTTGGTATCCCGCCCAACGATTCAAATGAGCCGCGCGCCGCAGCGCCGTGATGGCACGGTCGGTCAGGCGCGTCGGCTCCAGCGCCTGTTAGGGCCTGTGCAGAAACAACGTGCTCATCGAACGCACGCGCACCAAGCGAAAGTGAGGGTCGCGGCCCCTTCGGTGATCAGCTTGTTGCCGACCGGGTCCTTAGGCTTCGTAGCCTAATCGCTCATCCAGATGCGCTTGAAACTTCTCGACGGCTGATCCCACCAGAAGATTGAACTCGCGCTTTCAAACTTGAACAACTGGAACGCTGCCGCCTTCAGATCCAGCAGCGCTGGTTCATCTCGCTTGCAGGCCCAGTAGCCCTTCCCGCAAGCCGTCTTGTACTGTCCTGGCTCCACGTGCGAAATGCCAAACCCTTGAACGTCGGTCTCAGCATCCCGCTCCAGGCGAATCCAGCGATGCGACCCGTTCGACGAGCCCAAGGCCACAAAGAGCCCCCATCCCCGGCCAGAGCTGGCGGGAAGCAACCACGCCTCATCAGGTATCGCGTCACCATTGAGATCGGCGCGGACAACGAACGGTGTTGGCACTGTCGCCCGAAATTCTTTCCAGTCTCCGGAATAGTCTGCCTCGGTCGGAAACCTATATCCGCTCGGCGCCCGCACGCCGGCTTGAGCTGAGAGTGTGGCCACGAGTCCAATTGAGAACAGGAGTCCCTTCATTGTTGTTCGCTCAGAAGCCTAACTTGCTAGTCGACTGCGAGCCCGCGCGTATCCGCTCACAGCCGGCGCGTGACAGGCTGAGAGCCCAGAGCCTAAGCCTAAAGCCCAGAACCGGTCCGCCACACCAGACCAATCGTCCAGGACCCACTCACCGGGGGAAAGCGAACGGATCCGCCGGCGGCGCCGCCGTCTTCGGGTCCTTCAGGCGCGGGCGGGCGGCATTGATGGCCGCCACGGTCGTGCGGATCATGTGCCACCCTTCGTTCACCCGCCTGATGATGTCGTCTGCGTCGTTTGCGGTGATGTTGCAGGCGATCTTATGAGCCCTGCACGCCGCCAGGATCTTCTGGCGTCCGGCCTCGACGTCCGGATGGCTGGCAGGGACACCCATGGCGTGCGCCAGGTCGTTGCCTGCGCCCAGAAACAGCGAGCCGACACCCGGCGTCGCCGCGATCTGATCCACGTTGGCCAGTCCCTCGAGTGACTCGATCATCATCGTCGCGAGCAGGTCGCCGTCAGGATTGAGCGGCCAGAGATCGGCGTGCCGCTCGTACTCGTCGGTGGTCACGCCCCAGAGCCAGGTGGCGTTACCGGCACCGGCGCCACGGATCCCTTTCGGAAGCGGGTGTTTCGAGTCCCGTCGCGGGGGATACCGCATATAACTGACCCCGAGTCGCGCCTGTTCCGGCGTGTCGACGCCGTTGAAGAAGACGCCGTGCAGCCCCATGTCGAGCGCCTGCTTGACGATCCACGCCGACTGGTCGGCCTCGGGTGGAAAGCGCGCCATGAGCGCGACGTTCGGCTGCAGGTTGCCCTTCTTGAGGACCATGGCCCGGTCGGCCATCGCCAGATGGAACTGATACAGCGCCGGCAGGTCCAGCGGGTTGTGCTCCATGTCGACGTAGATGTAGTCGGCTGGTGCCCGAGCGGCCGCCCGAGCCGAGCCGATCGACATCTCGATGCCGGCCTGCAAGCCGTAGACGGTGCGACCTTCGGCCAGTTTCGCAATCACCGGATTGAGATGGAGTCGCTGTTCGGCGATCTGCGCCTGAAGCGCGCTCGACATCACGACGAACGCACCCAGCAGCGCGCCGGTCACCCACGCCGGCGCCAGAGGCCACCAATTCGACGATGAGCGGGAATACCGCGACGAGCGTGTCATCTTCATGACCTCCTCTTCGACTCACCCTGCTTCGCGCAGGGGGCACCAGAGCCTACATCCTCGCCGCGGTCACCGCAAATGGCCTGGCAGGCCGTGGTGAAAATCACCAGGGCGCCACGAAGACACGGAGACACAGAGTTTTGGGGCGTCGGCTGTCACTGCGTCCGTAACTTGTTGGTGTGAATGGCGCGCCCTGCAGGACTCGAACCTGCGACCTCCTGGTTCGTAGGGTGATTGCACGGACCTACCCGAGACCACCTCAGACGATTTCTCCCTATTTTCCGGCCTGTTCTTGAAGGGTGAGGCAACGGGTTGCCACCCTAGACCGTGACGGCGTGTCACAGCTGTGTCACACCGCAACGGTTCCTCTTGGAGCATCGTCCTGGCAATGTCAGGACACGTGCTGCGTTAGGACCGACCCAGAAGCTAAAGCGAGTAAGGATCGGAGAAGGAGTGTGTGTTACTGCAGGTTGACGTTCTCGGCACGGGGACCCTTCGGACCCTGCCCCAGGGTGAACGACACCGCCTGACCTTCCCGCAAGTCGTCGAACGCCGTGCGGGTACAGGCGGACTGATGGAAGAAATACTCGGTGCCTTCAGCCGTTGCAATGAAACCAAAGCCTTTTTCGGTAATGCGCTTAATCGTGCCGTTCATCGTTGCCATGTTGGTCCTTGTGGAGAATCTGCCCCTGTCGAATTATCGAAGTACTTCCCGAATGCTCTCGGACGTGCTCTGCGAGGGCACACGCCATAGCCTCATCATGACAACCGGCGGTGTCAGCGCCACGACCGCCAGAACTGTCCACCCGGCGAGAGACGTTGGGTCTGAGATGTAGGCGAGAACGCCGACCGCCAGAATCCAGGTCCCTATCAAGGCTGCTTTCAGTTGATCGGTTTTCATGTTCAGAGTGTGACAGACACCCCCAAGCCACCGCTGTTCCCGATTGCACACCATTTGGCATCGACCAGCTGGCGTACGGAGTTACGCGCTGCCATGTCGATCGAGCCAGCCAAGGATCTGCCGGATGCTTCCGGTCGCCAAGGCGACACTGGTGTCCGCAGCGCCGTAGTACAGGTTGATGCCGTCACCGTCGGCGTCGAGCGTATATCCGCAGGGGAACGTCACATAGCCCACATCGCCTTCGCGCTCGTAGGCTGTCTCTGGAGCGAAGATCCACGAGTCCCCCCATCCCTCCAGGGCACGAGTGTGCAGCGTCGTGACGATGGGCATGCGCAGGCCCCCGCAGCAACTCGAGGAGATGCGCGCCCGACTTGCCACCGAAGATGCCGTATTCGTGCTGTACCGACAGGACGTCCACCTGGTTCACGTTCAGACAATCCGCGGCGCGGCGATACGAGGTGAGGTCGCTTTCGCCAACTTCGAGCCGGACACGAGACGCGTGCCGGCGGCCGCCGTCATTCATCGCGACGACGAATCCGTCCGCGCCGGGCAACTGCTTCAGCAGCGCATCAGTCAGATGCGTCGTGAACGTGGCGATGCCGCACTGGCGCGGCAAGTGATTCCCGAGCGTCGCAAATCGCCTGATCGGATCGGTGCGTGTCAAGCGTTCTCCTGACCGAGGGTGGTGATTGGTTGAACCGACGGTGATCGGTCGATCTCCGCGATTCGCCTCAGCGCCGCGCGCCTCAACGCCTCGGCGTCATGGACGATGTCAAGCTCCCCGTCTCGCTCGAGACGCGGCAGCCGGCGATCGAGTGCAGCGATGAGCTCACGCAGGTCGTGGACAAGTGTCTGATCTGATCTGGCCTTCATGGTATTGACTCGTTTGGAGGCGCGGATCCGACAGCGTACGTCGATAAGGCGTGTGCTGCTGTTCAATTGGGGACAGCCGGACACGCGCGTGCACGGCTAACGTACATGGTCGGGCATATAGGATGACGGATTGGATGACTCTGCTCAGGTCGCTGCGGACGCAGTGGCGCCGGGCGGCACCTGTCTCAGAACGTCCCGCTGTGTTGCCGATGGAGCGGCCGATGCCGCGCGTTCCCGCAGAGTACCTGTCGCTGTACACCTAGTCTCCATGCTCCGGGCTTCTTCCACTGTGATGACGCCGTCCTTGCCCACCTTGTCCATCGCTTCGGCGATGATCCCGCCGATCGTCTCGTCGTGGTTCGCCCATATCGTTCCGACCTGCGCGATCATGGGTCCGGTGATCGGCTTGGACATCCGTTGGAGCTCAATCGTCATCGCCTCGATGGCCCGCTCGATGCCGCGCTTGATGGCCATGGGGTTGGCACCCGCGGTGACATTCTTCGCACCCTCGCGATAGATCGCCTGCGCCAGCACGGTCGCGGTGGTCGTGCCGTCCCCTGCGATGTCCGACGTCTTGCTGGCCATCTCCTTCACCATCTGGGCACCCATGTTCTCGAGCGGATCTTTCAAGTCGATTTCCTTCGCCACCGTGACGCCATCCTTGGTGATCGTCGGCGATCCGAACGCGGTACCGAGGATGACATTTCGCCCCTTGGGTCCCAGCGTTACCTTGACGGCATTCGCCAGACTGTTGACCCCGCGCAGGATTGCCTGACGAGAGACGTCCCCGTACGTAATCTGATTCGCCATCAGAGGGCCCGTGGGGAATGGACCTACGATGAATCATGACAACTATGACAACTCTACAAATGGCAACGCCCGCGGCTGCGGAGGTGCGGGACGCGCGAGAGGCACAGGAAGCGCGCTGGAACGCTTGGAAGTCCAAGGGCGCAGCAGCTGATCGAATCACGCAGCGGCGCGTGCGAATCGCCTTCACCGCAATACTGATCGCATTGGGGTGTGTGACGCTCGCTATGGTCCTGTAGGAGCATGGCCGCAGCGCTTCGCTAGTGCGTCGGGCGCGGCAAGAGATCCCAGTCGCTCTCCTTACCCACAAGCAGCGTCGCGCATGCGCGGTCCGGCGGAGGACCTGGCTCTGCCGCGCAAATGGCAATCAGGTGTGGCACCGCCGCGATCGCAGCCGGCGAGAAGAAGACGGCCTCACCCTCTTCATCCTTGCGCACCCTTCCACGTCGAGTATGACGCGTAACCAGGAAGAGGCAGGCGCCGTCTGGCCAGCTCGCGGCTCCGAGCGCTTCCGCAAATTGTTCGCGAATCGTCGAGACCTGGTGCGGCGCTGTCTTCAAGTGAACATCACCATTGTGATGAAGAGCGCACGATCTGGTGAAGGGCGCATGCTGGTCGAATGCCGTAGGTTGAAGCACATCTCGAGAGGGTTTCTGTGAGCAACTACCAATCGCGCCGCGCCTTCGGCGCAGTCTCCATGTCAAGGCTGGTCACGAACGTCCCCGCTGCGTGTCCAACTTGCCGGTCGGCTTCGATCGCAACGACGACGAAGAATCCGAGTGCCGAGAGCTATTGGCGCTGCGCACGTTGCGGTGAGATCTGGAATGAGTCCCGGTACCATGCACCACGCGTCGGAGCTGCACGACCTTAACGAGGAGATATTCATCGAGCCCGAGACCGGTCCCATGCTGCACGACTTCATCAGCGTCAACAGAGAAGAAATCATCGCCCGCTGTCGAGCGAAGGTGGCAACCCTGCCGGCGAACGCAGCTTGAAGGTCCGCATCGATTGCAGGAACGTACGACGCAATCCCGCTCCCCACTGTAGCGACCGCATCGCGGCATCGAGGACGCCGCTCTTGATTTGTGGATGTCCACCCACGTCCTGCCGCATGGCGAGGACCAAGCGGGCGTACTCATCGTCCTTCGACGCCGTGCTGTTGCACAAAGAGCAGGCGGGGACTGTGATTAGGTCAGTCGGGCGGGGTGAGGCGAAGAACCCCTCGGGCGGTACCTGGTCCCGCGTGAGCGGACCGACCTGACCGCAGTACACACAAACACCGGAGCGCCGCCGCTTTGCCATGTTGATGCGCTTGTCTCCGCGATCACGCAGTCTACCCGGCGCGGGCTGTTCTGTTTGACACTGCGCCGCCTGAGAAGCGACGCGGCAGGCGTGGAGGCTCGGCATGCCTGACGGCGTGTCACACCTGTGTCACACCGCCGATCAAAAAGTGGCGCGCCCTGCAGGACTCGGAACCGCTCGCGACGAGCGAAGCGAGTTGCGGCGCTTCCCGCGAGGCCTGGCGGGCGTGCCCAACTCACGAATGTGAGTTGGCGCGCCCTGCAGGACTCGAACCTGCGACCTCCTGGTTCGTAGCGAGCGGAAAGGAGGCAATCGGGGGCAGCGGGACACCGCTGCTCCTTCTTTTCTTAGGAAATCTCACAACTCGGGGCAACCCCCGAAAGCCGCGAGCCACTACCGCCTGTCAGTCATTCGTCAGTCGGCTCGCATCTGGCCCAGAAGCAGAAGGTCGCAGACCGCGACTGACAAACGGATGGACACAAGGGCCAGAGCCCCGAACGTCCGAGCAACCAAGCGCTACTCGTCGAACAGCGCCTCGAGATCTCGACTCCCGTGGACCACGCGATCAACTACGACGTCCTTGCCGTCGACGCGGTACAGCACGAGATAGTCACCCACGGGAAACATCCGCATGCCGGGCCAGAGGTCGTCCCGTTGACGGCCGGCATGTGGATACCTGGCCAGCAAGACAAACCGCTCGTACAGAGAATCAACTAGGCGATCGGCAAGTTCAAAATTGCCGGTCGCTTCAAAGATGTAGTACGCAATGCCGTCGATATCGACTTTGGCTTGCGGCGCGAGGCGATGCGCCATCAGCGCGGCGTCGTGGAACGTTCGGCGGCGATCCGACGACGAAGGCGTTGTTTGGTTTCTTCCGCGAGCGCCTTCATCGACTCTTCAGTTATCTCAATTCCTTCACCACGGGCCAGGGACGCCTCGGCTTCCTCGATCATGGCAATGACTTCGAGCCGGCGGCGCTCGCGCCGTTCCCACAAGGCCAGCGCTTCTTCGACCGCCTCCTCTTCGCGCTTGAACCGCCCGCTCTCGACGGCCTTCTGAACGAAAGCCCGCTGGTCCGGGGTCAGGTCGACATTCATAGGCGCATTTTACCGCGGCACGGCTAGCCGCTTCATTGGAGGGCAGTTCCATGGATTTTGACCCTCGCGATTACGACTCACGCGACGAAGACCGTGCTCCGACGCGCGACCGCGGCGGACGAGGCGGCTCGGATCGTGACGATGAACGGGATGACGAATGGAGCCGACCAGCGGCGTTCTCTCGCGATCGAGACGATGACGGGCGGGACCTCGGACGCGGCCCGGGAGACTCGCGCGAATCGCATTCCGCCGAGCGCGGCCGTGATGCTCGCGACGATGCGCGCTGGCCCGAGCGCGAGCGTGACGAACGGACCCGCGACGCCGACCCCCGTGATGCCTTCACCCGACACC
>JBOGIR010000075.1:0-6635 GCA_050742335.1 Vicinamibacterales bacterium | reverse complement strand
CGCGGCATCGGCGAGGCGGGCCCGCCTGCGCGGCGCGTCGGCACGGAAGGCCCGCCTCCGCAAGGCTTCGGCGAGGCAAGCCCGCGTACGCGCGGCGTCGGCGAGGCAGGCCCGCAAGACGACGACCCGTAAAGCTGCTGCCCGCCAGCCGCGAACAGCCACTCGCGCTCGCAAGGTCCCGGCGCACGTGGCGACGAAACCTCCTCGGGTTTCGCAGGCGATCCCGGCGCGGATGGCAATGAAGACCCCTCCCATCGCCAGCACGGCCCCGGCGCGGACAGCGACGAAGGCCGCTCCAGTCGCGCGCAAGATCCCGGCGCTCAACCGGGAACGCCGGGTCATCCGGGACGACGATCTGGTGCCGACGCCACCCTCGTCGCTGGATCTCGATCGCTCGGCGTCAGCGGCCCGCAGCGGCCGCCGCGAGCTCCACGAGCGATTCGCCGAGCATACCGAGACGAGTCCGGCGATGACCGGCGGCGACATCGATGCCGACTGGGAATCCGCGTACAGTGTGGGCGACGAGGCGCCTGGTGGCGGCAGCCCGACGCCCGATCAGGACATCGTCGACGACATCGGTCGGGCGGTGGGGGTCGAGTACGAGGACAACGAGGAGCTCAAGGGGGACACCAAGATCACCGAACGCGATCGGAAGCGCTGGGAGCTCGACCCGGCGTCGGCGGAAGACTATAACGAGCGCTGAATTGATCATTGCAACATCGATGATGTGAGTATCGATTGGTGAATCGATGAAGCGGTGCATCGATGATTGATTCGATCGGCCAATCATCGATGGACACATCGATGATCGGATCATCGATGGCGCAATCATCGATTCACCGGCTCATTTTCATCGTCACCACCTCCATCACCCTCGCCACCACCTGATCGACCGGCATGCGCGTGGTGTCGATCTGGACCGCATCCGACGCGATGGTGAGCGGCGACGCGGCGCGTGTCGTATCCGACCTGTCGCGCGCCTGGATCGCTTCAGCGACCGCCGCCTGCCCGGTCTGGCCGCCGGTATGCGCGGGGTCGTTGGCACGCCGCCGGGCGCGCTCGTCCGGGGACGCATCCAGATAGATCTTCACGTCGGCATCGGGGAAGACGACCGTCCCGATATCGCGCCCCTCCATCACCACGCCGCCCGCCTCACCTTCCTTGCGCTGACGTTCGACGAGGACCTCGCGCACGCGCGGGAGCCTCGCGACCGCCGTGGCGGCCGCGTCCATCTCGGGCGTGCGAATCGCGCGAGTCACATCGCGACCGTCGATCGACACCACTCCCCCCTCAACGACGATCCGCACCCGCCGCGCGAGGTCTGCCACGGCCGCCTCGTCGTCCAGAGGAACGCCGTCCACTCTCGCCTGCCATCCGATCGCGCGATACATCGCGCCGGTGTCGATGTGACGGTACCCAAGACTCTGCGACAGCGCGCGCGCGACGGTGCCTTTGCCCGCACCGGAGGGACCGTCGATGGCAATGATCAGCCTCTTCATAGCTGGGCGGTCTTGGGTCTCTAGTCTTTGGTCTCTAGTGATGCTCGCCCAGATCGGCACCAAAGACTAAAGACCAGAGACCAACGACTAATAGCGTTCTCAGTTCGCTCGGGGCGTTCGGATCGTTCGACTGATTCAGAATCGTTCGGGTCGTTCGTTCAGTGTAACATCCGACTTCGATGCGGCTCGTTCGCGTGGTCGTGCTCCTCGTCGTCGCCGTTCTGGTTGCGACGATCGCGTGGGTCGGTGCGCCGTACGCGCGTGCGGCATCGCTCTTCGTACGAGTAGGCAACGTCGGGGGGCGCGTCGAAGCCGTCGCCGATGCCAGCGCGCGGACGGTGACGGTACGGCCGCGGCACACCGTGCCGACACGGCAGGGCGACGTGGAGGCGCAACTCTACCGCCCCGAGAGCCGCGTGCGTCGCTCCGTGCTCCTGGTTCCAGGCGTGCACTCGATGGGGATTGCCGAGCCGCGCCTCACCGCGCTCGCGCGCGATCTTGCGGGCAGCGGCATCGCGGTGATGACGTTGGCGCTGCCGGACCTCATGGGCTACCGCATCACCGCCCGGTCCGCCGATGTCATCGAGGATGCCGTGGCGTGGATGGCGTCACGGCCGGAGCTGGCGCCCGACGGACGAATCGGGATGATCGGCATCAGCTTCGCCGGCGGCCTCTCCATCGTCGCGGCCGGCCGGCCGGGCATCCGCGACAAGGTCGCGTACGTCGTGTCATTCGGTGGGCACGGTGATCTGGGCCGCGTGCTGCACTACCTCGCCACAGGGGACGCGGTGCAGGCACCTGGCGTGGTCACGATTCCTCCCCACGACTATGGCGTGGCGGTGATTCTCCATGCCGCAGCCGACCGCATGGTGCCGCCCGCGCAAGTGATGCCGCTGCGCGACGCCATCGGCACCTTCCTGCTGGCGTCGCAGCTGACACTGGTGGACATGACTCGGGCGGACGCCACGTTTGCGAAGGCACGCGAGATGGTGCAGGCGCTTCCTGAACCATCGGCCACCTATATGACCTATGTGAACGACCGCAACGTCAAGGCGCTCGGTCCCATTCTGGTGCCACATCTCGGCCTGGAGGCCGATCCGGCGGCGTCGCCCGAACGCGCGGCGTCGCTGCCCACCGCGCCGATCTTCTTGCTGCACGGCGACGAGGACACCGTGATCCCGGCGGCAGAATCGGTCGTGCTGGGAGACTACCTGCGCGCCAAGGGCGCCGACGTCCGTGTGCTGCTCAGCCAGATCATCACGCACGCGGAGCTCGATCGGTCCGCCGCGGCCGCCGAGAGCTGGAGAGTGATTGCCTTCTGGGCGGATGTACTGCGGCGATAGAGACACGTGTCGTTCACACTTCTGGGTGCTCGCTTCTCGGTTCGTGTTCAGGTTCGGTTCCAGGTCTTCCGATGCTGCGTCTTCAGAAACTCCTGTCGCAGGCCGGCATTGCGTCCCGGCGTGCCGCCGAACGGCTCATCGCCGAAGGGCGCGTGACCGTCAATGGTCAGACCGTGCAGGCGATGGGCACGAAGGCCGACCCTGCGTCCGACGACATCCGCGTCGACGGGCGGCGGATCAAGGCGGTGCAGCGGCCGCGCTACATCCTCCTCAACAAACCCGCCGGCTGCGTGAGCACCCGTTCGGATCCGCAGCGTCGGCCAACGGTGATCGATCTGCTGCACGGCGTGCGGGAGTACGTGTATCCGGTGGGACGGCTGGATTACGACACCGAAGGGCTGCTGCTGCTCACGAATGACGGCGATCTGGCCGCGCGGCTCACACATCCACGACACGGTGTCGAGCGGACCTACGAGGCACGCGTCGAGGGCATGCCCGATGACGACGCCCTCGAACGGCTGCGAACAGGCGTTCCGCTGGACGGCCGCCGAACGCTCCCGGCGGATGTCGTGTTGCTGAATCCGGGACGCAGTCGAGAAGGCGTGCTCCGGCTGACGATTCGCGAAGGACGGAACCGGCAGGTGCGCCGGATGTGCGAAGCGGTCGGTCATCCGGTTCGGCGGCTGCGGCGCACCCGCATTGGTCCGCTCGGCGATCCGCGGCTGAAGCCGGGGCAGTGGAGGGAGCTCGGGGCGGAGGAGATAAGGGCGCTGAAAGGGATAAGTGCAAAGTGGAAAGTGCAAAGTACAAAGTAAGTTCACAAGTGCACGGTGCAACTTGCCAACTTACTTTGTACTTTCCACTTTGTACTTTCCACTTGCGTCCTCGTCTCCCTCCAGCGGCAGCATGTCTTCGCGCGGGGTGATCTCCATGAGCCCTCCGGGCGGATCGAAACCGAGCGCCTCGGCCATGTCCTCGGCCTTCGGCAGGTCGGTGAGGTCGTTCAAGCCGAATCGAATCAGAAATTCCCTCGTCGTCGCGTAGAGGAACGGGCGGCCGACGACGTTCTTGCGGCCGACGATCCTGATGAGGTGCCGCTCGAGGAGCGTCGACAACACGCCTGACGTATTGACGCCGCGAATGTCCGAGATTTCCACCGCGGTGACCGGCTGCTTGTATGCGATCACCGCGAGCGTCTCGAGCGCCTGCACGGTGAGCTTCAGCGTCGAGCGCTCGTGAAACAGCCGCCGCACCCATTCGTGGAGCTCCGGCCGCGTGACAATCTGATAGCCGCCCGCCACCTCCACAAACTGCAGGCCCGGGCGCTGCTCGTACTCGGCCCTGAGCGCCTGAACAGCCGCGGTAATGTCCTCTGCCGGCTCGTCGGACAGCAGCTTGAACAGCATTTTCGGCGTAATCGGCTCGGGCGACGCGAACACGAGCGCCTCGACAATCGCCTTCAGCTCGGCGGACACCGTTCCCGTGACCTGCATCTCCTCTGTCATATCCTCAACGGGCCTCAGAGCCACATTCTCCGTGCCTCCGTGTCTCTATCAACACAACTGAGCTCCGGTGTAACGGGTCATGGGCGCTGCGGGTCACCGATCGGATGCGGTGCGTCAGCCGGGCGTACGCGCTTGTACACCCGAATCGTGCCGAAGCTGCCCAGCTGGAAGATGCGCACCAGCCTCAGGCGAATCATCTCCAGCAGCGCGAGAAATGTCACGATCATGAACGCCCGCGAGCCATCGCCGTCGGCGAACAGGTCGTCGAAGCCGCATGCGTCGGTTTCCGACAGACGCGACAACAACTGCTGAATGCGGTCCTCCATCGAAATCTGATCGGGCGGCAGCACCATGCGCGCCCGGCGGCTGGCGCGCTCGAGCACGCCACGAAACGCCGTCAGCAGGCTGAACAGGTCCACCTCGAGCTCCGGCTCGTAGGGGTCGCCGACGGCGTCGGCCACGCTGGCATCGGCCCGCATGAACTGCGCGCTGCGCAGCGTCTCGCGGTCGTGAAGCAACCCCGCGGCCGCCTTGAACCGCTGGTGCTCAAGCAGGCGCCGGACCAGCGCCTCGCGCGGATCCTCTGCGAGCTCCTCATCCTCCTGGGTCGGATCGGGGCGCGGCAGCAGCGTCCGCGACTTGATGTGGATCAGCGTCGATGCCATGACCAGAAACTCTCCGGCCACGTCGAGGTCCAGCTCCTGCATCAGCTCGGTATACTCGAGGTACTGCTGCGTGATGAGGGCGATCGGAATGTCGTAGATGTTCATCTCGTTCTTCCGAATGAGGTGAAGGAGCAGATCGAGCGGCCCCTCGAAGGTGTCGAGCCTGACGTGGTACGCGTCGGGCGAGGACTCGAACTCCGGATGCTCGGTCACGGCGTGTTTATGATAGTCATTCGCCGAGGCTGCCGACCAATCTAAAATCCCGTCTATGAGTGACACTCCCAACGCGAGCCTCGCAGGCACGTTCGAAGAGGCCGTCCGCCGCTCGCACGCTCTACGCGCAGACTTCCTCGAGAACCCCCGGCGGTACCGCGTGTTGACGGGCGACCGCCCTACCGGGCCGCTGCACATTGGTCACTACTTCGGCTCCCTCAAGAACCGCGTGGAATTGCAGGAACTGGGGCTCGAGACCTTCATCGTCATCGCCGATTACCAGGTGCTCACCGATCGCGACTCGGTTGACAGCATTCCCGAGAACGTCGGCGAGCTCGTGCTCGACTATCTCGCCGCGGGGCTCGACCCCGGGAGCGGCCACACGCACATCTTCTGTCACAGTCACGTACCGGCACTCAATCAGCTCCTCATTCCCTTCCTCACACTGGTCGGGATGGGCGAACTCGATCGCAATCCTACGGTCAAGGAAGAGATCGACGCGGCCGGCCTGACGACGGTCAATGCGGCGATGTACACCTATCCGGTTCACCAGGCCGCAGACATCCTGTTCTGCAAGGGTAACGTCGTCCCCGTTGGCAGGGACCAGCTTCCGCATCTCGAGCTCACGCGCAAGATTGCGCGCCGCTTCAATCAACGGTTCTGCAAGGCGGGTCCGCCGGTGTTTCCCGAACCCGAGGCGCTCCTGTCGAACGCGCCGAAGATCCTGGGGCTCGACGGATCGCAGAAGATGAGCAAGAGCCGCAACAACGCCGTCGTGCTGCGAGCCAGCGCCGATGAAACCGCCGCGCTGGTGAAGAAGGCGAAGACCGATACGGAACGGCAGATCACCTACGACCCGGACCGGCGGCCGGAAGTCGCCAACCTCCTGCTTCTCGCCTCACTCTGCACCGCAGAGACACCCGAGAGCATTGCGATGCGCATCGGCGACACCGGCAGCGGCGCACTCAAGAAAGTGGTGACCGAGGCCCTCAATGACACGCTGGCGCCCATACGCGCCCGCCGCGCCCTGCTCGCTCGCGATGCGCGCGATGTCGTGCGGGACACGCTCAGCCGGGGCATTGCCACGGCCAACCATGCGGCAGATGCCACGCTGCGGGAAGCGCGCGCCGCGATGAATATGGGCTACGGGATCGACTGATCCTCGACTGCCGACGATCACCCGGCTCGAGTGGTGAACGTGTCGTTCACACTTCTTACTTCTCGCTTCTCGGTTCGTGTTCAGGTTCGGTTCCGAGTTCGAGGTTCGAACGTTCGAGGTTCGGGTGCCGGCCTTGGAACACGGAACCGTTGAACGGCGAACCTCGAACCGAACGTGAACACGAACTGCGCACGGAGAACCGAGAAGTGTGAACGACGGCCTCACAACAACCACGACAACAACAGCGAGGC
>JBOGIR010000074.1:0-19349 GCA_050742335.1 Vicinamibacterales bacterium | reverse complement strand
TCTGCGGTGCGCACTGACCGATCCGGAAGGCCGCACCTGGTAGGCGACCGGCCGCCGGCACGAATGGTCGCCACGCGGACCGCCGTAGCCGCCGGCCTGCCGTGGACGCTCCACGTTTCTGCCGCACCGGATCCGATCACCGCGCCGCCCTCTCCGCGGCGGCGGCTGTTGACGCTCACCTTCGGCGTCGTCGGGCTGGTGCTGCTGGCGGGCTGGTACTTCATTCTGCGCGCCATCACGCGCGAGGTGCGCGTGTCGCGACTGCAGTCCGACTTCGTCGCTGCCGTCTCGCACGAGTTCCGCAGTCCGCTCACGTCGATGTCTCACATCGCCGAGATGCTCGCGCACGATCGGTTCCCGAACGATGAGCTTCGGCGCAGGTCGTTCGACGTCCTGGTCCGGGACACCGATCGCCTGCGCCGGCTGGTGGAAGGGCTGCTCGACTTCGGCCGCTTCGAGGCAGGAGCCGCGGCGCTGCGGCTGGAGACCGTTGACGTGGCCGCGCTGCTGCGCGCAACAGTGGCGGACTTTCAGGAGCGCGTGGCACGGGACGGCTACCGGATAGAGCTGACCGGGGCGAGCGACGCGGTCACCGCGCGCGCCGATCGCGAGGCGCTCGCGCGGGCGCTCTGGAATCTACTCGACAACGCCGTCAAGTATTCGCCCGAGTGCCGCACGGTGTGGGTCGAGATGTCGCGGCAATCGGATCAGCTCTCCATCGGGGTGCAGGATCAAGGCATCGGTATTCCGATCGCGGAACAACGCGAGATCTTCGATCGCTTCTTTCGCGGCGGCGATTCGAAGGCGCGGCGCATCAGCGGCACGGGCATCGGGCTCGCCATGGTGCGCGAGATCGTGCGGGCGCACGGAGGCGAGATTCTGCTGACCAGCGAGCCGGGCCGCGGCAGCCGCTTCACGGTGATCCTGCGCACTGCCGGAGGCATGGCATGAGCCGGCTCCTCGTGGTCGAGGACGAAGCCGGCATCGCGTTCGCGCTCGAGGCCGATCTCCGTGCCGAAGGCTACGACGTCGTCGTGGCGACCACCGGCGAGGAGGCGATGCGCACGGTTCGCGCCAGGAGCGTCGATCTCGTGCTGCTCGACGTCATGCTCCCCGGCAAGGACGGATTCGAAGTGTGCCGGGAGATGCGCCGCTCGGGAGTGCGCGCACCGATCATCATGCTCACGGCCAAGGCTCAAGAGGCAGAGAAAGTGATGGGGCTCGAGCTTGGCGCCGACGACTACATCACCAAGCCTTTCAGTCCGCGCGAGCTGCGCGCCCGAGTCAAAGCAGCGTTGCGACGCGCCGCGCCCGAATCACCGGACGTGTTCCGCTTCGGGAATACAGAGGTGGATTTCGCGCGGTGCGAGGTCAGGCGCGGAGCCGACACGATTGACTTGAGCGCGCTCGAGTTCAAGCTGCTCACCGCGTTCGTGCGCAGTCGCGGGCGCGTGCTGACCCGCGAGCAGCTCCTCGACGCCGCCTGGGGGCGCAACGTCTCGCTCAACGACCGCGTGGTCGACAACCACATCGTCAGCCTGCGGCGGAAGATCGAGCCCGATCCGGAACGACCGCAGTTCCTCGTGAACATTCGCGGGCTGGGGTACCGATTCGATGCGTGATCGATACAGCATCCTGACACGCGCGGCGACATTCACCATACAGCGCCTTCATAGAGTGCGGGCCAAGGGGGATACAGGCATGACGACCCGCTCGATCGTTTCAACCCTCGCCATCCTCGCCGTCGGCGCATCGCTGGTCATCGCGCAGAACACTGCAGCGACGATGATGGAGGCCGCGCGCAAGACCGCCGTCGTCGACGGCGACCTGGACGGCGCGATCAAGCAGTACGAGGCGATCGTCCAGGCGTACGCGAAGACCGACCGTGCCGCGGCGGCGGCGGCGCTCGTCCGTATGGCGGGTGATTATCAGAAGCTCGGCAGGGCAGGTGAGTCGCAGGCGGCCTACGAGCGCGTCGTGCGCGAGTTCAGCGATCAGACAGGGACGGTCTCCGAGGCGCGGGCGCGCCTGGCGAGTGTGCAGTCTCCCGCTGTTTCCCAGTCGGGGCCGACCGCCCGCCGAATCGCGGCCACCAAGAACTGGTACCCGGGTGATCCGTCACCGGACGACCGTTACTTGAGCCTCACTGGCACTACCGGCGATGTCGTCGTACGAGATCTTCGCAGCGGTGTCGACCGGCGCGTGACCGATACCGCGAACAACTGGGCCGAGTTCTCGAGTGGGGAACTGATTTCTCCGGATGGCCGGTTGGTCGCCTATACCTGGTATATCCCGAACGAGAACGCGATTGAACTCCGCGTCGCCTCGCTTGCCACAGGCGAACCGGTCCGTCCCAGGACCATTTTTCGAGCAGAGGAGAATGCCGGAGCCTACGTGAGGGCCTGGATACCCGACGGCAGGCAGTTGCTGGTGCTCCGTGAACAGCCGGGTCAGACCTGGCAGATCGGGAGCGTGACCATCGAGGACGGGTCGTTTCGAGGTATCAAATCGCTCGAGTGGCGCAAGCCCGACGTGCTCAGCCCCTCGCCGGACGGACGCTTCATCGCCTATAACGTGCCCGAAGGCGAGGCGGGATCTCCGTTTGACATCTTCCTGCTCGCGACCGACGGCAGCCAGGAAGCGGTCCTGCGAAATCCGGCGGACGATTCGTTCCCGCTGTGGTCTCCAGACGGTTCGAGCCTGGTCTTTCTGAGCGATCGGACCGGGAGCCGTGCGTTGTGGACCGTGCCGATCAGGGACGGGCGGCCCAGCGCGCCGGCATCCCTCGTCAGGAGCAACGTCGGCTCGATGACGCCGCTGGCCTGGACGAGAAGCGGAACGTTTTACTACCACACGCGCACTGGCGGTCTCCGAAATCTTTTCGTCACGGATCTCGACAGCACGCAGACCACGAAGACGCCTGTGGCCGGCACCGAGCGGCTCGTCAATGTGAACGTCGGCCCGGCCTGGTCGCGCGATGGGGAGCACCTGGCGTACTACTCATTCCGCGACTGGTTCCTCAGGGACACGCCGGGCGCGACGACCGCGGCTATCAGACTTCTCGTGATTCGATCTCGAAAGACCGGCGAGGAACGCACGGTTCCTCTCCCGCCGCGGGTAGCGTTCTCTCTGGGGCGGTGCTGCTTCTTGGGCGGGCCGAAGTGGTTTCCCGACAATCGTTCGGTGTTGATCGAGTCGGGGGATGCACAAGGAGCCGGGTTCGGATTCTATCGGTTGGCGATCGATACCGGAAACACCGAACTGCTGGCGCATGTACCCGGGAGCGCGTTCTTCTACGATCTTTCTCCAGACGGCCGAACCATTTACTACACACTCAGGCTCGACGATCGAGTGGCGTTGATGCGGTTCGACATCGAGACCCGACGCGAATCCGAGTTGAAGAGCGTCCCATCGGCCGTATCGGATATCGTCGCACTGGCCGTCTCGCCTGATGGCCTGCAGCTCGCCATGGTTCTCCTGGGAGGCATCGTGGAAGTCATGCCGGCGGCCGGCGGGCCATCTCGGGAGGTGCTCAGGCCAGTGGGTCTTGAGCTGTGGACTGGCGGGCTTCGTCATGCGTTGGCGTGGACTCGCGATCAACGCTTCCTGTTGTGGGTCCGAGGCGACAAGGCCCTCTGGAAAGTACCAGCAGCCGGAGGCCAGCCCGAAAAGGTGGGCATCCCGATGGAGAACCTCAAGAATCTTGCCGTGCATCCTGACGGACGGCAGTTCGTCTTCGACGCCGCAACGGAAGAACCGGGCCACGAAATCTGGGCGCTGGAGAACTTCCTGCCTCGCTGAAGAACATTCGCGGGCTGGGCTGGGATACCGATTCGATGGGTGATCGGTGCAGCACCGTGACACGTGCGAGGACATTGACCGCGCAATTGTTCCTTAACATCGGAGATCGGTTGTGTTGGTGATGATGAAGCCCTATGGAGGTCAGGCCGACACGGGTCGCCTGACCGCGCGAGAAGGCTGAGGGAATCCGCCAGCTCACGGAGCTGGCGTGCTGCGGCCGCTTAAGCCCTCGCAGCGCGGTCCGGCCACCGGAATCGGGATTCATCATCACCAACATAACTGAGCTCCGGAGTAGAGTGCGGGCCAAGGAGGATGCCGGCATGATGACCCGATCGATCTTCTCGATATTCGCCATCGTCGCCGTCGGCGCATCGCTGGTCACCGCGCAGAACACGGCGGCGACGATGATGGAGGCCGCTCGCAAGACTGCAGTGGTCGACGGCGACCTGGACGGCGCGATCAAACAGTACGAGGCGATCGTCGAGACGTACGCGAAGACGGACCGTGCCGCGGCGGCCACGGCGCTCGTCCGGATGGCGAGCGACTATCAGAAGCTCGGCAGGGCCGCCGAATCGCAGGCGGCCTACGAGCGCGTCGTGCGCGAGTTCAGCGAACAGAGGGACGCCGTCTCCGAGGCGCGGGGGCGCCTGGCGAGTGCGCAGTCTCCCGCTGTTTCCCAGCAGGGGCAGACCGCTCGCCGAATCTTGGCCGGCAGGGACGCCTACCCGGGTGTCAGTCCGTCACCGGACGACCGCTACTTGAGCTCAACAGGCGCCACCGGCGACGTCGTCGTACGAGATCTTCGCACCGGCATCGACCGACGCGTGACCGATGGGGCGGACTGGGTGTCCGGATACTCGGATAAGGAGAAGATCTCTCCGGATGGCCGGTTGGTTGCCTATACCTGGTATAACCACGAGGAGAAGACAACTGAGCTCCGAGTCGTCCCGATTGCAGCAGGCGAACCGGTCCGTCCCAGGACCGTTTTTCGAGCAGAGCTGAATGCCGGAATTTACATGAGCGCCTGGATGCCTGACGGCGGGCAACTGCTCGTGCTTCGCGGACATCCGGGCCAGACCTGGCAGATCGGGATCGTGACGATCCAGGATGGATCGTTTCGAGGCATCAAATCGCTCGAGTGGCGCACGCCCAACGTGCTCAGCTCCTCGCCGGACGGACGCTTTATCGCCTATGACGTACCCGAAGGCGAGGCGGGATCTCCGCTTGACATCTTCCTGCTCGCGACCGACGGCAGCCAGGAAGCGGTCCTGCGAAACCCGGCGAACGATTCATTCCCGCTGTGGTCTCCGGACGGTTCGACCCTGCTCTTTCTGAGCGATCGTACCGGGAGCAACGCGTTGTGGACGGTACCGATCAGGGACGGGCGTCCCAACGCCCCGGCATCGCTCGTCAGGAGCAACGTCGGCTCGATGACACCGCTTGGCGTGACGAGAAGCGGAACGTTCTACTACCACTCGAGGGCTGGCGGCCTCCGAAATCTCTACGTCACGGATCTCGATCGCGCGCAGGTCACGAAGACGCCTGTGGCCGGGACCGAGCGGCTCGTCAATGTGAACGTCGGTCCGACCTGGTCGCGCGACGGGGAGCACCTGGCGTACTACTCGTTCCGCGACTCGTTCTACAGCAACGCGACGCGCTTGACAGCTGCGTCCATCAGACTTCTCGTCATTCGGTCTCGAAAGACCGGCGAGGAACGCACGGTTCCTCTCCCGCTTCGGGTGGCGTTCTCTGTGTCGCGATGCTGCTTCTGGGAGGGGCCGAAGTGGTTCCCCGATAATCGTTCGGTGTTGATCGGGTTGGGGGATGCGCAGGGCGCCGGGTTCGGATTCTATCGGCTGGCGATCGATACCGGAAACACGGAGCTCCTGGCGCATGTGCCTGGGAGAGCATTCACCCACGCTCTTTCTCCAGACGGCCGAACCCTTTTTTATACGATCGGCATCGACGACGATCGATTCAGGCTGATGCGTTCGACATCGAGAGCCGACGCGAATCCGAGTTGAAGGGCCTCCCATCCGCCGTATCGGAAATCGTCGCACTTGCGGTCTCGCCTGATGGCCTGCAGCTCGCCATGGTTCTCCTCGGAGGTATCGTGGAAGTCATGCCGGCGGCCGGGGGCCAATCCCGGGAGGTGTTCAGGCCAGCGAACGAGCTGGGGAGTACCGGCTCGCTTCGTCAGGCGTTGGCGTGGACTCGCGATCAACGCTTCTTGCTGTGGGTCCGAGGCGACAAGAGCCTCTGGAAAGTACCAGCAGCCGGAGGCCAGCCCGAGAAGGTGGGCATCCCGATGGAGAACATCAAGAATCTCGCGGTGCATCCTGACGGACGGCAGCTTGTCTTCGACGCGGCAACTGGAGAACCTACCGAGGAAATCTGGGCGCTGGAGAATTTCCTGCCTCGCTGAGGGTGGACCGCGCCGGGCCAGATGCTCTCCACGCCGAGCACTATCGGATAGTCTTTGTGTACGTGCTCAGTCGCCCGGCAGGAGACGATGCCGGTCCTCACCCCTCTTTTATTGCGGCAGCGCGAAGACGTACACGGCGTTGCTGCCGGTGGGCGCGTCCGCCTCGGGCGTCGTGCCCAGCACGATCGGGGGCGCCGGACCGCCGCCGCCGGCCGTGATGGCCACGTACTGGCGGCCGTTGATCGCATACGTCACGGTGCCGCCCTGCGCTTGCGCGGGCAGCCGGGTCTGCCACAACACCTGCCCCTTGTCGATATCGAGCGCCCGCAGGTACCGGTCCAGGGAACCGTTGAACAGCAGCCCGCCGCCGGTCGCCAGGAGCGGTGAGTAGTTCGATGTCCGCGTCTCCCAACTCCACACGGTCTTGCCGCTCTCGACCGAGATGGCGTCAATGCGGCCCACCTTGTCCTTGCCGGTGGCGAACTTGACGACGTTGGTCGTGTTGTAGACGAACTCCGGCTTCGTCCCGCGATCGGTGCGCGACGTCGAGTCGATACAGAGATTCGACAGCGACATGAACATCACGTTGGATTTCGGATTGTAGGCACCGCTCGGCCAGTCACGACCGCCGACGTACGTCGGGCACACGCCATAGGTCTTGCCGGCCTCCTTGAGCACGACGTCCTCGTTCACCGTGACGAGCCCCGTCTGGCCGACCTCGAGCACGAGGTTCTGCTCGACCGTCTGCTTCGCCCACAGGAACTCCCCGTTGGCCGCATCGAAGCTCCACGCGATGCCAGTCTTGCACGGCACGCCCGTCAGCGTCTTGCGCGGCCCGCGCCGCGCGTTCCGGTTGAGCCCCAGCACGCTGCCCGCGTCCGGATTGACCGGCGTATTGATGATCATCATTTCGAACGTGCACTCCTGATCCCAGTTGTCGCGCGGCAGCACCTGGTGCTTCCAGACCACCTCCCCCGTCTTGGGCCGCACGGCAAAGCGTGTGTTGGTGCCGGCCATGGTCGCGCCCGGCATCTTGCGCTCCGCCTCCGAGGCAGGCCCCACGCCGCTCGATCCGTAGTAGACCAGATCCAGCTCGGGGTCGTAGGTGAGGTGCCCCCAGACGCCCGTCATCCACCGGCTCTCGAACGGCGAGCCGGCCCAGGTCTCGTCCCCGGGTTGACCCGGGCGCGGAATCATCTCGTTGCGCCAGAGCTCCTTCCCGGTTCGCGCGTCGTGCCCGGTGACGTAACAGCCGTGGCCCGCCACCTGGCAGGTGCTGCCGGCAACCACCACGCCGTTGGCCACGATCGGGCCGCTCGAGTTGCTGACGAAGAAATCGCCGCCTCGTGGCGTCTGCCAGGCCAACTTGCCCGTACGCGCCTCCAGCGCGATGACGGTGTTGTCCCAGGTCACGAAATAGACGTGGTCGCCATAGAGCGACACGCTGCGCTTGCGTTGTCCGATGGTGTTCGGGAACGACGTGGCGGGCGGCAGCGGGTGCCGATACTCCCACAGGAGGTCGCCCGTGGCGGCATCGATCGCCTGGATGACGTCGCCGGGATTCCCCAGATACATCACGCCGTTGTAGACCAGGGGCGTGGCCTGGTTGCCGCCGGGTTCCATGGCGCGGGACCAGACGAGCTGCAGGTTCCTGACGTTGCCCTTGTTGATCCGGTCGAGCGGACTGTAGCCCCAGGCCTGATAGTTGCCGCGATGGATCAGCCAGTCCGCGGGCTTGGGCGCCCGCATGATCTGGTCGGTCACCGTCACGAAGTTGGAGACGGGGCGCAGCGTGCGCGTGGGCGGTGGCGGTGTCGCGGGCTGTACCGCGGGCGCAGGCGGCGTGGGCGCCTGGGCCTGCCCCGTCGAGCACAAGGCGGCGAGCAGGGCCGCACTCAGCAGCGAGTCCTTGATCGGGCGTCTCATCACACTCTCCCCTAGACGTCTTGAAGGGCCAGAATTCGCACTAAACGAGCCAAGTTTTCGGCGGCCCTTCAAGACGTCTCGCCCGCACGGAGTGCGGGCAAGCAGACACTGCCCTAGCGAGGCGGAGCCACAGGCTCGGTGGTCTGAGGCGGAGCCTCGCTAGGTGTAAGACACGAGGTCCGGTTGACACGGAGATTCTCATCGAAGCCATGACGCGATTCAAGAACCCTCTCCACAGCAATCGAGGCATTATCAGCACGGCCACCACACCAGCTCCGCTGTCGATCGTGCAGAGCTTTTCGGGTGCTTCCGGGGAAAGGCGGTGAGTGTCAGGCGTATGTCCACAAGGAGAAGGCGGTTGAACTTCGAGTCGCTTCTGCTGTGGGTCCGAGGCGACGACAGAAGCCTCTGGAAAGTGCCGGCAGCCGGAGGCCAGCCCGAGAAGGTGGGCATCCCGATGGAGAACCTCAAGAATCTGGCGGTGCATCCTGACGGCCGGCAGCTCGTCTTCGACGCCGCAACTGAAGAACCTACCAGGGAAATCTGGGCGCTGGAGAATTTCCTGTCTCGCTGAAGGCCGAGCGGTAACTGCAAACCGGCGGGCCTGCTGCTCTTCGGAGTGCCTGCTCGTCAAGACGGCAGGCCTTTGTCACAAATAGCTCCTTCAGACGTCGCGAAGATGCGGCCATCAGGCGCGATGACGTCCCTCAAGATGCCATCAGCCTTGCCATCAGCCGCGATTCACCCTTGACGGTCCGCCTTCGCAAATGCTTCGCCGGACAACTTTCGCAGCCACCATGATCCGGGGCGCCAAGGGCCGCTGCGAAGGCGTGGGGAGTGTCCACGACCGCCGCTCGGTGGATTGCTGTCGGACGTAGTCTGATGCCTACTATGCGGGAACCTCTGTGAACGTTGCGGACACCGCACACAATGCTTCACCGAAGTGCTCGATTGTCGTCCTCACCCCATGCTTGCGCTCCCAACCACCGATGTCCTCTCGACTGATATACCGCTTGTACACTTGGAACTCTGTGCCGTCGTTCAATCGACGGGTCTGCCATTCCACTTTCTGGTTGAACCTCGCGCGAAGGTCCGTCCAAGCGGATTCCAGTATCAAAACGCAAGCGCCTGGGCCAAGCGTATTGCGGAGCACTTGCATAACGAGATGCTCCTGGACCTCCGACAGGTGGCTCAAGAGGAACCCAACCAACGCGCAGTCGTATGCGCGGGGCGCGAACTGATACTCGAAGACATCCCCGCGAACAAGTGAGCATCGGTCAGCCACAGCCAAACGGCGCACCTTGAGCTCGCACTCCGCTAACATCCGCTCCGATTGGTCGAACAGCGTGGCATGGGAGCAATTCCCGACGTAGTGCGGCAGCCAGTATCCAGTGCCACATGCCACGTCAATCAGATGCCCACAACCGAAGCCGCGAACCAGACCTGCGAGCACGCTGATTTCGTTCGTGAAAACGCTGGGGTCGGTGATGGAGGCTGTTCCGGTGCCCCGAGTGTAGGCCTCCTCATACTCGGCGGCCCGCTCATTGTAGTAAGCGAGCATCGTGTGGCGAACACCAGGGTCCATGGTCGAGAAGCCGTGATGGTAGCCGAAGCGACATCGTGGGACAAACCCCCTCGGCGTCGCCTTCACTTTCGCTCTGATTTCCCGCTCGAACTGCTGCGTCGCTTCGGGTTGGGACAATCAGTCGTTTCCGGGACGGCACGCGGACTTACACTTCTGAACATGTCGGTCGTAGTCCGCCCGATGCGGGACGATGAAGCGCAGCTGTTTCTCCACATCCACGGCCGTTCGATTCGAGGGCTTGCCGCACAGCATTACCCTGCCGATGTCATCGAGGCGTGGACCGTGCCCGTCACGGAGGAAACTGTTTGCGGCCTTCTGAAGAACCCCGACGGTGAGATTCGCTTGATAGCGGAACTTGACGGACTTGCAGTAGGGCTCGGTGTACTCGTCGTCGCCAATGCCGAACTGCGAGCGTGCTATGTGGTGCCCGAAGCTGCCCGCAGGGGCGTTGGCTCGGCGCTCGTAAGGGAGATAGAGCGCATCGCCCAGGAGCACGGCCTCACACGCCTTGACCTGCACGCCTCGGTGAACGCGGAACCGTTCTACGCCGCCCTCGGCTATGAGGCAGTCGAGCCCGAGGAGCATGTTCTGCTCTCCGGCCATCGGATGGCGGCGCTGAAGATGCGCAAGAATCTCACCCGCTGAATTCGTCGAAGTGAGCCAGTAATACGGCAGATTGGGTGTCACTCTGTCTACATGCCGTATCTCGGTCAGACGTGCAAGCCAGCGTCGGAAAATATCAACCGAATCGCCGCGTATATACCGCTGCAGCGGCGCGTCATTTGAACGGTCATGAACACAGGCATCAAGTCCGCTCACAGTTTTTGGGGCGACCTGCACCTTCAATCTCGGAGGATATGGCTTGCTTGGGTAGTAATCCTGCGGCATCCTACCGCAACCTCAATGGGATTCAGCTAGGGCTCTTGTGACTCAAACCGACTCATCGGAGCACCAGGTGCTGGCCGGCGACGAATACGCCGGAGTGGCGGAGTTCTACGATTTCGTTCTGCCCTATCGCGAACGCCCTGACGTGGCGTTCTATGTGGAAGCCGCCCGAGAGAGCGGCGGACCTGTTCTGGAGGTTGGCTGCGGCACCGGCCGGGTGCTGATACCGACCACGAGGGCGGGAATCGAAATCGTCGGCCTAGACGGTTCGCCCCACATGCTGAATCTCTGCCGCAGTCGTCTGAAGCAAGAACCGCCAGACGTTCAGGCGCGAGTGCGCTTGCTCGAAGGCGACATGCGGCGCTTCACCGTTGACCGAGGCTTCCGACTAGCCACGATTCCGTTCCGCCCGTTTCAGCACCTGCTGACTGTGAGCGACCAGCTCGCCTGTCTTGCGTGTATCCGCCATCACCTTGCCGACGACGGCCTGTTGGTCTTCGACATCTTCAATCCGTCGTTGGACTTTTTGGTAACGAAACCGGTCGGTGAAGAGTTCAACTCAGACCCGGAGTTCCTTATGGACGACGGTCGGCGCGTCTTCCGCAGAGGGAGAATCGTCGGCCGTAACCGGTTCACGCAAGTCACCCAGTACGAACTGATTTACTACGTCTCGCATCCAGACGGCCGGAACGAGCGGCTCGTCCATGCGTTCTCGATGCGGAACACGTTTCGCTTCGAGGCGGAGCATCTGCTGGTGCGAGCGGGATACGACATCGAGCATCTGTATGCCGATTTCGACCGAAGCCCCTACGGGTCCAAGTATCCGGGCGAACTTATCTTCGTCGCCCGCAAGAGACTCGGGAAGGCGGCGTGATGCTTTTGCGTTGCGGTGGTTATCGCTATCGCTGCCCTGCGAAGCGGATGCCATTGCGTTGAAATTTGATTGCGTCGTCCGGTCGCAGAATCCTTCGGCGCGCCTTGGGCGCCGAGATTCACTCGGCGCTGCTTTGAGCCGCTCGTTCAGTTCCGTACTAAGGTTTTACTAAGGTCGGGCGGAGGACCGGAGAATCGCCGATGCCATCAGCCGCGATTCCCCCTGAAAAAATAGTGCCGGAGGTGGGAATCGTGCCCGCTAGGCCGAGGTGCAAAGCACCGAAGGCCGCGTGCCGGAGTTCCACCGAGGGCAGCAAAACCGAGCGCAGCGAGGGATTGGTGCCGGAGGTGGGAATCGAACCCACACGGGCGGTAAAGCCCACCGGATTTTGAGTCCGGCGCGTCTGCCAGTTTCACCACTCCGGCGTCAGGTGAGCGATCCAATTCTATCAATGAGTTACGCGGTCTGTTGCGCGGGCGTACGGAGCCGATGACACTCGGCCTGGTCAACGCGACGCTGACGCGTCTCCTGAGACGGCGCGGATTGAGGATGCCATCGCCGGCGCTGTATCGGCCATGGACGGAGCAAATCGGGGTTGGGGCGCGTCGCGCGTGCCCTCAGCTGACCGCTACCGATTGCGCCTGACGATCACGATTCTGAATGAAGTGTGAAGACCTCGGTCGGGTCATGACCCCTGCAGAAGTGCTCGATCACGAGACGGACGTCGGTAATCCACCGTTCAATCGTCGCGACGTCGCAGTGCTCCTGCCAGGCAGTCCGCCGCGTTCGCGGTACCTCGCTCTCCTTGCCATCGGCGGTCCGCACCTGGTCACACGAGAGCGTCTCGGCATGAGCATGCGCCAATGCGCGCCTGAAGCCGAGCGCCGCGGCGACGCTGTGAAACGGACGGACGCTCCAGTCCACCTTGTCATTGAACAGCTCGATGTTGAGCACCTCCGCTTTCTCACGCGGATCGAGCCGTAGCAGCTGGGACCAGGATGGAATCACGCGTGATCCGAGATCGTTGAAGAACGCTTCAGCGGTAAAGGCGACGAACACGCCCGCGCTGATTGAGAAGTGCTTGTTGCCGGCCGGTAGCGCTTTCGCCTGGTCGAGCTCCCGCCGCGCTGTCTCGAACAGCAGCTGGTACGTGCGTAAGGTTGGCGTCGTCATTTCCTGAATCGGCGCCGGCGGCGGCGGCGGACGGTTTGGCGGCACGCGAGTCGTCGGTCGGCTTTCCTGTCGCGCCGATCGGGGCGCTGGCGCGGAGCGCGCCAAGCCAACGCTGTCAACCAGGCGCGGGCGCGAGATATCAAGGGCAGAGCCCGTGACTGGTTGGGTTTCCTGCAGAGCCGGTGGGGGCGCCGATTCCCTTTCCCGCGCCGTCGGGAGAGGTGCCGGTCGACTTTCCTGTGTGGGTTCGGCACCCGATGGCCGGCTTTCCTCTCCTGTAGCGGTCCACTCGAGGAACATTGCCACGATCCGGTCGAGGATCTCCTCGGGTGTGCCTTCGATGCCGTCGGGCGTGATGGCCAGCCTGGATTGAATCGTCGCTCGGCCCACGTTGAAGGTTCGCAGCCTCTCGCGACGATCCTTCCACTTGAGATCGCCGCGCAGCAGCCATAGGCCGAGGCCTTGCGACAGCGTCAGCAGATTGCCCCGCCTGCTGACGCTCAAAACGGTCGGCATCCGGTTTACCAGCGCGATCGAGGGATCGTCGTGGGCTGTTGCGTCGAGACGTTCGACCAACGCATCGAACAGCGCGGCCCGCAAGTCGTCGTCGCTGAGCTGTGTCAGGTCGAACATCGACATCTCCGAATCTCCGCGCGGGCGTCTAACCGTGCCAGGATCTCACCCGCCAATTCCTGCATTCACCCGAGAGCGTGTCCTCGATGCCCGGCGGAGTGGCTGTGTCGTCGCATGGAGCGCGGGCGCGGATACGCCCGTCGATCTGTCATCCTCCACGTGCACGTGCCCGTAGTGACCTGGTACGTTCCAGAGCACACGGTAGCCCGCGCCCCGCAACGCGGCCGACAGCCCGTCGGGATCGGAAGAGTGAAAATCGAGCGCCAAGCCCTCATAGTGGGCGGACTGCCGGTCGTGGATATGGTCGTTCGCCGAGACGAGGCGAACGTCGTTCCCCGTCCGTGCTGCCCAGATGTCCGCCAAGTCGAAAATCCGCAGTGCGTCGCGGGACGTCAGGTGAACCGGCACCCGCAGCCCGCGAATCACCGCGGTTCGGTTAAAGGGGGAAGCGTGTATCCCTGTGACGCGAGCAGCGCGCGCACACCATCGAGCGCCTTGCCCTGTTTTTCAACGGCGTCGGCCAGGCGCGTATTGGCGTCGAGCAGGGCCCCGGTCGTCCGCCGATGCTCAGCGATGAGGAACGTGACGACCGCCCCCGCGAGCAGCCAGGGCAGAATCGTGTTTTTGAACTCGGTCCAGATATTCATTCATACCTCCCCGACCGCGGCTGCAGAGCGACCGCGCAGAAGGCGTTGCCCGTGAGGGGACTGGCACCACTCGTAGGTCCTCTCTTCGATCTCGCGTCACACGCGATGCACGCGAGGCACGCGAGGGTGTCCGCCAGACAGAGATCTGCACACGTTCACGCAAGCAGGCGAAAGGCCAACCCGCGAGGAACCCGCAAAAACGTTGCCTTGCGCAGGTAAGCATTCTTGGGTGTGCAACAGACCCTGTGGCATCAATATGGAGTCTGGCCTTTCAGATGCGTAATCGGATCCACTTAAGGTCGTACTCTGGGATGCGGATGAGAGGTTGGGTCGTCGCCGGGGCGATGACAAATCGCTTGCAGCGGTCGGGAGTCCGGTGGCATGCTACCGCCACCGTACGCGATCAGAGAGCGAGGAGGAGTCGATGCGCGCTTTCAACGTCGTTTCACGTCGGGACATGCTGCGCATGGCAGGCGCGGTCGGCGGCCTCGCCGTGACGGGCGGCTTCGGCAGGATCTGGGCTCAAGCGACGAGAAAGATCGAGTCGATGGCGCCCGAGCTCGACCGCATCATCGCGACGAGCGAGCCGATCCGCGAGCTCGCCACTGGGTTTGGCGGCGACATCGGTCCCGCCGAAGGACCGCTGTGGTGGGCGGAAGGGCGCTATCTCCTGTTCAACGACATTCAGACCGCGAGGCGGATGAAATACACGCCGGGCCAGGGCGCGAGTGTCGCCATGGAGAAGACCAACGAAGCCAATGGCATCACTCGTGATCTGCAGGGTCGCCTCATCTCCGCCGAGCATCTCACGCGACGCGTGACGCGCTACGAACCCGACGGCAGTCTCACGGTCGTCGCGAATAGTTTTCAGGGCAAGCGTCTGCTGCGGCCGAACGACGTGGTGGTGAAGTCCGACGGCTCGATCTATTTCACCGACCCGGGCGGCACGGCGGCGCCCGATCAGTGGGACGTGACGCTCTCGGGCGTCTATCGCGTGTCGCCCGATCTCGGCACCACCTCGCTCATCATCGACGATATGGTCAGGCCCAACGGCCTCGCATTCTCGTCTGACGAGAACGTTCTCTATGTCGCCGACTCGCGGCGTCGTCACGTGCGCGCCTACGACATGCTGCCCAACGGCACCATCGCCAAGGAGACCAGCCGGGTCTTCGCCGACTTGGGCGGCCCCGAGCCCGGCGTGCCGGACGGCATCAAGGTAGACACTGCAGGCAACCTCTACAGCGGCGGCGGCGGCGGCCTCTACATCCTCGACCCGAAGGGCCGAAAACTGGGACGAATCGTCCATGGCCAACCCGCGACCACCAATGTCGCCTTCGGCGGCGACGATTGGAAGACGCTCTACTTCACCACCAGAAGCACGCTCTTTTCGGTCAATGTGAAGATCGCGGGCGTCCCGGTGCCGGCAAAAAAGCGATCCACGTGAACGGGCCACAGAGTCACAGAGACACGGAGTCGACGAGAATTTCCTCTGTGTCTCCGTGTCTCTGTGGCCTGTCGAGGTAACGTCCTCATCTGTTCTTACTGCCCGGCGTAAGTCTGTCACGCCACCGCTCTCCGACATACAGCCGCGCTCGCCGGGGCACACAAGATGCACGAGCTGTTGCGGCTGTACGTTCGGAGTCGCAATGGATGCAGGGCGCGTCGTTACGCGAACGACCCATGAGGTGGCGAGCAGAGTGCCTCGGCGCGCGCCGCGTCCGACGTCGGGTTCAGCGCACGTGTGGCGCTGGCTCGAGCGCGCGCTGCTCGTCATCGGGGCGCTCTCGCTCGGCTACTGGCTGTACATATGGGCCGAAGCCCGCCTGTATCAGGAGCTCGAGAACCGCGAGCTCGACATCATCCTGGCTACTCCCCCGTCGAGGAGTGGCGACGCCGTGTCCGTTCCGCGCGTGCGGCCATCTCCCGGATCGCCGGTTGGGCGGATTGAAATACCGAGGCTCGGGGTCTCTGCCGTCATCCGTGCCGGCAGCGACGCTCGAACCCTCCGGCTCGCCGTGGGTCATATTCCGGGCACAGCGCTTCCTGGCGAGATCGGCAACATCGGGCTGGCCGGCCATCGCGACACGTTCTTCCGCCGGCTCCGCGACATTCGCCCGACCGACGACATCCGCGTCGTCACAACGACCGGAACGTTCACGTTCAAGGTGGACACGACGCGAGTGGTCTCGCCGAAAGACACCTGGGTGCTCGACCCCACATCAACGACGACCCTCACGCTGGTGACGTGCTACCCGTTCAGATACATCGGATCCGCACCACAGCGATTCATCGTGCACGCGGTACAGTAGAACGCTCCGAACGTCCTGAACGATCCGAACGTTCTCGTTTCAGTCCGGTTTTGCGTGCTCGCGCCCCGGCATCACCAACACGTGACCGGGGACGTGCAGCGCCTGCGAGCAGCGCTCGCCTTTGGTGACGATCGTGCCGACCACCCGCCCAAGAAAGTCGCGCGCCGCGTCAACCTCACAGCCGCATGCCAGCGTCTTTCGTGTCATGTCGGTCATTGGGGACATTCTAAGACTTTAGGCCTTAGGCTTTAGGCTTTAGGCCCGCCGGGTATCATGTGATGAGATGAGCGGCGCCAGTACTGTCAAGCTGCACAAGACCGTCGGGGTGCGCGTGAGCCATCTGCAGATCGGTGGTGGCGCGCCGATCGCCGTGCAGTCGATGACGTTGACGGAGACGACGGATGCGGCGGCGACCGCGCGCCAGTGCATCGAGCTGGCGGAGGCGGGATCGGAGCTCGTGCGCGTCACGGTGAACACGCCGGAAGCAGCAGCGGCCGTGCCCGCCATCAAGCAGCGCATGCTCGACGCCGGCTGCCGCGCGCCGCTCATCGGCGACTTCCATTACAACGGTCATCTCTTGCTGACCCGTTATCCCGATTGCGCCGCCGCGCTCGACAAGTACCGGATCAACCCGGGCAACGTCGGCACCGGCGCCCGCCGGGACGAGCGTTTCGCAACCATCTGCAAGGTAGCCATCGACCATGACAAGCCGGTGCGCATCGGCGTCAACGGCGGCTCGCTGAATCAGGAGCTCGTGCTCGAGAAGATGCAGGAGAACACCGACCGGAACCTGGGTCGCAGCTCGGAAGACGTGCTGAACGAGTGCATGCTGATCTCCGCGATCGACTCGACGGCGCTGGCGCTCGATACGGGTCTGCGGAAGGACCAGATCATCATCTCGTGTAAAGTGTCGCGCCCGCGCGACCTCATCGCCATCTACCGCGAGCTGGCGCGCAGGACGGAGCAGCCGCTGCATCTCGGGCTGACCGAAGCCGGTATGGGGACGAAGGGTCTTGTGTGGTCTGCGTCGGCGATGGGCGTCTTGCTGAACGAGGGGATCGGCGACACGATTCGCGTGTCGTTGACGCCGAGGCCAGGCGGCGATCGCCGCGACGAGGTGTACGCGGCGTGCGAGCTGTTGCAGGCGCTGGGCCTGCGCGCGTTTGCTCCCAGCGTCACCGCGTGCCCCGGCTGCGGGCGCACCACCAGCACGACGTTTCAGGAGCTGGCCGAGCGGACGCAGGACTACATCCGGACGCGGATGCCCGAATGGAAGAATCAATACGACGGTGTCGAAACACTCACCCTCGCCGTCATGGGCTGCGTCGTCAACGGGCCGGGCGAATCAAAGGCGGCCAACATCGGGATCAGCCTGCCCGGCACCGGCGAGGCACCGCACTGTCCCGTCTACATTGACGGCGAACACGTCACGACGCTGCGCGGCACCTACGACGAACTGGATCGGGGCTTCCGCGCGCTCGTCGACAACTACGTGACGACACACTACACGCGGCGAACCTGATGGTTGCCGCGGATCGACCGCGATTCGGCTCCGCGCTCCGGTCGGACGTCGCGGAAAAACGAACCCTCCGCCGTGCTTTCAGCGACCCGCGCAGGTCCGCGACCTGCGCGGCTTTCTGGCTTCGGATTCGTTTTGCCCTCTAACGTGGATCGCGACGCCGGCAAGTCCCGGGGCCCCGCCGCGCACGCTTGCGCGGTGGGGTGGAGTTGCGCTTCGCGAACCGCGGCCGATCCACGGCGCCGTGAACGTCCGAACCTGCCGAACGACCCGCCTACGGCGAGACCTCGCCGAAGCTCGCCGGAAGGCGGCGGCGAGCGAAGGCGGGTCCGAACGCCCAATTTCGAGTATCCTGACGCCGCGCAGGAGGCACCATGCATCGAGCAGCCCGCCGGTTTGCCACGTTCACTCTGATTGCTACCGGCGTCGCGATCGCGTCCGCCCAGAACACCGAGTGGCGCAACTACAGCGGCGACCCTGGCAGCACGAAGTACGCCGCGATCGACCAGATCGACGCGTCCAACGTCGCGACGCTTCGGATCGCCTGGCGCAGGCCGGCCGTCGACCCGCAGTTGCGGGCGCTGGATCCGGCGCTGATGAGCCCGAACAATTTCCGCGCGACGCCGCTCATGGTTGGCGGCGTGTTGTACAGCCCGAACGGCGTCGGCCTGGTCGAGGCGTTCGATCCGGGCACCGGCAAGACCGTCTGGGTGCAGCAGCCGCCCGGCGGCGCCAAGGGGCTGCGCGGCGACAGTACCCGCGGGCTCGGCTACTGGGAGAGCGGCGGCGAGGCGCGGCTGTTCGTGCAGCGCGGCGACACGCTCACCGCGCTCGACCCGAAAACCGGCCGGCCGTACCCGGGTTTCGGCAACGCCGGCAGCGTCAGCCTGCGATACGGCTCGGAGCCGTACGGGTGGACCGGCGCGCCGCGGGTCTGCCGCGACGTGGTGATCACCGGAGCGTCGATGAGCGACTCGCCGCCCAACAAGGAGGGCACGCCGGGCGACGTGCGCGCGTACGACGTGCGCACCGGCCGCCTGCGCTGGACGTTCCACGTCATTCCGCGCCCCGGCGAGCTCGGCATCGAGACCTGGCAGGACGATTCCTGGGCGTACACGGGCCACGCGAATCTCTGGTCGCTCGTGAGCGCGGACGAGCAGCTCGGCTACGCGTATCTCCCGCTGACGAGCGCCACGAGCGACATGTACGGCGGCCATCGCCGGGGCGACAACCTGTTCAGCAGCACGCTGGTCGCCGTGAATTGCCAGGACGGCACACGGATCTGGCATCGGCAGCTCGTGCACCACGATCTGTGGGACTACGACATTCCGGCGGCGCCCGTGCTGGCCGACATCACTGTGGAGGGCCGCCGCATTCCGGCGGTCGTCCAGGTGACGAAGCAGGCGTTTGCGTTCGTCCTCGACCGGACGAACGGACAGCCGGTGTGGCCGATCGAGGCGCGCCCGGTGCCGCGCTCGACGACCCCCGGCGAGCAGACAGCCGCGACGCAGCCGTTTCCCACGAAGCCACCCGCGTTCGACCGGCAGGGCGTCACGATCGACGATCTCATCG
>JBOGIR010000073.1:0-3569 GCA_050742335.1 Vicinamibacterales bacterium | reverse complement strand
GTGTGGGCCTGCTTCTGGCGGCGGCGCCGGCGCGAGCGCATCACGCGTTTGCGGCGGAATTCGACGCGGCCAAACCGATCAAGGTGCAGGGAACGGTCGTCAAGTGGGAACTGACCAATCCGCACTCCTGGATTCACATCGACGTCAAGGGCGTTGACGGCAAGGTGGCCACGTGGATGATCGAAGGCGCCAGCCCGAACAATCTGTACAGGCTCGGCCTGTCGAAGGAATCCCTGCCCGCGGGATCCGAAATCACGGTCGAAGGCTACCAGGCGAAGGACGGCTCCACTCGCGCCGTCGGCAGGAACATTGTGTTCACTGACGGCAGAAAGTTCTTCCTCGGCCTGACTGAAGCCGAGGGGGCGCCGAAGTAAGAATTATCGCGGTTTGAGCGGCGCCGGTCGACCGAACTTCGCCTGGTCGATGGGGACGTTGGTCGCGATGTTGTTCAGGATGATCGAGTCGCGCCCGTCCAGCCACGCAAAGGTGATGCGGAACGGCAGTTTGATGCCGTTGACGTCGCGATAATCAGCGAAGTCGATTTGCGTGGGAATGCGGCCGATGGGCGAGCTGCCGGACCGCAGCTCACGCAGCAGCAGTCCGCTCTGCCGGTCGAAGTACAACGTCACCAGAAGGCCCCTCGGCCCGGTGCCCTGGACGACATCGACTACGTGCGTCTGCTCCGGCGGCACGCCCTGTTGCAGCACTGACTGGCTGGTTGGCGCCGGCAGATCGGTGATGCTGGTCGGCGGGCCGGTGCGCACGTTCGTGAGCATCTGTTTGATCTGGCCCGGAAACGACAACTGCGCGTCGACTCTCGCCCCGTCCAGGTCCGTCCCCGTCAACTGAAACTCCCCTAACACGTTGAGCGGTGTTCTCAGCCAACCGGTGCGGCCGTCATAGGTTCTGACCTGATCTCCCCGGCCGGTCTCTTCCTTGAAGAGGATGATCGTGGCGCGCTTATCCGGGGCCTGCGCCACAACCTCGACGTCACCGCCGCCGCCGAAGCCCCCGAAGCTGACGCTGGTTCCCCTGCCGACAAAGCTGGTGAGGCCGGCCAGACGCTGGGCCCCGCCGGCGGCCTGGATGTATCTGTCCAGTATCGACTCCGCGGACGGCGCGCCGGGAGCCTGCACGATGATGTCATCCGGCTCGACGGTTGGCGTACCGTAGATCGTCGCCATGACCGGCGTGACCAGTGGCTTGTCACGGTTGCGATGGCAGGTCCAGCAGGTCACGAGCTGGCGTCCGCCGAAGTTGTTCTTGTTGATGGTGGCGACCATGGTCACCATCAGGCGCGCCATCTGCTTCCTCGGCGTGTCGGCCGCCCAATCGACCTTCTCAGTGCCGGCCGCGACGTGGCAATCCGAACAGTCGAACTGAAGGGCGGCCGCCATGATCCCCATCGTCCCGAGGAAGTCGTCCACGGGAATGCCTTTGAGCACCTGAACGTTCTTGAAGACTTGTTCTGACAGGAGGGGTTTGTCTTGCGCGGCGGTACGCACGGCGGTGAGCCCGCCGATCAGCCCGGCCACGGCGATGCCGGTGGCCGCGAGTATCGTTCGTCTGGAACGCTGTCTCATTCTGTTTCCGCCCGGCACGGTCGTCATTATAGTCCAGCAGCGGTCGTCTGATGTTCTGATGCGCGATCACGGGCCACGGAGACACAGAGAAATTCCTGCTGACCTCTGTGCCTCTGTGGCTCTGTGGCTCTGTGGCGCGTTGCACGTAGTGTCCGGCTTTCTTGCCCGCCGAAGTCGCAGAAGCGGCGAAGGCGGGAGCCGGACCGTGGATCGCTTCAGTACCTGAACAGGTACTGCAGCTTCGTGAACACCGCCCGGTTCGTGCGCAGCATCGCGGTGGTGGGGAACAACCGCTCGTCCACCAGCGTCCCCTGCTGGTAGTGGGCGTCGTAGCCGACGAAGAAGACCGTACCCGCGTTCACGCGATACGAGACGAGCACGTTGCCACCCAGCGTTTTCTGGAACGTGTCGTACTCCATGATGTTCCGGAGCAGCAGCCGGTCCGTGAACTGGTAGGTGGTGCGGCTCCGGAGGAGCTTGATGTCGAACACCTCGGCATCGGTGCGCACGTCGGTGAACCGGCTCGTGTTGAGGTTGACCTCCGATTGCAGCCGCGAGAACGGACGGACGGTGACCAGCAGGTTGAGCTGTCGATCCGCGCCGAGGAACGGGTTGTCGATGAACCGGATCTGATCCCCCGACCACGACGTGAACCCGATGCCGACGCGGCGGCTCGTGTTCACATTGACGCCCATGTTGTAGCGCGTCTTCCAGAAGTCGATGTCGCGGTACCGCTCCATGTCGCGGTTCACGTTGAGGAAGGCGGTGATGTTGTTCACAAACGTGAAGTTCACGCGCCCCCAGACACCCTCGTCCTGCAGCACGCCCTGGTAGTCGTAGTTGCGCTCGTACTGCACCCGCGGTTCCCAGTTGATGATCCAGTTCTCCGGCCACCACCGGTAGGACACGCTGGCGGCGGACTGTTTCTGGTCGACGCGGCGAATGAAGCCGAGGTCCGTGCCGAATTCGGGGTCGAGCCGCGTATGCCGCACCTCGTAGCCGAGCTGGCGGCCTTCCTTGCGCAGATTGAGGTCGAACATCGGGCCGGCGCGACGTGCGCCGTCCACATCACGCCGGTCGGTGTTCAGCGCCGTGAAGCGGAGCCGGTGGTTGACGCCGAGTCGGAACATGCCGTCGACGCCACCCACGCGGCTGTAGCTGTCGAGAAACTCGCGGTCGGTAAAGAGCAGCCCGACGTGGGACTCCGAATACAGGTCGTAGCGCACGCGCCCCAGGACGACCTTTGCCGTCTGCCCGTACGCGGAATCGGTGCGGTCGTCGAGCCTGCCCGGGGCCTCGTCGTCGGCCACCATGAAGCCGATCGACGTGTTGCCGACCTTGCCGGTGAGCTTCGCCCCGTACCGCGGATCGACGAGCGTGCGCGTGTGCACCAGCGACAAGTTGAACGGCGCGGAGATTTGATAGATCTCCTGCCCCTCCAGGAAGAACGGGCGCAGCTCCGGGTAGAACACGGGGAAGCGCTGGTTGACCTCGATCTGCGCGCGATCCGACTCGATCTGCGAGAAGTCCGGGTTGTAGGCGAAGTCGAACGTGAGGTTCGACGTGAGGCCGTACTTGACGTTGATCGCGCCCTCGGCCAGATTGGCGCCATGGTCGTGGTCGTGCCCGCCCGCGCCCGTGTGGAGCGCGTCGGAGCGGATCGCCGTAAAGGTCGGCAGGAACTCGAGGTTCCGGCTCGTCGACAGATTCGTCATGCCGTCGAGCACGCCCATCTGGCGGAGCATCCCCATCACATTGCGCGAGACCGGCGCCCAGACGACGCTCTCGTCCTTGCTGTCGATCGTGCGCTCGATTTGCAGGCCCCAGCGGTGCGCCTCTCCCGCCTGCCGCGTGGGGTAGCGGAGGCTCTTGAACGGAATCGCCATCTCGGCGACCCACCCATCCTCGACCAACCGTCCGGCCGATTCGAACAGGGCGTCCCACGAGCTGTCGCCGGGCGCGCCGCTCCGGTTGCCACCGCTCGTG
>JBOGIR010000072.1:0-9121 GCA_050742335.1 Vicinamibacterales bacterium | reverse complement strand
CCGCGCGGCCTGCAGGGCCGACTCGCAGCAGCAATGGCCGTCGTGGTGGCGCTGTGGACGCTTGTCGAAGACCTGATCACCATCAGCGCGCAACCGGTCGACACTCGGCACGCATTCACGCCGAGTCACCATTTGGCGCTGCTGCCAGTCGCCGGTTGAAAACGACGCTTTAACCACGGGCTGCTAAAGCCTAAAGACTAAAGACTAAAGACTAAAGACTAAAGACTCTCTAGAAGTCCAGTTGCGCGCTGATCTTGACGAACCGAGGCGTCATGACGAACTGCGGTGTCCGGAACGTCCTGTAGGCGGTGCTTTCGATCAGCACGGCGTTCGAATTGAGCACGTTGTACAGATCGAGATTCACCGTCGCGCGGCGCTGGGCGAACCGCAGAACCTTGCCGATCCGGAGGTCGATCTGGTTGACGCGGTCGCCGTAGAGGACGCCCGCTGTGGCGGTGCCCGGCGCTTCCGCCAGGGCATTGGCCTTCAGCAGGTTGACCTGCACGTTGCCGGCGCCTCCCGACAGCGGCCGCTCGAGCGACTGAGCGGCCAGCGCGCTGGGCGCGATGAAGGTGGCCTGCACGACCGGCCCGGGGTTGCTCTGGAAGGCCGCGGCGACCTGGACGTCCACTCTCGGGATCGTGTAGGAGACCATGGCCTTCGCCTGCGTGAGGAACGGCGAATCCAGGTGGCAGTAGTCGGTCGGCAGGGCGGTCGTGTCGGTGGTGATCACCTCGGGAAGCTGTTTCACAATCTCGCAGTTGTCGGTGCTCGTGCGGCCGGAGCTGACGCCGGCCTGCACCCTGACCCCCTGCGCGAGCCTCGCGGTCGCACTGACGTCCACCCCGTTCCAGTGCTCGATCTCCTTGCCGTAATTGGACGACAGCGTCGTGAGGTACTGCGTCGGCACGCCGAACTTCGCCGGCTTGACGTTGTGCAACCCGCAGAGCTGAGTGCCTCCCCCGCCCGGCAGCCGGCTGTCCACCGGCGCCGTGATGCAGTACGAGTCGAAATCGGATGCCGTCAGGGCCACGTTGTCCGTGACGCCGAAGTTTCCGTACCAGCGCCGGAAGTACCCGGCCTCGACCGACACGCGCGGGAGAAGCTGCTGCTGGACGCTGGTGGCGAACTCCCAGTTGAACGGGCGCTTCCCCCAGCCGATGATCGCGTCGCGGTCGTAGATCGTGCTGAGGACCGCTTGCCCGAGGTTCGGGTTGGCCATCGCGCCGCACTCGCCATTTGCCAGACGGCTCGCGAGATCGCAATCGGGCACGAAGTTGCTGTTGGCGTCGTTCCAGCTTCGTGTGGTCGAATGGACCACCCGGTTGTACGGCGCGAGCTGGCCGTACCTGAACGCCGCAGAATCGACGCCGATCAGGTACTTGTTGAGGCTGACTTTGAGCGCAGTCCGGCCGTTCCCAAACACGTCCAGGGCCGCGCCCAGCCTCGGCGTGACATCCTTCCAGTCGGCGTTCACCGCCTCGGGGAGCGTGAAGTTCCGCGTGGGAGCGAACTGGATGGGCCCGTAGGTCACTTCCGGGAAACTGGCCTTGATGGCGTCGAACCGCACGCCGCCGGTCAGCGTCAGTCGCCTCATCGTCCATTTGTCTTGGGCGTACACGCCGATCTCGTGATTCAGGTCCCAGTTGTCGTAGTAGGGGGTCGCGTATTGGGTAATCAGGTTCGGGAAGCCGTTGTTGAGCCGCATGTAGTAGTTCTGGGTGCCACTCAAGAACAGCAGGTTATCCGCGTCGCCATTGCCGGCGTTCATACCGGCCTTGAAGGCGTGCGCGCCCGTGATGTACGAGACCGCCGCGCGCACGCGCCGATCGTGCTGCCAGCGCCGGGCGTAGCCCCCCGGGCGCAGCTTGAAGTTGACGCCGGTCGACTGCTCGAGGTGTCCCACCACGTCCGGGCTGGTCCCGTTCAACGGTTCCCAGCTCCATACAAACCGCTGATACAGGAGGCCCGCTTCGAACAGCAGCCGCGTCGTGATCGGGGCGCTCCATTCCACCGTCGCCAGGTTGTGCGGCCGCCCCCAGAGATTGTCGAAGCCGGGCGAGGTCGTCGGACGAATCGCCGACGGGCACGTGCACATGTGCTCTTTCGCATACCAGACGCCGAACTTGTGCTTCGGGGTGGCCTGCCACGTCAGCCGGCCGTTCGCCTCGTTCCACACGGCGTCCACCGAGATGCGGCGGCTCGGATCGAGGTTCAGGCTGTGGGCGTTCGGGTCGTTCCAGGTGGCGTCGTGAAAGATTCCGCCGACCCAGTTCTCCGCGACCTGACGGCGATAGGCGGCAAAGAACCAGAGCCTGTCCTGCATGAGCGGACCCCCGACGGCCGGATTGACATCCCCGTTCCATCTGACCGCGTTCGGCGTCAGATAGCCTCGAGCCTCGAGCTCCGCGGTGAAGTTGCGGCTCGACATCGATTCGTTGGCGAAGGAGCCGAAGACGGATCCGTGAAAGGTGTTGCCGCCCTCCTTCGGCACAATGCTCACGCGCAGGCCGCCTTCGGCTGTTTCGGCCGAGATGCCGGAGGTGTCGATCGTCATTTCCTCGGTGCTGCCCATGTTGGGGATGTAGGGCGTGTCCTGGGACATGGCCGACAGCATCATCGAGAGGCCGCTGATGTAGACCTTTTGATCAACACCCCGGCTCCCGTGAATGCTCATCCGGGCATAGGCGTTGCCGGTGGCTCCACCGACGTCCTGGCCGCCGACGCTGTTGAGCGTCAAGCTCGACTGCACGGTGACTCCTGTCAGGAGCACGGCGTACTGCTGGACGTTCCGGCCCGTGGGAATCGGATCGATCACGTCGTGGCCCAGCGACGTGGCGCGCGTGGTGCTCTGCACATCGACGATGGGCGACTCTCCGGTGACGGTCAGCGTCTCCTCGATGGCGCCGACACGCAGGTCCGCGTTGACCGTGGCCGTAAACCCGGCGGTCAGCTCGATCCCTTCTCGTCTGACCACGCTGAACCCGGGCAACGTGAAGGTCACCGTGTAGGTGCCCGGGCGCAGGTCGACGAGCCGGTACTGCCCGGTCCCGTCGGTCACGACCGACCGCGTCTTCTCAATCAGGGCCGGGCTCGACGCTTCCACGGTCACGCCCGGCAACACGCCGCCCGACGTGTCCCTGACCACGCCCGTGATCGATCCCTGCGCGTGCACCGCCGCGGGGAGCATCACCAACCACGCGAACGCAAAGAGAATCCTGGACGCCGGACGCATAACCCCTCCGATCTCACTCAACCCGGACCTCCCGGAGCTCAGTGGGTTGATGATGATGAATCCCGATTCCCGCCTTCGCTGAAGCTACGGCGGGCCGCCGAAGCCTTGGCGGAGGCTGGCCGGTGGCCGGACCGCGCTGCGAGGGCTAGAGCGGCCGCAGCACGCCAGCTCCGCGAGCTGGCGGATTCCCACAGCCTTCTCGCGCGGTCAGGCGATCCGTGTCGGCCTGACCTCCATAGGGCTTCATCATCATCGACACAACCGATCTCCGGTGTAGTGCCGCTACATGGGCGCCCTTTATACACCTATACACCGTCCCCTGTCGGCCGGGCCAGATTTCTTCCTCACGCGCTGGCGATGGTACCCCCGAGCGGTGAGGAACGCGACGCGCCACGACGCATCGGTTGTCGTTCCCAGTACGTCAGCGATCGCCAGAGCCACTCGGCCGGCCCGAAGCGGTAGCGCGCGAGCCACAGCGGGCTGACGACCAGCTGTCCGGCCCAGATTGCGACGACCACGAGAAGCTGCTCGGCGTAGTCGAGCTGACCAGCGAAGCCGAATCCCCAGCCAAGGAATAGGATCGACGTCACGACGCTCTGAAGGAGGTAGTTCGAGAAGGCCATCTGACCGACGGCCGCGAGGGCGCGGCGCACACCGCTCAACGCGCCCCGCTTGACTGCCAGGATGATGGCGGCCGCGTAGCCGACGGAGGCGAGAACCGCCCCCGTGTAGTTCCACAGGTCGGCGACGGCGCGTTCCGGCATGGCGAACCGCACGCGCTCGAGCTCGACGGTGCCGTACCACGCGAGCATCAGGCCTGCGGGAATGCCGACGGCTGCAACCAGCAGGTATGCACGGGTTGAGCGGCGGCCGTCGAGGAATCCCCACTTGTACAGGGCCATGCCCAGGAGCATCATGCCGCTGCAGCGCCAGAGGAAGAACGTGATGAAGAACAGCGTCTGGAACATGAACACCAACGGCGCCTGACGCGCGACGACCTCAGGGTACGACCCGAACATCCATCCAAGTTGCTCGCGCGCCTGTTCGGGCGTGGGCATCGAGATGGCGGCTTCCTGGGCTCGCTCGGCCTCGGTCATCCCGTCCCAGCTCAGACCATGCACGATCGTGAGTGCCGCGCCGACGGCAAGCAGCGCAACTGCCCCGACAAAGAGCGCGCCGCCAGGGAGGCGGCGTACCCACCAGAGGATGAGGATGCCGCAGAGCGCATAGGGGACGAGAATGTCTCCGCCCCAGATGAAGTAGGCGTGCACGAGGCCGATCACCAGGAGCCACGACATCCGCCGGAACCACAGTCCGCGCGGGGGTCGGCCGGTCTCGGTGGACTTGGCGGCGTAGAGCAGCACCCCCGCGCCAAAGAGCATCGAGAACACGCCCATCATCTTGAGGTCGAAGACGACACTGGTGAAGACGTACGCCGTGCGGCTGGCGCCCGTGTAGTCGAACAGGGCATAGGGGTACAAGTACGCGCCGAGAGGCGCCGCCATGGCCCTGATGTTCATTGCCAGGATGCCCAGGAGGGCAAAGCCCCGGAGCACGTCAAGCGCCTCGAGGCGCTCCCGTGAGGACACCGGTGTGAGATGAGGCATGGCCGGGAGGCTACCTCAAGCAAGGGTCTGGACGCTACCTCGATGCGTCCTCTCTGTCGATGCGTCCTCTCTAGAGTGCCTCGCGTGCGCTCGTCGCGAGCGGTTCCGAGTCGCGCCTTCGGCCGGTGCAGGGCACCCTGACATCGAGCAGAGGATCTCGCGCCCTTGACGTACCCCGGACGCCAACTCACAATGCACACGGCCAGGCCGTGATGCTGGACAGCACCGGTCAGAGGCTGTTCGCAGGACTAGCGAGGCTGCGCCTCAGACCACCGAGCATGTGGCTCCGCCTCGCCAGGGCAGCGTCAGCTTGCCCGCACTCCGTGCGGGCGAGACGTCTTGAACGGCCGGCGAAACACTTGACTCATTTGGTGCAGATTCTGGCCGTTCAAAGACGTCTAGGTCAGAATCAGCAGCCGTGAGGGGAGGGCCCATGAAACGGCGGTTCACCGTGGCGGCGGCCATCGTCGCCGCCTTGTCAGTCTCACTGTCCGCGCAGTGGGAGAGACGTCCGCAGCCAGGGGTTTCCAAGGCGCCTGACGGCACGGTGAATCTCACCGCACCGACGCCGCGAGCCTCCGACGGCAAGCCGGACCTCTCCGGCATCTGGGAGGTCTCGCCGCGTCGGGAGAAGCCTGGCGAGGCGCCGCCGGGACGCCCGCCGCTGGCGATGTTCGCGGACATCGGCGTCAACATGGTTGGGGGGCTGCCGTTCCAGCCGTGGGCGGCGGAGCTCTCGAAGAAACGCGTGGCCAACCAGCGGTACGACAACCCGGATGCGCTGTGTCTCCCGCAAGGTCCGCTTCAATACCATCTGGACCCGCAGCCGCGACAGATCTACCAGCAGGTGCCGGGACGCACCCTCATCGTCTACGAGTCGAACTACGGCCTGCGCACCATTCATACCGACGGGCGGCGTCTGCCGCCTCAGGGCGAGCCGCAGCCGTACTGGCATGGGTACTCCATCGGGCGTTGGGAGGGGGACACGTTCGTCGTGGAGTCGAACAACTTCCGCGGCGTGCAAGGCGGCCTCGCGGGCGATGCATGGTTGGACCAGATGGGCAGCCCGTTCACCGACGCCTTGCGGCTGACCGAGCGGTTCCGGCGCGTCAACTTCGGCAACATGGAGATCGATGTCACGATCGACGACCCGAAGGCGTACACGAAGCCCTTTACTGTCAGAGTCGAGCATCGGATCGTGGCAGACGGCTGGGAGATGGTCGAATTCATCTGCCACGAGAACCAGAAGTTCCTCGAGATGACGGGGCGGGCGATCCAGAGATAAGTCAGACGCCTCGAACACGCATTGGGACCACCGGAGCGGGTGCGCTCAGGAGGGGGTCAGCAGATAGGGCTGGTCCCGCAACGCGCGGCTCAGCCGCACGTGCCGCTGCCGCCACGGCTCGAAGCGCCGGGCAATCGCGTCGAGGATCCGGGCTTTGCGCGAGGACGGTTCGTGGACGGCTGCCTGGCTGAAGAAACCGGAGCCCAACTCCGCGTACCAGCGGATGTTGTGCCGCCGGCGCATCTGATCCTCGAAGAACCCCGCCAATAAGAGGCATTGCGCGCCTGCCACTTCCATCATCAGGCGGTCGCGCAGCAGGGTGGTGTCCGACACAAAATGGTCGAAGACTTCACTGAGATTCGCGGGAGCTGGCCATTCGACGCCGGCCTGTGTCGATACCTGCGCGTAGTGCGCCAGCACACTGGCGTTATACAACAGCTCGTCTCGATCGACGGTGGGCTCGGACACGTCCCGAAGGCCACAGATGAAAAACTCCAGCGTCTGCCGATGGTCCGTCGCGAGCAGTTCCCCCAGTGGACCCATGACCCCTCCCCGGCAACACGAGTGCCAAGGCATGAACGCGCCGCGTCTAAGGAACGCTGAGCAAATCGCACCGCCCGGCGTGACAAAGGGCACCAGAGGAGACTTTTCTTCGCGGCGTCAACGACAATTTGGCCGGGTTTGAGGACACCAAAGATACTCATCGGCCGATCCGTGCCTAGCCTTTGCCCCAACCGGTCAAGCTCGAGCCGCCGACGTCAGTGTACGCACCGGTACAAGACTGTACGCGCCGGTACAAAAAGAGGGCCGGGTCCGAAAGGAAAACCCGGCCTACTTGTGAACTTACTTTTGACTTTGCACTTTGTACTTTTGACTTAGTACATCCCGCCCATGCCGCCGCCGTGTGGCATCGCCGGCGCGTCCTTCTTGTCCTCGGGGATCTCGGAGACGAGGGCTTCGGTGGTGAGCAGGAGCGATGCGATCGACGAGGCGTTCTGCAGCGCGCTGCGGACCACCTTGGCCGGGTCGATGACGCCTGCCTTCACCAGGTCCTCGTACACCTCGGTCGCGGCGTTGAAGCCTTCGTCCTGCTTCATGTCCTTGACCTTCGCCACCACGATCGACCCCTCCTCGCCGGCATTGATCGCGATCCAGCGCATCGGCTCCTCGATCGCGCGTTTGATGATCTGCAGGCCGACCAGCTGATCGCCTTCGAGCTTCAGCTTGTCGAGTGCCTTCACGCCGCGCAGCAGCGCGACGCCGCCGCCTGGGACAATGCCTTCCTCGACGGCCGCCTTGGTCGCGTGCATCGCGTCCTCGACGCGCGCCTTCTTCTCCTTCATCTCGGTCTCGGTGGCCGCGCCGACCTTGATGACCGCGACGCCGCCCACGAGCTTCGCGAGCCGCTCCTGCAGCTTCTCGCGGTCGTAGTCCGAGGTCGTGTCCTCGACCTGCGCGCGGAGCTGCTTGACGCGGCCCTCGATGGCGGCCGACGTGCCCCCGCCCTCGACGATCGTCGTGTTGTCCTTGTCGATGGTGATCTTCTTCGCCTTGCCGAGGTCTTCGATCTTGATGTTCTCGAGCTTGAGGCCGAGATCTTCCGTGATTGCCTTGCCACCGGTGAGCGTGGCGATGTCCTCGAGCATCGCCTTGCGGCGATCGCCGAAGCCCGGCGCCTTTACGGCCGCCGCGTGCAGCGTGCCCCGCAGCTTGTTGACCACCAGCGTCGCGAGCGCCTCGCCATCGACGTCTTCCGCCACGATGAGCAGCGGACGGCCGAGACGGGCGACCTGCTCGAGGACAGGGAGCAGGTCCTTCATCGAGCTGATCTTCTTCTCGTGGATCAGGATGACGGGGTTCTCGAGCACGACTTCCATGCGCTCGGCGTCCGTCACGAAGTAGGGCGACAGGTAGCCGCGGTCGAACTGCATGCCCTCGACCACGTCGAGCGACGTCTCGAGCGTCTTGGCCTCTTCAACCGTGATGACGCCGTCCTTGCCGACCTTGTCCATCGCTTCCGCGATGATCTTGCCGATCGTCAAGTCGCTGTTGGCGGAGATCATCCCGACCTGGGCGACCATGTTGCCGGACACGGGCCGCGCCATCTTCTTGATTTCCTCGACGATGACCTCGACGGCTTTCTCGATGCCGCGCTTGAGCTCCATCGGGTTGGCGCCCGCCACCACGTTCTTCGCGCCCTCGCGATAGATCGCCTGGGCCAGCACCGTGGCCGTCGTCGTGCCGTCGCCGGCCGTGTCCGACGTCTTGCTCGCCACTTCGCGGACCATCTGCGCGCCCATGTTCTCGAGCGGATCCTTCAGGTCGATCTCCTTGGCCACCGTCACGCCGTCCTTGGTGATGGTGGGAGAGCCGAACTTCTTGTCGAGGATGACGTTGCGGCCCTTGGGACCGAGCGTGACCCTCACCGCGTCAGCGAGCTGGTTGACGCCGCGCAGGATCGCCTGCCGCGACTGCTCGCCGTAGATAATCTGTTTTGCCATGTCTACTTCCCCTTCGAATCGGTAACCGCGAGCACGTCGTCCTCGCGCATGATGAGGTATTCCTCACCGTCTATCTTGATTTCCTGACCCGAGTACTTGCCGAACAGGATCGTGTCCCCGTCCTGCACATCGAGCGGCTGGCGCGTGCCGTCGTCTTTGACTTTGCCGGCGCCTACGGCAAACACCTTGCCCTGCTGCGGCTTCTCTTTGGCGGTGTCGGGGATGATGATGCCGCCAATCTTCTGTTCGCCTTCTTCGAGGCGCCGAACGATGATGCGGTCGTGTAGTGGTCTGACTTTCATGTGAATCGACTCCAACTGTTTGGGAGCGGTGCCGGGCCCGGGGGCCCGTGCAAATCCTTGGAAATTGAGGGAGCGCACACCGTGAGTTAGCACTTACCGTGTGCGACTGCTAATCATAGTGGCCTGAGGGAGACTTGTCAAGGCGGCCGCGCGTGATGTGTCAAGGCGAAATAGAAATGTCCCCATTCTTA
>JBOGIR010000071.1:0-17980 GCA_050742335.1 Vicinamibacterales bacterium | reverse complement strand
TGGCAGGTCGAGCGTCGAGAAACCAACGGTAAGAGGCAGGCATGGGCGACCTCCGGCGCATCGTTCATATCGACATGGACGCCTTCTACGCGTCGGTCGAGCAGCGGGACAATCCCGAGCTCCGTGGCCGGCCGGTGGCGGTCGGCGGCGCGCCCGATTCGCGTGGGGTGGTTGCGGCGGCCAGCTACGAGGCGCGCGCGTTCGGCGTGCGATCCGCCATCCCCATGTCCAGAGCCGTCCGTCTTTGCCCCGCTCTTGTCATCGTCCCGCCCGACTTCACGAAGTACCGGGCGGTGTCGCAGCAGGTCTTCGACATCTTCCGACGCGTGACGCCGCTCGTCGAACCTCTGTCGCTCGACGAAGCGTATCTCGACGTCACGAGCAACTCCTGGGGCGAAACGCTCGGCATCAACGTGGCGCGTCGGTTGAAGGCCGATATTCGACAGACGACGGAGTTGACCGCGTCCGCAGGCGTCGCGCCGAACAAGTTTCTCGCGAAGATTGCGTCGGGGTGGCAGAAGCCCGACGGCCTGACGGTGATCGCGCCTGAACGTGTCCAGGGGTTTCTCCAAGGCCTGCCAGTCGACGCGTTGTGGGGCGTGGGTCCCGTGACCGCTCGCAAGCTGCGCGCGCGGGGCATCGAGCGGCTGATCGACATCCGCACGGCCGATCCGGCTGCGCTGCGCGAGACGGTGGGGTCGCTGGCGGAATGGCTGCAACAACTGGCGCGCGGCGAGGACGACAGGCTCGTGGAGGCCGGGCACGACCCGAAATCCTCCGGCAGCGAAAACACGTTCGCCCGCGACGTGACGGACATTGCGGAGATCCGCGCCGAGATCTCGGCCATGGCGAGCGACGCGGCGCGATGGCTGTTACGCCACGAGCGGTACGCCCGGACCGTGACGATCAAAGTGCGGTACCACGACTTCATGACGATCACCCGCAGCCACAGTGACGTCGCCACGCGCGACGAGGAGTCGATCGTGGCCCGCGCCCTGGCGCTCCTGGACAAGACGGAGGCAGGGACGCGGCCGGTTCGTCTCCTGGGCGTCAGCGTTCACAATCTGTGCAGTGACCTGGTCGGCGTACTGGATCCGCAGCCGCGGCTGCCGTTTGGAGAGTAGCTCAGTACGTAGTGTCCGCCTTCAGGCGGACCATCAAGTCCGGCTAAAGCCGGACACTACGTACTGGTTAGGGCCCGGCGACGCGAACACGCATCACGTCGATTCGCGTGACGGGCGTTTCGCCGTTTACCGGCACCGCTTCGATCTTCGCAATCACATCGAGTCCTTCCACGACGCGCCCGAACACCGTGTACTGGTTGTCCAACGCCTGTGTGCGCGCCAGGACGATGAAGAACGATGAGGTCGCGCTTCCGGGGTCGTCGCCTCTGGCCATCGACACAATGCCCCGGTCGTGCGGCGTCGGATTGAATTCGGGCGGAAGCGGCCGGACGTACGCCTGCTGCTTCGGCTCGAGCGGCTCGCGGCGCGACGGCAGATAGCCGCCCTGGATGACGAATCCGCGCGCGACACGATGGAACGCCGTGCCGTCGTACACGCCCGACGCCGCCATCCGCAGGAAAGCGCGCACGTGGATGGGCGCGCGGTCCGGAAGGAATTCCACCGTCATGTTGCCCATCGACGTCTCGATCACGACCCGCTGTCGCGCCAACTCTTCGACCGTCGCGTCCACGAACGGCTCCCGTTCTGGCGCCGGCTTGTCGCGGATGGATGCGCGCTTGATCTCGATGCGTTCGGCCGGAACACTCTCGGCGCTGGCAGCTACGAGCGAAATCTTCTGGGCGACCGCGATGCCTTCGACGACGCGGGCGAACACGGTGTACTGACCGTCGAGCGCCGGCTGATCCGTGATGCAGATGAAGAATTGAGAGCCGGCGCTGTCTCGCTGGCCGGGGACGAGTACCGCCGAGACCGACCCGCGCGAGTGCTTCTCCATGTTGGGTTCGAATCGCAGGACGCCCAGCCCACCTGTCCCGTACTTGGCCTGCTGCGCGGGATCCTTGGAAAGCGGATCGCCACCCTGAATAATCCCCATCGCAATCACGCGATGGAACGCGGTGCCGTTGTACGCGCCCTCGCGCACGCGTGTGATGAAGTGCGCGACGTGATTGGGCGCGGCGTCCGCCAGCAGATCGAGCACAACGGTCCCATACGTCGTCTCGAGCACGGCCTGCTTGTTCTGCAGCTCGGCCGGCGGGAGGGTGGACGTGAAGAATGACTGCGCCTGGACCAGGCCGAACAGCGTCAGGGCGACGAGCACGGACGAAATTATAGGGCTAACGCGTTTTTCACCCTCACGGGCCACGGAGACACGGAGACACAGAGAAAAATCCTTTTCGTATTACTCCGTGTCTCTGTGTCTCTGTGGCTCGTGGAAGTGAAAACCGGATTAGTCGCCGCGCTTCGCCTTGACGTGCTTTCTGACCGCCTTTCCTATGATCTTCGCCTGCCGCTTCTGTTCGAGCAGCGCACGCTCGTCCTGCCGCCGGGCCAGGGCCGCCAGTTCGTCCTGCAATTTGAGATAGCTCTCGAGCCGATCCGGCTGAAAGCGGCCCTCGGCGACAGCCGCCTTCACCGCGCACCGCGGCTCGTCGCGATGACGGCAATCGGTGAAGCGGCACGCCGCGGCCAGCGTTTCGACGTCGTCGAACGTCTCGCGCGCCGCCTCGCCCACATCCCACAACTGCAGCTCCCGCATGCCGGGCGTGTCGATGATCAAGCCGCCGTTCGGCAGCACGACAAGCTCTCTGTTCGTCGTCGTGTGCCGCCCCTTCTGGTCGGACTCGCGGACCTCGCGCGTCTTGAGAATGTCCTCCCCGATGAGGCGATTGATCATCGTGCTCTTCCCCACGCCCGACGATCCGAGCAGCGCGCCCGTGCGCCCCGGCGGCAGATACACACTGACCTGTTCGAGACCGGCGCCGAGCCTTGGATTGACGACATGGACCGGAACCGCTCCGGCGATCGCCGAGATCTCCACGACGCGCGCCGCCTCGTCATCCGACAGATCCGGCTTCGTCAGGACCACCACAGGTGCAGCACCGCTTTCATGGGCGAGCAACAGATATCGCTCGAGACGATGGACGCTGAAATCGGCGTCGAGCCCCATCACAATGAAGATGACGTCGACGTTGGCGGCGACGATTTGTTCGTCGGTCGCCGCGCCTGCCATCCTGCGTGAGAACACGCTGCGACGCGGGAGTACCGCCACGACGGCGCCGTTGTCCTGATGTGACCGCCTGCGCAGCGCGACCCAGTCGCCGACCGCCGGCAGTTCGCTCCGGCTGGCCGCACGATGCTTCAGCCGGCCCGAAGCAGTGGCGTCGAGCTCCCCGCCGCCGGTCCATACACGGTAGAGGTAGTTGAACTCGATCACCACGCGCGCTGGCTCGACATCGGCGCCGAGGGCGAGTCGGTCGAATGCCGCGGCGAACGGTTCATCCCACCCGAGGGCGGCCAGGCGCATGCAGACAGCCTACAATACGCCCTGCAGTACGTAGCGTCCGGGCTTCACCCCTCGACGAAAGCTCGGGATGACCTGAGCGCAGTCGAAGGTTAGCCGGACCGAGGAGTGCATGCGTCTCGTCCTGTCCGCCTGTGGAATTGCCACCATCGGCCTGCTCCTGCTGGCCATCGCTGGACCCTCGTATCGGATCGGTCTTCTCTCGCTCGCCAGCGCCTTTACGGTGCTTCGCTGGGCCGCGTACGTGGGTGTCGCGGCGATCGTGCTCAGTGTGATTGCCGCCGGACTCGCCTACACCCACCGGGCCCGGGGCCAGATGGTCGTGGCCGCCGTGGCACTGCTCGCGGGACTGACTACGTTGGGCGTCCCGCTGGAATGGCTGCGACGGGCGCGGAACGCACCGGCCATACACGACATCACGACCGATCTGGAGAACCCTCCCACCTTTGAGGCCGTCGTGCCATTGCGCGCCGATGCGCCGAACGGCCTCGACCGGCCTGCGAGTCTTGTGGAACTCCAGCGCGAAGGCTATCCGGACCTCGTGCCCATCACGTTGCCCGATCCCGTCGATCAGGTCTTCAACCGCGCGCTGGCGGTGGCGCAGGCGGAAGGCTGGGAGATCGTCACCGCGGACAAGGGAACCGGCCGCATCGAAGCCACCGACACGACGCGCTGGTTCGGCTTCAAGGACGACATTGCCGTCCGGCTCACGCCGTGGGGCACCGGCACACGCGTGGACGTGCGCTCTGTTTCGCGTGTCGGCGTCAGCGATACTGGGACGAACGCGCGACGCATCCGTCGATACCTCGATCGGCTGCAGTCCACCTGATTCGACGGCTGAGCCCCCGTATTCCGCCTTCTGGCCGCTTCGCTATGGACCGCGTTGCTCTTGTGCGCTGGCGCCGTCATGCGGGTTGGTCTGCGCCAGCGCGGCGTGCACTCGCGCTCGTTCGCGTTCAATCTGCTCGCGTGTAGCTCCCAGCGTTGCGAGGACTGCCTCCGCAAAAGCTAAGGCCACTTCTGCTTCGCCGGAAAACACTAGATTCGCACCAGCTCGTTGGAGGGCCGCCTGCTCCCGGATCGACGCGCTACGCGCAAGAATCTGGACATCCGGGTTCAGCTCACGGGTCACGCGGATCGTCTCGGCAGCACCAGTCATTCCTGCTACGGTCAGCGCAACGCTACGTGCGTCCGCTACACCAGCGGCAGCCAGCGTCTGAGCGTGGCTCGCGTCCCCGTATATAGCACCAATGCCTTCAGCACGAAGGTGCCGAACCGTCTCCATATTTAGTTCGACGATCGTCGGTTCGATCTGATTCTCGCGCAGGAGGCGAGCCACGGTCCGACCGACAGGACCATAACCAACCACTACGGCGCGAAACCTCATGGCCGCGGATTCTTGCGGATGCTCCGGTCGCGTCGCTGAGCGCGTTCGGAGCCGGCCGCCTCGCCAGCGGGCGAGCGGCTTGATGAGACGATACAGGACCGGGTTGAGCGTAATCGATGCGATGGACGCAGCGACTATCGTGTTTGTTGCGTCTGACGTGAGCACGCCAAGTTGGTTTCCGAGCGCAGCAACGATGAACGAGAACTCCCCGATTTGAGCGAGAGCAACCGCTACAGACAGACCAACCTCCAGCGGATACCGCAGCAGAGCCGCAATCGCCAGCGCCGCAAGTGGTTTGGCAATGAGAACCACCCCGAGTGTCGCCGCGATGAGGGCAGGCTCACGGATCAGATGTGTCGGGTCGAGCAACATCCCGACCGATACGAAGAACAGAACTGCGAACGCATCACGCATCGGGAGAGCTTCAGAGGCGGCACGCACGCTAAACTCGGATCGGCCGACAACCATCCCGGCCAAGAACGCTCCGAGGGCCATCGAGACGCCGAACACGGTGGCGGCGCCGACCGCGAGGCCGAGGGCGACGACGAGAACAGCAAGGGTAAACAGCTCCCGCGACCGCGTCGCCGCGACGTGGTTCAGCACCCACGGCAGAAGGCGCCCACCGAGAGCAGCGACGATGGCGACGAGTGCAGCAACCTTTACAAGCGCGGACTCGAGCGCAACCATCACCGAACCCTGGGGCGCGTCGACGCTGAATGCCGCCGGCATCAGCACGAGGACGAGCACTGTAAACAGGTCTTCAACGACGAGCCAGCCGACCGCGATATGTCCAGTCGGTGTGTGCAGATCGTTGTTGTCGGACAGGACCCGGACCAGAACCACCGTGCTCGCTACGGATAGCGCAATTCCGTACACCAGGCCAGACGACCAACTCCAGCCAAACGATCGGGCGACGAGGACTCCTAACCCTGTAGCCACCGCGCTCTGGACGATGGCGCCAGGGAGCGCAATTCGGCGGACCGCCAGCAGGTCGCGGAGATGAAAATGGAGTCCTATACCGAACATCAGTAGGATGACGCCGACCTCCGCTAGTTGTTCTGCGAGGGCTTGATCCGCGACAAAGCCGGGAGTGTGTGGGCCGACCAGCATGCCCGCGAACAGATAACCTACGATGGGCGATAGGCCGAGGCGATGTGTGAGATATCCGCCAACAAGGGCTGCGCCGAGGCCGCCGGCCAGCGTGAGGATCAGGTCGAGGGAGTGCATCCGTCATCATAAGTGCCACGACGACCCGCGCTTACGGTCAAGGCAGGATACAGACGTGCGGCTCAACCGCGGTCGGCTGGGGCGTTACGGGTCGTCCGCACGTCCAGGTTCGATCAAGGCCTCGAACTGTTTCTCGGCCTCGGTACGACAGCGTAGCGGCTGCGCGTAGCACGAGGCGCGTCCCGCGAGGGCCGCCGTTGAGACAGCACAGGAAGCGGATGTGGCGAATGGGCGAGGAGCTCTTGGGTCAAGCCGTGGCCATCACCCTCGACGGAGGGCGTCGCACCACGGCGATGCGGTACGCTGCGCCCGCGTCGGCAGCAAGCACTCTCCGCATCGTCCTGGCCCACGGCGCCGGCGCGGGACAGCGTCATCCGTTCATCACCGGCATTGCACGCCAACTCGCCGCAACCGGGATCGAGGTCTGGACGTTCAATTTCTTGTACATGGAGCAGAAGCGCCGGGCGCCGGACACCGCACCTGCCCTGGAACACTGCTTTCGTCGCGCGATCGACGTCGCTCAAGCATCGTCCGGCAAGCCGGCGGCGCTTCTCATCGGCGGCAAGTCGATGGGTGGCCGCATCGCCACGCATCTTGCCGCGCAGGGCGACCGGGTGAACGGCGTCTTTGCGCTCGGGTACCCTCTCCACCCACCCGGAAAGCCGGAGCAACTGCGTTCTGCGCACCTTCCGGCGATCACCGTTCCGGTGCTGATCGTCCAGGGCGAGCGCGACGCGTTCGGCACGCCTTCCGAGCTGGCGCCTGTGATCGCCACGATGAAAGCGCCGGTGACGCTGGCAGTCGTATCTGGCGGCGACCACTCCCTGGGCGTTCGTGGCCAGCCGGCGGATGAACTCTATGCGTGGCTGGCGAACCTGATTGCGAACTGGGCCCGCACGAGCGCGGGCAAAACAGAACGCCGCAGCTAATGCCGATTGTGGATTGCTCGATTGGCGAGTGTTGGCGATTCGTGAGTGACGATTGTTCGAATTGATTGATGATTGCGGGCGGGGTCAATCGAAACAATCACGTCGGCAATCAAAACTCGTCATTCGACAACAATCTCCATTCGGCCAATCTGAAATCTGCAATAGACGAGACTAGTCCGTATAGGGCTGATGCAGATGGACCGGCGCGGTGCGCGCGCGAATGCGCACGTTGATCATCTCCACGAACACGGAAAAGCCCATCGCAAAGTAGATGTAGCCCTTCGGGATGTGTTGGTCGAGCCCCTCGCCAACGAGGGAGACGCCGATGAGCAGCAGAAAGCTGAGCGCCAGCATCTTCACGGTCGGGTGTCGATCGACGAAGTCGCTGATCGCGTCGGCGGAGATCAACATGACACCGACGGCCACGATCACCGCCAGGATCATCACCACGATATCGTCAGCCATGCCAACCGCGGTGATCACCGAATCGAGCGAAAACACGACGTCGAGCAGCAGAATCTGCACGATGACCGCGCCGAACGAGGCCGCCACCTTGCCGGAGGCATGCCCCTCTTCGCCTTCGAGCTTGTCGTGGATCTCGTACGTGCTCTTGGCGAGCAGAAACAGCCCGCCCACAATCAGAATGAGATCGCGTCCGGAAATCTCGTGCCCGATCGCCGTGAACAGAGGCGCCGTCAGCCGCATCACCCACGTGATCGACAGCAACAGGGCCACGCGCATGAGCATCGCGAGCGTGAGGCCGACCTTGCGGGCCCGTGCGCGTAGCGCCGACGGGAGCTTTGCCGCCAGGATCGAGATGAAGACGATATTGTCGATGCCGAGGACGATCTCCAGCACCGTAAGCGTCAGGAGGGCGATCCAGCCCTCCGCCGACGTCATCCATTCCATTGCGGAGGCCTATGCACCCTGCGGTGACGCGGGAGATCCGATATCGGCGTGCGGCAGATCCGACAGACCGGCCCACGTGTCCGGGTCCTGCCAGCGCAGCGTGGAGAAATAGAGCGACACGTCTTCGGCAGGATACGACTCGGCAAGCGAGCGGGCGGCCGCGCTGAGGCGATCGGCTGAGGGCGGCGTGAGCTCCTCGTCTGCGATCAGTCCCTCTTCGTGCGTGATGCCAAGGGCATCGAGGAAGCGCCCCATCATCGGCCGGTGCCGTGCGAGGTGATACGACACGAGCAATCGCGCCGCGACGATTTCCGAGACAACCGGCAGTCCGACCAGCTGTCGTGTCTTTTTCTCGACAGGCATGGCATGGACGCTTTTCAGCCTGAACTTGATGCGCTGCGCAATGAGCGCCATCGCTTCCGCCTGCTCGGCCGTCGCGTTCTCGTCGCGCCAGAATGCGTCAGACGCTATCACCTTGCGATCGGCAGAAAGCTGCTTCCAGAGTTTGGACGGACGTGCGGTGGGGTCGGGCATGGGACGATTTCGAAGTTAAAAGTTAGAAGTCAAAAGTTAAAAGTTGAAGACAACGTGCACAGGCGAGGGTCAATGGTCAAAGGTAACATAAGGCCATGCCGAAGCTGACGGTCGAAGGGTTCCCTAGCGTTGAAATCACCCTCGGGAAGCGGCTCGTACTGGGCATCGAGCAGGACGCGGGGGTTGATATTCTCCACGCATGCGGGGGCAATGCGCGCTGCACGACCTGTCGCGTGGAGTTCGTGAGCGGCGAGCCACAGCAGATGACGCAGGCGGAGAAGACGAGACTGGCGGAACGCGGGTTGAGCGGGGTGCGCCTGTCGTGCCAGATCGTGGCCGATCACGACATGACGGTGCGGGCCATCAGCCGTCTGGCCGGCAGCGGACGTCCCGATCCCGGCCGAACGCCGGAACCGACGATCCAGCCGCCGCCTGAATGGACGGCGAGGTAGCGTCGCTAATCCAGAGAGGTCTTTTTCAGCAGGTTGAGATTCGAGAGCATCTGACCAGCGCCCAGCACGACCGACGACAGTGGATCTTCTGCGATCTGCACAGGAACGCCTGTTTCGCGCCGGAGGCGCTCGTCCAGATTCCGGAGCATTGCGCCGCCGCCACTCAGCACGAGGCCTCGGTCGCAGATGTCGGCGGCAAGCTCCGGAGGCGTCGCCTCGAGGCCGTTCCGCACGGCCTGAATGATCTGACGGACCGAGTCTTCCAGCGCCCCGCGAATTTCGTCGGAGTTGACAACCACCGTCATCGGCTTGCCCTGGACGACGTGACGGCCCTTGACTTCCTTTTCCTTCCGCTCCGCAAGCGGCGCGGCCGATCCAAGGTCGATCTTGATCTGTTCCGCGGTCCGCTCACCGATGAGGAGATCCTTCTCCCGCTTGATGTAGTTGGCGATCGCCTCGTCCATGGCGTTGCCGGCCACGCGGACCGAACGGCTGTAGACGATACCGGCAAGCGAAATGACGGCGACGTCGGTGGTTCCGCCGCCGATGTCCACGATCATGCTGCCGCACGCTTCGGTGATGGGCAGACCGGCTCCAATCGCCGCGGCCATGCCTTCCTCGACCAGATACACCTCGCTCGCCCGCGCACGGTGCGCGCTGTCCTTCACGGCCCGCCGTTCAACCTGTGTAATCCCTGACGGGACGCCGATGACGACGCGGGGACGGACGAACCGGCGCTTCCCGTGCGCCTTCTTGATGAAGTAGTCGAGCATCTTCTCGGCGGCGTTGAAATCGGCGATCACGCCATCGCGCATCGGCTTGATGGCCGTGATGCAGCCGGGCGTCCGGCCGACCATGGCTTTGGCTTCGCTGCCAACGGCCTCGATCTTGGCGTTGACCGTGTTCATTGCCACGATCGACGGCTCGTTCAGGACGATGCCCCGGCCGCGCGCGAAAACGCACGTATTGGCCGTGCCGAGATCGATGGCAAGGTCGTTGGAGAACATGGCGAACGCTCCGAGCAGCACGGGAACCTCCGAGGTAAGCGCCTGCAAAGCTGCGCAGGCGCGGGCCCCTTGCGCAATTGCCGTGCCCGATGGATCAGTCGCCTTCCTGCTTGCAAACTCACGCGTCTGCACGCGCCTGAGGCGTTCTCACAACCCCTCACATGCCGAAATTGGACGCGCGAATGTCAGAGCCGTAACATCGGCCTATCCGTCGGCGCGTTTCGGCCTCATGTTCCCGGCCAGGATCCGCTTGCGCAGCCGGATGCTCTTCGGCGTGACTTCCACCAGCTCATCGTCGTTGATGAACTCGATCGCCTGTTCGAGGCTGAGCATGCGCGGAGGAATGAGGCGTATCGCCTCATCCGCGGTCGAGGCCCGCATGTTCGTCTGCTTCTTTTCCTTCGTGACGTTGACGTCGATGTCGTTCGTGCGGGCGTTCTCGCCGATGATCATCCCCTCGTAGACCTGCGTGCCGGGCTCGATGAAGATTTCACCTCGCTCCTGAAGGTTGAAAATCGCGTAGGCCGTGGCGGCCCCGACGCGATCCGCGACCAGTGCGCCGGTCGGTCGCCGGGCGATCGCACCGTGCCACGGCTCCCAGCCGGCAAACAGGTGGTTCATGATGCCGGTCCCCCTCGTGTCGGTCAGAAACTGGGAGCGGAACCCAATGAGCCCGCGCGCCGGAATGCGGAATTCGAGCCTCACACGTCCGCTGCCGTGATTCACCATCTTGCTGGGCACGCCACGGCGCGTCCCCGCCTGCGCCATCACCACGCCCTGGAATTGCTCCGGGATATCGATCACCAGGTCCTCCACGGGCTCCATCGTCACACCGCCGACATCCTTCGTGACGATGTCCGGACGCGAGGCCTGCAGCTCGTATCCTTCCCGCCGCATCATCTCGATGAGAATCGAGAGCTGCAGCTCGCCCCGGCCGATCACCTTCACCTGCTCCGGCGTGTCCGTCTCCTCCACGCGCAGCGACACGTTGCCAAGCAGCTCGCGCGCCAGCCGGTCGCGGAGGTTTCGCGACGTCACGTATTGGCCGTCCCGTCCGGCCATGGGAGAAGTATTGATGCCAAAGATCATCGAGACCGTCGGCTCATCCACCGCGATCCGCGGAAGGGCGATCGGATGCTCAGGACTGGCGACCGTCTCGCCGATCGTGATGTGCTCGATCCCCGCCAGGCAGACGATGTCGCCGGCGGCCGCCCGATCGATCTCCACGCGCTTCAGGCCGTCGAAGGCCAGCAGTTGCGTGACGCGCGTGTGCTGCACGGACCCGTCGAGTTTGAGCACGGCGACGGCGTCGTTCAGGTGCACGGTGCCGTTGAAGATGCGGCCAATCGCGATCCGTCCCAGGTAATCGCTCGAATCGAGATTGGCCACGAGCATCTGGAGCGGCGACCCGGCATTGCCGCGCGGCGGGGGCACATGTTCCACAATCGCCCTGAAGAGCGGGCTCAGATCGTCCCCGGCCACGGCCGGATCGCGGGTCGCGACCCCGGTCCGGGCGTTCGTGTACAGCACCGGAAACTCAATCTGCTCCTCCGTGGCGTCGAGGTCGATGAACAGATCGTACACCTCGTTCAACACCTCCTGCGGACGGGCGTCGGTCCGATCGATCTTGTTCAGCACGACGATCGGCGGCAGGCCACGTTCGAGCGCCTTGCGCAGCACGAACCGCGTTTGCGGCAGCGGACCCTCCGACGCGTCCACCAGCAGCATCACGCCGTCCACCATCGACAGCGTGCGCTCCACTTCGCCGCCGAAGTCCGCATGCCCCGGCGTGTCCACGATATTGATCAGGTGATCGCCGTACCGAACGGCCGTGTTCTTCGCCAGGATGGTGATGCCGCGTTCGCGCTCGAGGTCGGTGTTGTCCATGACGCGGTCGACGACCTGCTGATGGGCGCGGAAGGCGCCGCTCTGCCGCAACAGCGCGTCAACCAGCGTCGTCTTGCCGTGGTCGACGTGAGCCACGATGGCGACGTTGCGCCGGAGCGGATTCGCGACGTGACGAGACTTCGCGTGGACAGACAACCTGCAGCAGTATAGCTGGCGCGGTGCTGCCAACGGTTCGACGCGGTCGGGTCGTGCGCGCGCATCGGCCTCATCAATACCGTCGATCGGCATTGCGCCGCGCGTCCACAGTTCTTACGATGGCAGAGAGAGACCCTACACCGGAGCTCGCTTGGATTGATATTGAATACGGCAACACCGCGACACCGAGACACCGAGAAATTCTAATGGGACGTGATGCGGACGCATCCGCACCTCGGCTATGATCTGCTGAGGAACCTGCCCGCCTTCTCCGGCGCCGCGAACCTGGCCCTGGCCCACCATGAGGCCTTCGACGGGAGCGGTTATCCGCGGGGACTGAAGGGAGGGCGGATTCCCGTCGGGGCGCGGATTCTGGCGATCGCCGATGCCTACGATGCGATGACGCACCCGCACACGCAGCGGCCGCCGATGCCGCCGGTCCTGGCGATCGACGAGATCCGGCGCTGCAGCGGGACGCAGTTCGATCCGGAGATTGCCGACGCGTTGGGCGACGTGTTCGCCGATGTGACCGAGGACGTGATCTGATGCCGCTGTACGAATATTCCTGCAAGGCATGCGCGCACCAGTTCGAAGTGCTGGTGCGGAATGGTGACACGCCAGGATGCCCGGCCTGCCACGGGCACGTGCTGGAGCGTCGCTTCTCGGTGTTCGCCGCGCACACCGGGGCGGCCCCTGCCCGCGCGACCGCTCCTGGCCCCTGCGGCACGTGCGGCGATCCGCGTGGACCGGGCGCCTGTTCGCTCGACTGACGACGTCCCGTCCTACGAGCCCGGCTTCTTCGCGGCTGCCGGTGCGGTCCCCACCTGAACGCTGGTGGCCATCAGCATGTCCTTGTCCTGCGCGCCTTCGGCCACGATGCGATCGCCGACCTTCAACGCGCCGGGCGCCACTTTCACCTTGCCCTGCACGATCTTCGTCTTCGCGTCGAGCATGACCATCACGGTCTTCCCGTCGGTGGTCTTGACCATCAGATGCGAGCCGTCGACATTCGACACCGTTCCCATGACCTTGTGAGCGTGACCTACGTGCGCCAGCGCGAAGGACGGAAGGGCAAGGGCCACGACGAGTGCCACGGCGCCAAGAACTCGCTGAGTCATGAATATGCTCCCCTAATACAATACTCAACTTCGCGCCCGCGCGAACCTGACGATTTCCTGACGCGTCAACGAATGTCGTCGCCGCGCAGAAATCGCTCGGCCTCGATCTCCTGCCGGATTTCCTCCGGTGACCGTGGATTCAACGCCTTCATGTCCTCGACTTCGGTCTCCGTCAGATCCGGCAGGCGCCGGATGAAGTGCACGAGGTGCCAGCTCGCCTCCTCGCCTTCCGTCGACCCGGTGCTCCAGCCCGGCATGCCCGTGAACCGGATGCCGTTTTCAATGATCCAGAACAGCTCTCCGTCCGTCAGGGACTGCGTGGCGGACTGACGCATATCGGGCGCCTTCGGGAACATGTTCTGACCCATGTCGGTGTTGCCGCTGCCGTCATTGGCGTGGCAGGTCGCGCAGTGATCGGCAAAATGCGCGCGGCCGGCGGTAATGACGTCCGTGGAGACCGGTATCGGATTGCGCTGCTCCCTGATGTCCGGGGGCACGGCAAACCGACGCACGGATCGCGCAATGCGCGTTTCGAGCGCCGCCGGCCGGGCGCGGGCGCTCAACCCGGTACTCCGGGCGTACCACATGGCGGCGGCAGCTGCGGCGACGACCGTCAGGAGCACGACGATCAGCACGCGAACGATCATCCTCATTGCGCCGTCTCGTGCGCGGCGGGACGCAGCGTCAGAAACACGCCCACACCCAGGCCGACGCCGCCGTACCGCGGCCGAAGGGCGTCTGGCACCAGGGCTGCGGAGACGCTCGCGCCGATTCCCGGCGCCCATCCGCGACGCGCGTCAAGGTAGCGAGTGTAGCCTCCCTGCAGCTTGCCGACGGTGAAGACCTCGTTCGACTCGTGTACGTGCAGGTCGTGCGCCGGCTTGCCGTTCAGCTCCGCGCGACCGAACCACGTGTGCCCCTGGGAGAAGCTCGCACTCGATTCTGCAACCAGTCCGTGCGTCGTCTCACCGTTTTCGTGGTTGACGCCCCAGGCCACCGTCGTCGCCCACAAGTGGCGGCTGCCGAACGGCCTGTGATAGGTGGCCGACGCCGTCACGCGGTCGGCATCGATCCACGGCCCTCCGGCATGGACCTGCTCCGCTTCACTGAGGTGTCCGGCAGATACCTGCAGCGCCAGCGACTCAGTGGGAAGGAGCCACAGTCGTCCGGCCACTGAGTCGAGGGCAGCAAAGTCGAAGTCGTACCGGCGCTCGTCGGGCTCACGCCCGTTGAACAGTGATGCCTCTGCCTTCCACCGTGCGCCGTACACACCCGTGGTGACCACGCCATACGTGATGTGTGACGAGTCGAGCCAGTGATGGGCAATCGGCGACACGGGATTCGACAGCGCGGAGATGCGATGGGGGAACGCAGGTGGCCCAAGCGCCGGTTCTCCCGCCAGTCCTCCGTACACATGCCAGCGAAGCGTGCCGCGCAACGGACTGTCGAATTCTACGGCTGCCTCCATGAACAGATCGTGCGGGTGCTGCCGGTCGTGAATCCCATCGCCGTCGCAGAACTCGCCGGTCGCGAGCAGATTCGGGTAGCCGCACCCCGAGATGGTCCATGGCTCGAGGCTGAGCATCGTCCGCAGACCGATGCGTCCCGGGCCCACAGGGCGTCGTGCCATCGCCATGACCCAGTTGATGCTGCCGGCCTGCGTGGCGCCGCGATGTTCAGGCGCGTATTCACGCAGCAGTTGTAGAAACGCATTGCCGTGCAGCATGAGCTGCCAGCCACCGCCCTCGCGGTGGAAGCCGTACATTGGTGTGAGGTCTGGCAGCCACGCCGTGCCCGACGCGTCTCGTGTGGAAAACAGGCCGGCAGCCGGCGCGGGCTGGTGCGCGTGCTGCGTGGCCACGTCCGTGGCCGGCGCTGGTTCCTGGGGCTGCGACTCTGAGGGCGCCGGCCGCTCATGCTCCGCTGACGCGACGATCGTCGTGTCCGGCTTCAGCCGGACCGGATGTGGCTGCGCCGGCACGAGTGACCTCGCTCCGGTCGTAGTGTCCGGCTCTAGCCGGACCAAAGCGGCGTACGTAGTGTCCGGCTTTAGCCGGACCAAAGCGGGGTACGTGGTATCCGGCTCCAACCGGACCGGACGTGATTGCGCCGAGACCAGTGACGCTGTGGCGACCAGCGCCACCAGCCATGCACCACCGAAGCTCAGCGCGATGCTCTTACTCATTAGAGGTCTGCCGTCCGCAATCGCAGCGCGTTGCCAATCACCGACACCGAGCTGAAGCTCATGGCGGCGGCGGCAATGATGGGTGACAGGAGCAGGCCGACAAACGGATACAGCACGCCCGCGGCAACGGGAACGCCGGCCGCGTTGTACACGAACGCGAAAAAGAGATTCTGCTTGATGTTCCTCATCGTCGCGCGGCTCAGTCCGCGCGCGCGGGCAATCCCCCGCAGGTCGCCCTTCACCAGCGTGACCGCCGCGCTCTCCATGGCCACGTCGGTGCCCGTGCCCATCGCGATGCCGACCTGTGCCTGCGCAAGCGCGGGCGCGTCGTTGATGCCGTCGCCTGCCATCGCCACAACGCGGCCTTCGCTCTGCAGGCGCTTGACGAGATCCACCTTCTGGTCGGGCAACACCTCCGCATGCACCTCATCGATGTTCAATGTGCGCGCAACGGCCTGGGCCGTCGTCTTGCTGTCGCCGGTCATCATAACGACACGCACGCCTTCGCGATGAAGGGCACGAATCGCCTCAGGCGTGCTCTCCTTGATCGGATCTGCGACGCCGATGATGCCTGCGATCGTGTGCTCGATGGCGACGAACATCACGGTCTGCCCTCGAGCCCGAAGGGCTTCAGCCTTTTCGCCGAATGCGCCGGCATCGATGCCGAGTTCATCCATGAGCGCGCGGTTGCCAAGTGACACCCTCCGGCCCTCGACGATGCCGATGACGCCCTTGCCGGTCACGCTTCTGAAGTCGCGCGCCTGACCGGCCGTTACCCCGCGTTCCTGCGCGCCGCTGACGATGGCAGCGGCAAGCGGGTGCTCGCTACCGCGTTCGACGCTCGCCGCTGCGTGCAGGAGCGCGGCTTCACTGTAGCCAGCAGGCAGCACGGTGAAGAGGCGAGGCTTCCCTTCCGTCAGCGTGCCCGTCTTGTCGACGACAAGCGTGTCCACCTTGCGCAGCACCTCGATGGCCTCAGCGTTCCGGAAAAGAATGCCCGTGGTCGCCCCTCTTCCCGTCGCGACCATGATCGAGAGCGGCGTGGCAAGGCCCAGCGCGCACGGGCAGGCGATGATGAGCACCGCAACGGCATTCACGAGCGCGTGCGCCAGCCTGGGCTCAGGCCCAACGAGCGCCCAGACGACAAACGTGACCATGGCAACGGCCACAACGGCCGGAACGAAATATCCGGAGACAACGTCGGCAAGCTTCTGGATCGGTGCGCGGCTGCGCTGCGCTTCAGCCACCATCGCGACAATGCGAGACAGCAGCGTATCGGCCCCGACTTTCTCGGCCCGAATGACAAGAGTGCCGGTGCTGTTGAGGGTGGCGCCCACCACACGGTCGCCGGCGTGCTTTTCGGCCGGGATCGGCTCGCCGGTGACCATTGACTCGTCAATCGCGCTCGACCCTTCGACCACGACGCCATCGACAGGAACCTTTTCGCCGGGTCGTACCCGGAGTCGATCCCCGACATGCACCGTCTCCAGCGGCACGTCTTCCTCGGTGCCGTCCTCGCGGATCCGACGCGCAGACTTGGCCGCCATCCCGAGCAGTTTCTTGATAGCCGCGCTCGTCTGGCTTCGCGCGCGCAACTCGAGCACCTGCCCGAGGAGGATGAGGGTGACGATAACCGCCGCAACCTCGAAATAGACGCCGACCTCTCCCGATTCGTCCCGGAAGCCCGCTGGGAAGAGTTCCGGCAGCAGCGTCGCCACGACGCTGTAGCCGTAGGCCACCCCAACGCCCAAGGCAATGAGCGTGAACATGTTCAGGCTGCGGTTGACGATCGAGCGCCAGCCACGGACGAAGAACGGCCACGCCCCCCAGAGACATACTGGCGTGGCCAGGGCAAGCTCAATCCACGCCATCGCGTCCGGCGATATGAGTTGCGCGAGTGGGCGGCCGGGAATGTAGTCCCCCATGGCGACGACCAGAAGGGGCGCCGTCAATGCTGCGCTCGTCCAGAATCGGCGCGACATGTCGATCAATTCCGGATTCGGCGCTTCATCGAGCACGACGGTGCGCGGTTCGAGCGCCATCCCGCAAATCGGGCACGACCCGGGCGCATCCCGCACGATCTCGGGGTGCATCGGGCACGTCCACTCGGTGCGCATCGCCGGAGCTGTGGCGAGATCAGGCTCGAGCGCCATGCCGCACTTCGGACACGCACCAGACTCGGACTGGCGGACCTCGGGATCCATCGGGCAGACGTAGGTAGCGCCTGGAGATGCTGGAGCAGGCGGTTTGGCGGCGTCCAGAAACGCATCCGGCGCTGCGCGGAAGCGGTCGAGGCAGCTTTCAGCGCAGAAGTAGTACGTCTGGCCGCGGTACTCCACGTGCCCCACGGCATCGTCCGCGGAGATGGTCATCCCGCAGACCGGATCGACAGCTTCTTCCATATCCCTGAACCTGTGCCCTTACCTCGCCGCCCCTGGCCTCTGGTTCTTAATCATTAGTCTCTGGTCTTTGGTCTTTGGTCTTTGGTCCTTCCCCCCTTCTCCCTTCTCCCTACGCGTACTTTGATGGATTGGCGTCGAACTTGGCTTGGCAGACCTTGGCGCAGAAGTAGTAGGTCTTCCCGTTGTAGACGCTGGTCGCCGCCGCTTTGGCCGGATCGACCTGCATACCGCAAACGACATCCCTTTCCATGGCTTCCCTCCCTCCCTCAATGCGTCGCTGGTAGTCGATAGGCGGTAGACG